>NZ_JBMNUS010000003.1:0-341567 GCF_050946405.1 Pseudochelatococcus sp.
ATGTTCTGCCGCCTCAAGGATTTCAGGCGCATCGCAACCAGATACGACAAGCTGGCCAGAAACTATCTCGCTTCTCTATGCCTCGCGGCGCTCGTCACATGCTGGTTGCGTTGAGTCTCGACCCTAGGAGACGCCTGGCTGTGTCGAGGAGTTGAAGCGAACGACGAAGCGGTGCCGATCGCCGGGGTAAATGAGGCGGACGAAAGTGATGAGTTGCCCGTCCAGCCATGTCCTGCGAGCGACGGAAATGCACGCGGTGCGTTCGACGACTTGCAGCCTTTTGGCGAGAATGGCATCCGCCGACACGGCCCGTATCGAATGTTCCCCCTCGGTAAACGGCACATTGTGCAATAGCCAACTGCCGGGCGGCTCATCCTTGAACTGAAGCCTTTCCACTTGCGGAACGGCATCGAGATTAATCTGGCGCGTCTCCATCGTAAACGGGAGATTGTCGGCGTAGTGCATGACCTCGAGGGTCAGAAGGCGCGTTCCGATGGGGACGCCGACATGGCGCGCGTCGAGCTGATCGGTCGCTTTTCGAATGCTGCGGTTGGTGATCTCGAACGAATAGGTTCGATCGATCGCCAATACCTCCGCATGGATGTCCTGAATATGCATCAGCGGCTCTTCGATCCGCGGCGGCGCGACGAAAGAGCCGGACCGCCGCTTCCGGGAAATCATGCCGGAAGCGGCCAGGCTCGACAGGGCCTTGTTCACCGTCATCCGCGAACAGTTATAGAGCTCGACCAATTCGCGTTCCGGCGGAATCCGGGTGCCCGGCCCCCATTCTCCGGTCGCTATCTTGCTCTCGATGTCGCGCTGAATCTCCGCGTAGCGAGACGAGGCCTGTTTTTCCGTTGCAAGCTCATCCATGGGCGGAAGATGCTGCCTTGAGGATGGGGGAATAGCTCACGATCGTACCTCTCTCACCATCTGAAAAAAACTTCTTATTGGTATATAACATATGGTGATTTGCACGTACATCAAAGGGGCGCGGCCGGTCGGAGAGCCGGCAGGATCTCGCCCGCCAACGGGGCGATCAGGCGGCCGTCCGCGATAAGCCCGGTCGCGCGGTTGAGGTCCCCCGCCATGTAGCGGTCGTCATCGAGCTTCGGTATCTCGGCACGTATGACCTCGCGGACGGCATCGAGCGCCGGGCTGGAGGTGAGGGGCGCGCGCAGATCGATGCCCTGCGCGGCGCTGATGGCCTCGATGCCCACGATCGCGAACAGGTTTTCGGTCATCTGGAGGAGGCGGCGGGCGCCATGGCAGGCCATGGAAACATGGTCTTCCTGATTCGCCGAGGTCGGGGTGGAATCCACCGAAGCGGGATGCGCCATCTGCTTGTTCTCCGACATCAGCGCCGCCGAGGTGACTTCCGCGATCATGAAGCCGGAGTTGAGGCCGGGCTTGGGTGTCAGGAAAGCCGGCAATCCGTAACTCAGGACGGGGTCCACCAGCAGGGCGATGCGCCGCTGGGCGATGGCGCCGATTTCGCAGACGGCGATTGCGATCTGATCCGCCGCGAACGCGACGGGCTCCGCGTGGAAGTTGCCGCCGGAGACGATCGTTCCGTCGGACAGGACGAGCGGATTGTCCGTGGCCGCGTTCGCCTCGACGATCAGGGTGCGCGCCGCCTGGCGCAGAAGATCCAGACACGCGCCGACGACCTGGGGCTGGCAGCGCAGGCAATAGGGATCTTGCACGCGCTCGTCGCCTTCTTCGTGACTTGCGCGGATTTCCGAGCCGCTCATCAGCGCGCTCAGCGCCGCGGCGGCGTCGATCTGGCCCTGATGGCCGCGAAGCGCATGGATCTCCGGGTGGAAAGGCGATGTCGACCCCATGGCGGCGTCGGTGGAGAGCGCGCCGGAAACCAGCGACGAAATCAGCGCGCGATGGGCGCGGAGGAGCCCGGCCAGGGCGAGCGCGGTCGACGTCTGGGTGCCGTTGATCATCGCAAGGCCCTCCTTGGCCCTCAGGATGATCGGGGCGATGCCCGCCTTTGCAAGGGCTTCCTTCGCCGGCATGACCTCGCCGTCGAATTTCGCTTCGCCCTCGCCGATCAAGGCCGCCGTCATATGGGCGAGCGGCGCAAGGTCGCCCGATGCCCCGACGGACCCCTTCCCGGGAATGACCGGAAGAACGTTTTTCTCCAGCATGGCGCCGAGCGTGTGGATGACCTGCGGCCGCACGCCCGAGGCGCCCCGTCCGAGGGAAATCAGTTTCAGCGTCATGATGAGCCGAACGATGCCATCGGCGAGCGGAGCGCCCACGCCGCAGCAATGAGAGAGGATCAGGTTCCGCTGCAAGGTCTCGACGTCGCCCGCGGGAATGCGCACGCTCGCGAGCTTGCCGAAGCCGGTGTTGATCCCGTAATGCGCCTTCTCGCCGCCGGCGATCTCGGCGACCCTGTCGGCCGACGCCTGCACCCGCTTCAGGGCGTTCTCATCCAGCACGGGGATCCACGAGTTCTCGTAGACGGCTGCCAATGTTTCGAGCGAGACATTTCCGGGAACAAGCGTGCGCGACATATCGATACCTTGGAAGGATAAGGGTTGGCCAGACATATTCGCAATATGCCCTATATTTGTATATACCATACGAAATTCACGCGGATGTAAAGCGCTCTCTCCGCAAATGACATGGGCGGCCTTCGGTGTGAAGGCCGCCCATGACACGGGTTCTTGCGCTACAGGGTTGATTATGCGGGCTTGACCGGGTTGAAGCGGCCGGGGAATTCCTGGCCGTTCACGGCCCGGCCGTAGAACATGCCGAGATACCAGGGGAAGTAGTGGTACGACCAGGCGCAGAGGCGGTTGCCGTACATAATGAAGGTCCGCAGAAGCGTGCGCAGTTCCTCCTTGTCGTCGGTCTCGCGGATGGCGGCGCGCAGCTTGTTCGAGAAGTCGAGAAGCGTGTTCAGCCCCGAATAGCCGAGATATTCGGAATAGGCCGGATCGAACGCGTCGACAGCCGCCACGAAGTCCTCGTGGGAAAGCGTGTCGATCAGCTTCAGGAGCGGATAGGCGGTGTACATGATGTAATCGCGCAACATGCCGTTGGCGAAATCCCAGGCAGTGAAATACTGGCCGTATGTTCCCGTGTCGCCGATCTCGCCGGTGCGTATGCGCCGCAGGTCTTCCGGCTCCACCGTCTGGATTCGCTTCGCCTCGTTGTAGAATTCCGCCGCGACGCCCTTGAGGTTCGCGAAGCGGCCTTCACCCGTGAAGGTCTGCGACGGGTCGTGCGGCTTCACTTCGACAAAGATTTTTTCCTTGGCGAAGAACAGGTTGTTCCATATCGCCTTTCCGACGACCGGCAACAGATGGTGATATTCAGGCAGGACTTTTCCAAGCACCGGCTGGGCGAGCGGCTCAAGCCCCTTGCCGTACTGGATCGAGAATTTGTTGCCGGTGGCTTGCGAATACCTCAGATCGCCGACCGCGCAATCGATGATGCGGCGGCGCAGGCGAACCGGCGCGGTGCTGATCGTCGGCGTCCACGCATAAAGCGACTCTCCCGACACCACCGGATGGGCCTGCATCACCTTGAAGGGAAGATCCTGCCAGAACTCTTCGCAAAGTTCCGGGTTTTCCTCGTCCGCGAGTTCGGCCACCACAACGATGTCGAGCTCCGGCCATGCGATATCAATCAGCCTACCCATTTCATATCCCCATTTTGGTAATTGATCAGGCCAGATGAGATAAATGGCCCGAATAGGTATATACCATATAGGTCATTCCGCGTTCCGCAAGGCATATTTCTGCGAATGGAATAGAAAAATACCATACAAAATAGGTATTTTGTCTACATCTGCGCAGGAATTCGCTCTTTCCCGTGAATCGATTCCGCGGCGGCCCTCCAACCGGATTCGGCCTTTCCTTGCCGGTTCCGGCGCGAAGGCAGGCTGCTTTCAGTGATTATGTACTTTGTTTGTTTCGATTCTCCGAAATGCCGGATCCGATTGCCCGAACAAATTCCATTTTTGGTATATACAAAACTGCCTCATTGGATATGCTGGCACGGTGCGGGCTGGTTGCCGCTCGGTCAAAGACAGGAATCTGCGAAATGTCGTTTAACAGCTTGAATGACGTCGTTAAGGCGGTGAAGGAAGCAACGATCGCTATCGAAAGCACCGAACCGGGGGAAATTCTTCAAATTCGCAGCGGCAAACTGGAAGTCGGTACCAACAATCAATATTTCACGACATGGGATTTCGCGAACGGCATGATCCGCGACCAGTCCATGTATACTTGGTATCCGCTTCTGAAGACGTTCGAAGATCGGCGGTTCTCCCTGGAGCAATGTTGCGCGCTCGTCGATCGCTTCGACTATGCATACAGCAACTATCTCCGGTACAGCGGCTTTCCCCAGATGGGCGCGCTCGCGGCCGCCGTGAGCAAGCATCTGCCGACCGCTTCAAGCCGTGAAGAGGCCATCGAGGCCGTTCGCGCTTTCCTCGGGTATCTCAATCGCCTTGCGGCCTGGTCGTTCCACTATTTCCCGTGGGACATCGGCAAGCATCTCACCTATACCGCGCCGGAGGGCTCGGTCGCGGCGCTGGCGGACCTTTCGCGCCGCGTTCACATCGCCGACGGCCAAAAAGTCCGCCTGACCTGGCAGCCGTTGGGCATCAGCGTCATTGCGGTTTTCGCCACGAAGGAAAACCCGGAACTTTGCGACGACGTTCTCAGCCAACTGCCCTTCACCGTTGTGCAGGACCACGCCGTCGTCAGCGGTGAATCCATGTACGCCTGGGCGCCCGTCGTCAGCACCTCGCCCGTGCATGTGAAGGAGCGCCAGTGCGACGCTCCCGTCGGCCGCATTCGCTATTCGCAGGGAACCGGCAACAAGCTCATCGTTCAATATGGCGAAGTCACCGAAGACATCGAAACCCCCGTTCTCGGCGAGATCCTGCCCGAATACCGCGATCTGCTTACGGAAGTGGGGCGCGCCGTGCTGAAGAGCACCTTCGAGACGAAGGAGCCCGTCTTCCTGACCGTTGAACGCGCCTGAGAACGACAGGTCATGCGGCCCCGCAGCGGGGCCGTTTCAATCCGGGCAGTGAAAAATGTGACTTGATCGGCCGATCCTACCTGATAATATGTATATACCAAACCGCAGAAAAAATGCGGACAGAGGAGAACGATGCAATGACATTCCGGTTCGAACCTGAGATGATCGGTCACGCTCCCGAGAGCGCGGCCTGCGGCGGGAATCCTTGCCGTCCGTCGGCTTTCCGGCGTGATCCGGGGCAGTCGCACGCCTGAGCGGCCGCATGCCTTGAGGAGCTTTGGAGGCTTTCGATGTCGAAACCTCCGGCGGGACCTGTTCAATTGCGCTGAACTTGCAGCCGGTGTCCCGTGGCGGACCCGCCGAGGGCGCCGTTCGTCTGCGAACTGATATGCCCCTGGAACGAGAGGGGCCGTTCATGAAACCGGAAAATCAGCTGAATGCTCGCGTTCCGGCGTCGTGCCGGACGGGAAACGCTTCATCTCGTCCCGATCGCGTCGGAGCGGAGCAATTCCAACCACAGGGGAGCATATCCATGAAATGGCAATTCAGGAAAGCCGTCGTCGGCGGCATGATGATGGCGGCGGCCTGCGCGCTGAGTTCGGCCACTCTGGCGCAACAGGGAGAGCTGATCCTTAGCGGGTTCGGCGGCGCCTACGACGAGGCGATGGCTGCGAGCGTCAAGTCCTTCGAGCAGGAAAACGGCGTCAAGATCACCATCGTTGCGGGCTCGGGTGCGAACAACATCGCCCGAGTTCGCAACAAGGAAGTCGACGTGATCGTGTCCGATCCGGTGTTCGCCCTCCGTATGGAAGCGGAAAAGGCGTTCGTGCCCCTCGATCCCGGCCTGGTTCCCAACCTGAAGAACCTCTATCCGAACGCCATCTACTCCGACGCGGTCGTGGCGGCGAATTTCGGCGCATATGTGGTCGCGTACAACCCGGCGGAGGTCAAGGCCCCGGAATCCTGGTATGATCTGGCGAAGCCCGAATACAAGGGCCGCATCGCCCTGCGCGGCTTCCGCCCGGAAAACATCGACCTGATCACCCTGTTCGCCAAGCGCGCCGGCGGCAGCGAGCGCGATCCCGACGCCGGCTTCGCCGAGGTGGCGAAAATCGCCCGGAACATCGATGTCTGGGTCGATTCCCACGCTCACCATCTGGAACTCTATCGCAACGATCAAATCTCCATGAGCATGTGGACGGACGGCCGCATTGCGTGGGCGAGTGACACCGAAGGCGTCAAGATCCAGGGCACCATTCCGAAGGAAGGCTTTTTCCCGCTCGCCTCCACGCTCAGCGTCGTCGCCGGCCGGCCGAACGCCGAGCTGGCGCAGAAGCTGGTCAACCATCTGCTGAGCCCGGAATCCGGTCTCAACATGGCGGCGCGCCTCGGATATTTCCCGACGAACCGTGAAGTCAGGCTGCCGGCGGAAGTGCAGGCGAAGATCATGATCACGCCGGATAACGTGAAGGATCTGCAAAGCGCCGACTGGAAGTACATCGTCTCGGTCTACGATCAGTGGCAGCAGCGCTGGGAACGGGAAATTCAACGCTAATGGCCGGGAATTTCGATATCGAGCTGTCGCATTGCGGCAAGCGTTACGGAGCCGTCACCGTGCTCGATGACGTCTCCCTCCAGGTCAGGCGCGGTGAGTTCATCACCGTTCTTGGTCCCAGCGGGTGCGGCAAGACGACGACGCTGCGTGTTATCGGGGGATTCATCATCCCCGATAGCGGGCATGTCTCGATCAGGGGCAGGGAAGTGACGCGCCTGCCGCCCTACAGGCGCAACATCGGCGTCGTTTTTCAGAACTACGCTCTCTGGCCCCATATGACCGTCGCCGAGATCCTCGGGTTCGGCCTGCGCATTCGCAAGCTGGGCCGGGAGGAGATCGCCCGCCGCGTGGACCGGGCGCTCGACATGGTTCAGTTGACGGGATTGAAGGATCGCTATCCGCGCGAGCTGAGCGGCGGGCAGCAGCAGCGCGTCGCCATGGCGCGGGCTCTCGCCATCGATCCCGAGGTGATCATTCTCGATGAGCCCCTCTCCAATCTCGATCGCCGGCTGAGGGAAGAACTGCGCATCGAGCTGAAGCGTCTCCAGAGGTCTCTCGGCGTGACCATGTTGTTCGTCACCCATGATCAGGAGGAGGCGCTCTCCATGTCGGATCAGGTCGTCGTCATGCAATCGGGGAGGATACAGCAGATTGCCGATCCGCGAACCGTGTATGAGCGTCCGGCGAACCGGTTCGTCGCCGGCTTCCTCGGAAGCGCCAATTTCCTGCCCGGCGAGCTGGTGGAGAACGCAGGAGAGGGCAGGGCCCGGATCAGGCTCGGCAACGGTGCCGTCGTCGGCGCCTATGCGCCCTCGGTGAAACCGGCCGGCGAAAAAGTCACCGTCATCATTCGGCCCGAGTGGCTCGTGCTGGAGCGGCAGGGCGATCAGCCGCCGGCGAACCAGCTCGCAGGCACCGTGGGCGACGTGATCTACGAGGGCTCGGCGGTACGATACGGGATCAAGCTGAATCACGATCCCGAGACATCGGTCTTCTTGCAGGAACGATCGAATGTCGATGTCCTGAAACCCGGAGACAAGGTGAGGATCAATGTCGCCAACGCCGTCATTGCCACAGACTGACGATCACGGCGGGCTCCGGGAGCGGGCCGTTGCGTGGGCCACGCAAGCGCCGCTGTTCGTGCCGTTCGTCTTCGTCATCCTTTTCTTTTTCGTGCCCATGGGTTGGCTCGTGGCGACGAGCATGTCGACGCACGAGGTCGGCAGTCCGCCCGCATTCACCGGCACGCTGGAGCATTACGCGCGTTTCTGGACGGATCCCTTCTATCTGGAAACGGCGCTCTGGACGACCGTGAAGCTTTCGGTTGCCTCCACGGTGCTGGCACTGATCGTCGGATACGTGCTCGCCTATTACATTGCCGAGCTTCCCCCGCATCGCAGAGGCTTTCTCACCAGCATGGTGGTCGTCTCGCTCTCGGTCAACATCGTCATTCGAATATTCGGCTTGAACGTTCTGCTGATGAGCGGCGGGCTGATCGACAGCGCGTTGACCATGATCGGCCTGCCGAAGGTTCGCATCATGTATACCGAGCTTGGCGTGCTGATCGGACTGGTGCAGATCGCCGTGCCCTATGTCGTCCTGCCTCTCATCGGCGTGATCGCCGCGATCGATCCGGCGCTCAAGGAGGCGGCGGCCAGCGTCGGCGCGAACCGGATCAGGACCTTCTGGGCCGTGACCTTTCCGCTGTCGCTCCCGGGCGTCGTGGCGGGCACGCTGATCGCCTTCACCCTGAACGCCGCGGCCTTCGCCATTCCCTCGCTCATGGGGGGCGGCCGGGTCAGGATGATGGGCAAGATGGCCTATGATCAGGCGACGGTGCAGGGCAACTTCCCGTTCGCCGCCGCGGTCGGGATCAGCCTGACGATGCTGAGCATCGTGATCACGGCGCTCTATCTGCTCGTCATCAGTCGAACCTTCCGCACGGCGAGGAAAGCAGCATGACCGTCTCGACAGCAATATCAAACGGGAAATGGCGGTTGCCCTTGCCGACGGGGCTGGGAATCGCCGCCTTCTTCGCGTTCATCTTCGTCGTCGCGCCGCTTGTCGTGGTGGCCGGCGCCGCGCTCAACGCGGAAGCGATGTTCTTCCCGCCGCGCCAACTGACCTTGCACTGGATGGTCGCGGCGCTCACGGAAGGCAGCTTCGTCAATGGCGCGCTGATCAGCCTTGTCGTGGCGGTTGCGGCGGCTTCGATCTCGACGCTCTTCGCCCTTCCGGTCGCGCTCCAGTTGCGGAAGGCGCCGCCGGCGGTGGCCAGGGTGCTGACCCTGTCGTTCATGGGGCCGTTGCTCGTCCCTTCGGTGATCTTCGCCTTGTCGCTCTATTCCGTCATGATCTATGCGTTCGGCGTCACCAACCTGTTCATCCTGATGATCGGCCATGTGATCATCACCATGCCCTATCCGGTGCGAACCATCACGGCGGTCACGGAGCATCTCGATCCCGCGCTGGAAGATGCGGCCAGCAGCGTGGGCGCGACCCCCTGGCGAACATTCGTGTCAGTCACATTGCCCCTGATCAAGCCGGGCGTCATTGCGGGCTTTCTGTTCGCCTTCATTACGTCGTGGAACGATTTTTCCATCTCCGTCTTTCTCACGCCGCGCGAGTTGCAGCCGCTGCCGATCAAGATCTACGAATATCTCCTGTACCAATACAGGCCGATCATCGCGGCGGTTTCGACCTGGTCGGTCATCGGCTCCGCGATCATCGTCCTCGTCATCGATCGCCTCGTGGGCCTCAACGTCTTTACCGGTCGCCGTAGCTGAAGCGGTTTCGGATCAAAAGGAATCGCTCAGTATCGGCATGCGTCGGGCGGTGGAGAGGTGAAGATGGCCATCAAGAAGAAAGGGGCGCCCGGCGCCCCTTTCTTTTGAACGGCTTCGGGTTCGGCCGGAGGAAAACGATGTCACGCCGGCCGGGCGCTCACTGACGGAGCAGTTTCCGCATCGTCGTCACGAACCGGCGATTGATTTCATCGCGCGCGACATGGCGGCCCGCGACGACTTGCCGGCGGCCGCGAATCCAGACGCTGTCGACCGTTACCCCCTCGGCAAAGATCCAGTGATCCAGAATTTCGTCGTTCACCAGATACGGGGCGGCGGTGAGATCGAGCGACAGCATGTCGGCGGGGTGGCCCGTGACGATGCCGGTCGTCGCATGCAACGCCAAAGCGCCGCCGTGGGCCGCCGAATCCAGCAGATGACGGCCGGTGGATTGATAGGGCGCGGCCAGAACGTTTCGCGCCTGACGCCCCAGCCGCTGCGAGTATTCGAGTTGCCGCAGTTCCCCGTTCAGGGAAATGAGGACGTTCGAGTCGGAGCCGACACCGATCCGGCCTCCTTCCTCAAGGAAGATGTGGCCGGAGAAGATGCCGTCGCCGAGATTCGCCTCGGTTATGGGGCACAGTCCGGCGACGGCGCCGCTGCGCGCCAGGCTTCGGGTTTCGGCCTCCGTCATGTGGGTGGCGTGAATGAGGCACCAGCGCTCATCCACCGACGCGTTGTCCAGCAGCCATTCGACGGGGCGGGCGGAAGACCACGCGAGGCAATCGGCGACCTCCTTCGTCTGTTCCGCGATGTGAATATGGATCGGTCCCCCGGCCGACGCCTGAACGATCGCGTCAAGCTCTTGCGGGGTGACGGCTCTCAGGCTGTGCGGCGCGACGCCGAGCGCGGCGCCCTCGCATTGGCCGATCAGCGACCGGCAGCCGCTCATCAGGCGCTCGAAGCTGTCCAGCGAATTGATGAAGCGCCGTTGCCCGTCCGCCGGCGCAAGCCCGCCGAAACCCGAATGGGCGTAGAATACCGGCAGCAATGTCAGGTTTATGCCCGCAATATGCGCGGCGGCGACGATACGCTCCGCCATTTCGGCAATGTTGGCGTAGGGATCGCCGTCCGGTCCGTGATGCAGGTAGTGGAACTCGCCCACACGGCCGAAGCCTGCTTCCAGCATCTCCATGTATAGCTGCGCCGCGACGGCCTCGACATCCTCGGGGCTCATCGTCAGGGCGAAACGATACATTGTATTGCGCCAGCTCCAGAAGCTGTCGTCGGCAGGCCCGCGCGTTTCAGTCAGCCCGGCCATGGCGCGCTGGAAGGCGTGGCTGTGGAGATTGCTCATCGCGGACAGGATCAGCTCATGGCGTTCGTCGCCCGGTGCCGGCGTCGCATCCGCCTCAACCGATACGATGATCCCATCCTCGACCAGCAGCCGAACGCGGTCGCGCCAACCGTCCGGCAAAAGGGCCTTCTGCGCGAAAAGTGCTGTTCCGTTCATCATTGCCATGGCTTGCCCCCTCGAATATGGCTCGGCGATCCCCGATGCGCGCAACTTGGTGCTTGCAATTCGCATAAATGGTATATACAAAATCATAATAAGGAAAGACAAATGCAGATAGCGGGGACCGAAATTGTCAGAGGCACCGTCCACATCCGATGAGGAAACCGTTGTCTGGAGGAATGCGCGCCTGGCGACCGTTGCGGAAGGAGCGGGCGGCCTGGGTGTCGTCGAAGCGGGCGCGATCGTCGTCAAGGGCGAACGGATCGCCTATGTCGGCACTGACGCAAATCTCCCTCCAGCCCTGACGCGGGGGGCGGCTGAAATCGATCTGGAGGGCCGCTGGATCACGCCTGCGCCGGTCGATTGCCACACGCACCTTGTCTACGGCGGCGACCGGGCGCTGGAGTTCGAGATGAGGCTGGCCGGCGCCTCCTATGAGGAGATTGCGCGGGCGGGCGGCGGCATCATCTCTTCCGTCAAGGCGACCAACGAATTGTCGGAAGACGAGCTGGTGCGGCAGGCGCTGCCCCGTCTGGACGCGCTCCTCGCGGAAGGCGTCTGCACCGTGGAGATCAAGTCGGGCTACGGTCTCAACATCGATGCCGAATTGAAGATGCTGCGGGCCGCCAGAAAACTCGCCAGGCTTCGGCCCGTGCGCATCAGAACCACCTATCTGGCCGCGCACGCGACGCCCGAAGCCTATTGTGGTGACAATGCCGGATACATCGCGGATGTGGTCGTTCCGGGTCTCGAAGCGGCGGCCCGTCAGGGGCTGGTCGATGCGGTCGACGGGTTCTGCGAGAGCATAGCGTTTTCCTGTGACGAGATTTCCCGCGTCTTCGACGCTGCGGAGAGGCTCGGGCTTCCCGTCAAGCTGCACGCCGAGCAGTTGAGCAATCTCGGCGGCGCCCGGCTTGCGGCTTCCCGCGGGGCGCTTTCGGCGGATCATCTCGAATATCTCGATGAAGACGGCGCCCGCGCCCTGGCGGCGGCCGGGACCGTGGCCGTGCTGCTGCCGGGGGCCTTTTATACCCTGCGGGAAAAGCAGTTGCCGCCGGTGCGGGCTTTGCGCGACGCCGGCGCGCCGATCGCCATCGCGACGGATTGCAATCCGGGCACCTCGCCGCTGACCTCGCTGCTGCTGGCCATGAACATGTCCGCCACGCTTTTCGGATTGAACGTCGACGAATGCCTGGCGGGCGTCACGCGCGAGGCCGCGCGCGCCCTCGGCCTGCTATCGATCACGGGAACGCTTGAAGTCGGGAAATCGGCCGACTTCGCCGTCTGGGACATAGCCCGGCCGGCCGAGCTTGTTTATCGCATCGGCTTCAATCCGCTGCATGCCCGCATCTTCAGGGGCCAACGCCTGACGCCCTGAATGCGCAGATCACGGCCGCTGTCGGGGCGCCGTCAGAGCCAATATTTTCAACGGAGATCGAGCGATGAGCGTTTTCGAAGTCCGACAGGGCACATCTCCCGTCATTCTCGGCATGCCGCATACCGGAACCGATGTTCCCGACGACATCTGGCGCAGATTGAACGACAACGGCCGGCGGTTGGCCGATACGGACTGGCATATCCATGATCTGTACGACGGCCTGCTGGAAGACGGCACCGTCGTCCGCGCCACCTTCCACCGCTACGTCATCGACGCGAACCGCGATCCGGCCGGCACCAGCCTCTATCCCGGCCAGAACACGACCGGGCTTGTGCCGCGAACCGATTTCGATGGCGAGCCCATCTGGAACGGGGGGGCGGAGCCGGGCGCGGAGGACATCGCCGAACGTCTCGCCGTCTTCCATGGCCCCTATCACGCGGCCTTGCGGGCCGAGGTCGAGCGCATCAAGGCGCTCCACGGCATCGCCATTCTCTACGACTGCCACTCGATCCGCTCGCATATCCCCTTTCTGTTCGAGGGCAAGCTTCCCGACTTCAACATCGGCACCGATGGCGGTGCGACCTGCGCCGGGGAAATCGAGCGCGCCGTGGTCGAGATTGTCGCCGGTGCGGAAGGGTTCAGCGGAATCCTCAACGGCCGGTTCAAGGGCGGCTGGACGACCCGCCACTACGGCAGGCCGCAAACGGGCGTGCATGCCATCCAGATGGAGCTTGCCCAGTCCACCCATCTCTCGGTGGAGGAGCCGCCGTTTTCCTGTGACGAGCGCAAGGCGGAGCGCTTGCGCCCGCATCTGAAGCACATCCTGACGCGTCTCGAACGCATCGCGCACGATTTCAAGAAATAGAACAGGGGACTGACGCACATGACCAATCCACGCCACAACGTTCGCGAGATTCGCGCGCCGCGCGGCCCGGAGCTGAACGCCCGGAGCTGGGCGACCGAAGCGCCGCTGCGCATGCTGATGAACAACCTCGACCCCGATGTTGCGGAAAATCCCCATGAACTCGTCGTCTACGGCGGCATCGGCCGCGCCGCCCGGACCTGGGAGGATTTCGACCGCATCGCCGCGACGCTGAAGACGCTGGGCGAGGAAGAGACGCTTCTGGTGCAGTCCGGCAAGCCGGTCGGCGTGTTCCGCACGCACAAGGACGCGCCGCGCGTGCTGATCGCCAATTCCAACCTCGTGCCGCACTGGGCGACGTGGGATCACTTCAACGAGCTGGACAGGAAGGGCCTTGCCATGTACGGCCAGATGACGGCCGGCTCCTGGATCTACATCGGCACGCAGGGCATCGTGCAGGGCACCTATGAGACCTTCGTCGAGGCGGGGCGGCAGCATTACGGCGGCAATCTCAAGGGCAGGTGGATCCTGACCGGCGGTCTCGGCGGCATGGGCGGCGCGCAGCCGCTCGCGGCCGTGATGGCCGGCGCCTGCTGCCTCGCGGTCGAGTCCGACGAGACCCGCATCGATTTCCGCCTGCGCACCCGCTACGTCGACGAAAAGGCCGGATCGCTCGATGAAGCGCTTGCCATGATCGAGAAATGGACGAAGGCGGGCGAGGCGAAGTCGGTCGGCCTGCTCGGCAATGCCGCCGAAATCTTCCCGGAGCTGGTGCGGCGCATGCAGGCCGGCGGCCCGCGTCCCGATATCGTCACCGACCAGACCTCCGCCCACGACCCGCTGAACGGCTACCTGCCGATCGGCTGGACGGTGGCCGAGGCCAGGGCGAAGCGCGAAAGCGACCCGCAGGCGGTAATCGCCGCCGCCCGCGCCTCCATGAAGGTCCATGTGGAAGCGATGGTCGCCTTCTGGAATGCCGGCGTGCCGACGCTCGACTACGGCAACAACATCCGTCAGGTGGCCAAGGATGAAGGTCTGGCGGACGCCTTCGCCTTTCCCGGCTTCGTGCCCGCCTATATCCGCCCGCTCTTCTGCCGCGGCATCGGCCCGTTCCGCTGGGCCGCGCTTTCGGGCGACCCGGAAGATATCTACAGGACCGACGCCAGGGTGAAGGAGCTGCTGCCGGACAACGAGCATCTGCACAAGTGGCTGGACATGGCGCGCGAGCGCATCGCCTTTCAGGGGCTGCCGGCGCGCATCTGCTGGGTGGGGCTCGGCGATCGCCACCGGCTCGGCCTCGCCTTCAACGAGATGGTCAGGAACGGCGAGTTGAAGGCGCCGATCGTCATCGGCCGCGACCATCTGGACTCCGGCTCTGTCGCCTCGCCGAACCGCGAGACGGAAGCGATGAAGGATGGCTCGGACGCGGTTTCCGACTGGCCGCTGCTGAACGCGCTGCTCAATACCGCCTCGGGCGCCACCTGGGTGTCGCTGCATCACGGCGGCGGCGTGGGCATGGGCTTCAGCCAGCATTCCGGCATGGTCATCTGCGCCGATGGCACCGATGACGCGGCGAGGCGTCTGGAGCGCGTTCTCTGGAACGATCCTGCCACCGGTGTCATGCGCCATGCCGATGCCGGCTACGAGATCGCCGTCGATTGCGCCAGGCAGCAGGGCCTGCGCCTGCCGGGCATCCTCGGCAACTGAATGAAAACGCAAGGGGAGGGCCGGGCGCCGGCCTTCTCCGGAGCCCGGAGCCGCAGCATGAAGATCATCCGCAACGGCGACTTTCGCCGCATGCCGTGGAAAAATGGCGGCGGCGAAACGCTGGAGGTCGCCGTTCATCCGCCCATGGCATCGGTGAATGATTTCGATTGGCGCGTGAGCATGGCCAAGGTCGCGGCCGACGGTCCCTTCTCGGGCTTTCCCGGCGTCGATCGCACGCTCGCCGTGCTTGAGGGCGAGGGTATCGAACTCATGGTCGCGGCCGGCCCGGCGAAGACGCTGCGGCGGGAAAGCGAGCCGTATTCCTTTCCCGCGGACGTGCCGACCGGCGCGCGCCTGTTGGGCGGCCCGATAACCGACCTGAACGTGATGAGCCGGAGAGGCCGCTACACGCATCGGGTGCGGCGTCATGTTGTGGAAGGCATGGCGTTGCTTCGGAGTGACGCCGATACGCTGCTGGTGATCGGCGCTTCGCCGTGGTTCGCGGCCGGGCCTCGGGCGGAGATGGAGCCGTTTGATCTGCTCATGCCGGATCGCGGCGGCGCGCAAATATACGTGCGACACGGACGCGCTCTGTTCTATCTTGTCGAAATAGAGCCGGACCCCGTTTGACCGGGTGATTCAAGAATATCCTTGAGGGCAGGCTGCGAAATAATTCGCCATATTCGTAATTATTATTTGAAATATTCTTCAATTTCCGAATAATTATATTATTCTTAGTGGAATATGGCTCTATACCAGATCTGGCTGATAATCTGTGTGGCGTCGTCGATGGAGATCATCTCCTTGGCGTCGCCGGGATGGGCATACCACACATAGGCCGATTGCTCGGTCATCGATGCCAGCGCTTCGAGCGACGCCCTGACCGGCTTCCCCCCGATTTCCGTGATGCCGTGATCCCGGCGCAGCGCGGCGGCCACGCGGACGATGTGGCTCTCCCGCATATACCACCACATGTCGTTGTATCGCCGGTCTACCATGGTTGCCTCGATGAAGGCCCGCATGACCTTGCGGTGAGCATAGTAGTGAGACAGGTATCCGCGGTTGGCTTCCAGAATGACTTCGTAGGGGCTGGTGCGGAACGAATATCGGTCGCTGCCGCGGCTGGCCGCGTAGAGTTCGCTGTGAATGCTGTGGATGATCGCGAGAAAGACATCATCCTTGTTGTCGAAGTAGCGGTACAGCGCCCCCATCGACAGATCTGCCCTTTGAGCCAGATCGCTCATGCGCATCGAGACATATCCCGCCTCGCCGAAGACTTCACGGCCGCTTTCGAGGATGCGCGCCAGCGTGGCCCGCCCCTTGGGCGTGGTCGGTTGCGGAAGGTTCGGTTCTGCTAGCTTTTCCATCGTTCCACGCATTTTAAAAAAGTGACATCACTATTGCTTTTATGAGGCAACCAGCATAGGCTCAACCCAATCAAAGGACAACCGACGATGATGAACATCGCGGGGGGAATGGGAACGATAGCTATGGTGCGCTTATCCGCCCCGGAAGCCGCTTTGCGCGCTTCCGAAAAGGGAACCGTATCGCTGGGCGATATATCCGTCGCTTTCGCACGCTTGGGCGAAGGGCAGCCGGTCATATTCGTCCATGGCCTGGCCGAAGACAAGGAAAGCTGGTCGCAGGTCGTGGCTCGCCTGCCCCCAGGCGTCCGCGCCCATCTGCTCGATCTGCGCGGACATGGCGGCTCCACCGTCGGACAGGGAAACGGCACCGTATCCCAGCTCGCCGGCGATCTCGCGGCTTATCTGGAAAAGGTGACGGGGCCTGCCGTCTGCGTCGGCTTCTCGCTGGGCGGGGTGGTCGTTCTGGAGGCCGCCTTGCAGCGCCCGGATCTGGTTCGCCGCGCCGTCGTCATCGGCACGTCGAGCAAGGTGGGGCGCGCCGCCGCGGGTTTTTTCGAGGCGCGCATCCGGCAGGCCACGTCGGATATCGACGGGTTTCGCCGGGCGCTCGCCGAGGACACGGACGCGCAGGTCCTGCGCAACCGGCAGGAGCTGGCGGCCATTGCCGCACGGCGGATCGCCGCCGTGGGCGACGGCGCCGGTTATGTCAACGCGGCGCGCGCCATGGTGGGGCTGGCGGCCGCGCCCATGACCGAAAGGCTGCGCGACATCCGCGTGCCGGTCCATATCATCCAGGGCGAGAACGACGCGTTCTGTCCGCTGAAGGCGGCCGAGATCCTGCGTGAGGCCATGCCTGACGCGGGCTACGCGGAGATCCCCGACGCCGGACACCTGATCGCGGCCGATCAGCCCGATCTGCTGGCCGGGGAACTGTCCCGCGTGCTGGCCGGGACCATCATTCAAAGCAAGGGAGAAGCAGATGAGCGATAGGAAGGTCGCTATTGTCACCGCCGCCGCAGGTGCGGGTATCGGCTCGGCCGTGGCCCGCCAACTGGCCGCGGACGGCATGCATGTCGTGATCACCGACCTGCATGAAGGGCGCATGGCCAAGCTCTCCGGGGAGCTGTCGCAGGTCTGCGGGCTGGAGTGCCCGTCCTACAAGCTGGATGTCAGCGACCATGCCGAGGTGGAGGCGGTGTTCGGCGCGGTGGCGGAGCGTTTCGGACGGATCGACGTTCTGGTCAACAACGCCGGCTGGTCGAAGATCGAGCCCGTCGCCAAGATGTCCCTCGACACCTGGCAGAAATGCCTCGCCATCGACCTGACCGGGACATTCAGTTGCATGCGCTTCGCGCTGCCGCACATGATCGCGGCCCGTTCGGGCGCGATCGTCAACATCTCGTCGATTTCCGGCTGGGAAATGACCACCGAACACGGTGCGGCCTATTCCGCGGCCAAGGCGGGCGTCATGGCGCTGACCCGCGTCGCCGCCGCCGAGAACGGCAAGCACGGCGTCCGCGTCAACGCCATCGCGCCCGGACTGATCTACAACGATTTCCTGCGCCGCATCTATCCCGACGAATTCTTCGACAGCTATCTGGAAAAGAAGGCGGTCGTGAACCGGCTCGGCCGGCCCGAGGACATCGCGCATCTCGTGTCGTTCCTCGTCGATGACGTCAAGGCGGGATACATCACCGGCGAAACCTACGGTGTCAGCGGCGGAGTCCATCCGCATGCCTGACAGGAACGATGTTTTCGTCGACGCCGCTCCTTCGGCCCACAGCCTGCTGGCTGCTTTCCGGCGTCGCGAGCTTTCGCCGGTGGAGGTGGCCCGTAAATCGCTGAAACGGGTCCGCGATTGCGACGACACGCTCAACGCCATGGTGCTCGTGCTCGACGATCTGGCTCTCACCCAGGCGGGGCGGGCCGAGGATGCCTGGCGGGCGGGAGATGCCGCGCCGCTGGCCGGCGTTCCGATCACCATCAAGGATACGTTCGATATCGCGGGCTCCGTCACGACACGCGGGTCGCGAATCCACAGCCGGCACCTCGCGTTCGAGGACAGCGGCGCGGTGCGGCGGTTGCGCGCGGCGGGGGCGGTTTTCGTCGGCAAGACCAACACGGCCGAGTTCGGCCAGTCGGCCACTTGCGAGAACCGCCTTCCGCAAGTCACCCGCAATCCGTGGAATCTGCACGCGACGCCGGGCGGCTCCAGCGGCGGGGCGGCCGTGTCGGTCGCGGCGGGATACGTGCCGCTGGCGCTCGGCGCCGACGGCGGCGGCTCCATCCGCATTCCCGCGGCGATGACGGGCATCTTCGGCTTCAAGCCGAGCTACGGGCTCTGCGCCGACGAGGGCGGCTTCCGGGCCATGAGCGAGTTCGCCTGCGCGGGGCCGATGTCGCATGAGGTTGCCGATGCGCGGCTCTTCCTGTCCGTTCTCGCGGACGAGGACCTGCGCCGCCGGAGCGTTCGCGAGGCGCTGCGCATCGGACTGTGCGTCTCGCCCGACGATCATCCCGTGGATCCGGGCATCCGCGCGGCGGTGGTCAAGGCGGCCGCCGCCCTGCGCGATCTCGGACACGAGGTCGAGGAAATCGATCTCGATCTGCGCGGCTGGGACGAGGTGTTCAATGCGCTCGTCCTGGCCGAGGAATGGCGCGAACGCGGGTTCATGCTCGATTACTGCGGCGACGATCTGAGCGATTATGCGCTGGCGAGCCTGCGCGCGGCCGCGACGAGCCTGAGCGTCGAGCAGGTCGCGGCGGCGCGCAGCCGCCACGCCGGATACCGCGCGCGCATCGCCGGGCTGTTCGACGGCTTCGATGTGCTGCTGACGCCGGCGACAGCCTCGCCGGCCTTTACCATCGGGGAGCGCCCGCGCGAGATCGACGGGCGGAAGGTCAGCCGCCTTTGGGGCGCGTTTCCCTTCACCAGCCCCTTCAATGTCGGGGGAAATCCGGCGGCGGCGATCCCCTGCGACACGATCGGCGGGTTGCCGGTTTCGGTCCAGCTCGTCGGGCGCACGGGGCAGGACGGGCAACTTCTCGATCTGGCGGAGGATCTGGAGGAGGCGCTGACCTTCGGCGAACGGATTGCGGCATTGCAGGTCGGGAGGCGGGCCGGCAATGGATGACCTGCGCATCGAAACGCCGGCGGATGGCGTCCGCCTGCTGGTGCTCTCCCGCAGCGCACGGCGCAATGCATTGTCGCGCAGCCTCATCGGGGCGCTGCACGGCGCGGTCGCCGCCGCGCGGGCCGAGGGCGCGCGGGCCGTCGTCATCGCGGCGGAGGGGCCCGTCTTCTCCGCCGGGGCGGATTTCGCGGATCTGGACGGCAGTACGGCGGATCTCGCCTTCGATGACGCGATGTCGGTGCTGACGGCGAGCCTGCGGGACAGCGCGGTCATTTCAATCGCGGCGATCGACGGCGCGTGTATCGGCGCTGGCCTCGATCTGGCGCTGGCCTGCGACTTCCGGGTCGCCACGCCCGGCGCGGTCTTTGCCCTGCCGGCGGTGCGGATGGGGATCCTCTACAATCCGCGGCGGCTCGCGCAGATCCTGCCGATGATCAGCCGCGCCGCCGCAGCCCGGCTGCTGTTGCTCGCGGAACGGCTGGATTGCGCCGAGGCGCAACTCGGCGGGATCGTCACCCATGTGACGGATCGGCCCGGCGCGGAGGCGGCGCGCGACCGTGCGCTGGCGCTGGCTACGGCGGCGGCGGCGCTGCCCGCCCTGGCGCAGGATGCGGCGAAGGCCTTCGCCGTGTCGTTCGAAAGCCCTGACTTCAAGGCTGCGGATTGGGAAGCCCGGCGGCTCACGCTGCTGGAATCGGACCAGAGGCGCGAGGCCCTGCGGCAAGCAAGGACGAAAAAATGAAGCATCCGGAGACATTTCACGATCTGATCGGTCTCGATCTCGGCACGCGGGAGATCGGCTGGACCGAAAGAGACGCGATCCTCTACGCCATCGCCTGCGGCGCGGGGGCCGACGAACTCGATCTGGTGTACGAGCGCGACCTGCGGCCGCTGCCGGGCCTCGTCAGCGCGCTCGGCCTGTGGGCGGTGGAACAGTGCGGCGATCTGGGCGTGTATGACCGGAAGAAATCGCTGCATGTTTCCCAAGGGATCGAGATCCACGCGCCCGGGATCCGCGCGCCCGAGGGCGGCGCGTTCTTGCCGCGCAATGCGCGTTTCCCCGCACAGGGGCGCGTGGCGGCGGTATGGGACAAGGGCAAGGCCACCATCGTCGAGATCGAGGTCGTCAGCGAGATCTTCACCGCCACCTATTCCATCTTCCTGCCCGGCGTCGGCGGCTGGGGAGGGGTGAACGCGCCCGCCGCCGTCCGGGCGGATGCCGCGCCCGCGTTGACGCCGGTGGCCGAATACGCGACCTCGCCCGGACAGGCGGTCCTGTATCGGCTGACAGGGGATCTGCATCCGGTGCATGTCGATGTCGAGGTGGCGCGCAGTTACGGATTCGAGCGCCCGATCCTGCACGGGCTTTGCACGCTGGGCATCGCCCTGCGGCTGCTCGGGCCGGCGTCCGGCAGCCACCCGGCCGCGCTGCAATCCGCCACCGCCCGCCTGAGCGCGCCGGTGCTGCCCGGCGACGTCCTGACGGTGCGCGCCGCGTCATGGGACGGCGGCCTGGGCTTCGATGTCGTGGCCGGAGACCGGCAGGTGCTCAAGGACGGATGGGTCCGTTACGCGTCCGGGAGATAGCGTTTTTACAAATAAAATCAAAATTATACTGGAAATAGATCAAACCAGAGAGGGAATGAATAAATGAAAGGTTCCATTTGCAGGACGGCCATGGCGCTCACGTTGGCGCTTTGGCCTTTCGGCCATGCGCTGGCCGACAGCATCAGGATCGGCGAGATGTCGTCCTATTCCGCCAACCCGCAATCGACCGATTCCTATCGCAAGGGCTGGGAACTGGCGGTGAAGGAGATCAACGCGGCCGGCGGCGTCCTCGGCAAGCGCCTCGAAGTGGTCTCGCGGGACGATACCGGCCGGCCCGACGCCGCGTTGCGCGCCGCGCAGGAACTCGTCACCAACGAGAAGGTCGCCCTGCTGACGGGCACCTATCTGTCGCATGTCGCGGTGGCGGTGGCGGATTTCGCCAATACCAACAAGATCTTCTTCCTCGTCGGCCAGCCGCAGAGCGATGCGCTGGTGTGGGAGCGGGGCAATCGCTACACGTTCCGCCTGTTCAACAGCAACAATTCCCAGGTTCTGGCGCTGGCGAAGATGGCGTCGGAACTGCCGGCGAAACGCTGGGCGACGATCGCGCCCAATTACGAGTTCGGCCAGTCGGCGGTGGCCGGGTTCCGTCAGGAACTGAAGCGCCTGCGTCCCGATGTCGAGTTCGTCAACGAGCAATGGCCCGCGCTGGGCAAGCTCGAGGCCGGCTCGACCGTTCAGGCCATGATCGCGGCCCGTCCCGACGCGGTGTTCAACGCCACCTTCGGGGCCGATCTGGCGAAGTTCGTGCGCGAGGGCAACATGCGCGGCCTGTTCGAGGGGCGCGAGGTCTTCTCGGTGCTGACCGGCCTGCCGGAATACCTTGAGCCTCTCGGCGACGAGGCGCCGGAGGGCTGGATCGTCACGGGCTACCCGGCGGAGCAGATCGACACCCCCGCGCACAAGGCTTTCCGCGAGGCCTACGAAAAGGCTTACGGCCTGTCGCCCAAGGTCGGCTCGCTGATCGGCTACAGCGAGATGCAGGCCATCAAGGCCATCGTCGAGAAAGCGGGCGGCACCGACACCGAGGCCCTGATCGCCGCCGCGCGCGGGGTAACGTTCGACACGCCCGTCGGCCCGGTGACGTTCCGGCCGCAGGATCATCAATCCACCTTCGGTTTCTTCATCGGCAAGCTCGCCGTCGAGAACGGCGCCGGCAAAATGGTCGACTGGAAGTTCTACGACGGCGCCGACTATCAGTTGCCGGACGATGTCGTGAAGACGCTGCGTCCCGAAGCCGCAACCCGGTGATCGGCGGTGCGGCCGGTCGCACCGACTGGCCGCCACCAGCGCCGACAGACGCGAAACCTGCGCCCCTGAATCCGTTTCCGCGCGCGTTTCGCGACGGGCGGGGCTTGTCCGCTACTGAGGACCGAAGGTCATGTATGACGCATCCACGCTGTTCGTTCAGCTTCTGAACGGCCTGTCCTATTCGTCGACGCTGTTTCTCGTCGCTTCGGGACTGGCCCTGATCTTCGGTGTCTCGAAGATCGTCAACTTCGCCCACGGTTCATTCTACATGCTGGGCGCCTATGTCGCCCTGACGTTGATCGGCATCATGCCGAACACCGCATATGGTTTCTGGAGCGGGGTGCTCATCGCCGCCCTGATCGTCGGGGCCATCGGTTGCCTCATCGAGGTCACGATCCTGCGCCGCATCTACAGCGCGCCCGAGGTGTTCCAGATCCTCGTGACTTTCGGTCTCGTGCTGGTGTTCCAGAACCTGATCTTCGAGTTCTGGGGGCCGGACGAGGTTCTGGCGCCGCGCGTGCCCGGCCTGCGGGGTGCGGTGACGATCTTCGGCGAGCGCATCCCGCAATACAACATCGTGCTGATCTTCGTGGGGCCGATCTTTCTCGGGCTGCTGTGGTGGCTCACCCACCGCACCCGCTGGGGCCGGCTGATCCGGGCCGCGACGCAGGATCGCGAGATGGTCGCCTCGCTCGGCGTGAACCAGAAGACGCTGTTCACGGTCGTTTTCTTCATCGGCACCTTCCTCGCGGGGCTGGCCGGCGCGTTGCAGATCCCGAAGGAATCCGCCAATCTCCAGATGGACATCAACATCGTCGTCGAGGCCTTCGTGATCGTGGTGATCGGCGGCATGGGCTCGATCATCGGCGCGTTCCTGGCGGCCGTGCTGGTCGGGGTGATCAACGCCTTCGGCGTGCTGTTCTTCCCGCAGGCGGTATCGGTGCTCATCTTCCTCGTGATGGTGCTGATCCTGATCTTCCGCCCGAACGGCATCATGGGCGCGCGGCTCATCCCCCAGCGTCCGGGCGATCTGTCCATCGATCAGCCCTTCCGCCCGCAGTCGCGGCGCGCGCAACAGGCGACGCTGGCCGTCATCCTCACGCTGGCGCTGCTGCCGCTGCTGGCGCCGGTGTATGTGGAGGTGATGATGACGGAGGTCTTCATCCTGGCGATCTTCGCCAGCAGCCTGCACTTCCTGCTCTCCGTCGGCGGCATCGTGTCCTTCGGGCACGCGGCCTATTACGGGCTCGGCTCCTACGCGGCGGCGCTCGCGGCGACGCGTCTCGGCCTTCCCATGGGCATGGGGATCGTGGCGGCGATGCTGGTCGCGGCGCTGGGCGGCGTGCTGTTCGGCTGGTTCTGCACCCGCCTCAAGGGCGTCTATCTCGCCATGCTGACGCTGGCGTTCGCGCAGATCCTGCATGCGCTGTCGGTGCAGACGGTATCGTTCACGGGCGGCGACAACGGCATCATCGGCCTCGTGCGGCCGGCCTGGCTGAACTCGCATGTCGCCTATTACTATCTGTCGCTCGGGGCGGTGGTGGTTGCCACCTGGCTGATGCGGCGGGCGCTGTATTCGCCCTTCGGCTACGCCTTCCGCTCCGGCCGGGATTCGCTGGCGCGCTCCGCCGCCATCGGCATCGACGTCGCCCGCATCCAGTGGGGAGCCTTCGTGCTGGCCGGCGCCTTCGCGGGGCTCGCCGGCGCGCTGATGGCCTATCACCGCGGTTCCGTCTTCCCGACCGATTTTTCGGTCGCGACCACGGTCGACGCCCTCGTGATGGTGCTGGTGGGCGGGGTTCAATCCGTCAGCGGCCCGTTGATCGGCGCATTCGGCTACCACATCGTCTCGGCCGAACTGATCCGCAATCTCTCCGATTACTGGCGGCTGATACTCGGCATCTTCATCGTCCTCTTCGTGCTGAAGATGCCGCAGGGGATTGCGGGCGCATTCATGAGCCGCTTCGGAAAGGGTGAGAGATGAGCACTCTGACAGTCAACGATATCAGCAAGTCGTTCTATGGTCTCAAGGCGGTGCGGGGCGTTTCGTTCGAGGTCGGTCCGGGCCAGATGATGGCTCTGATCGGGCCGAACGGCGCGGGCAAGTCGACCTGCTTCAACATGCTGAACGGCCAGCTTCGCCCGGACACCGGATCGGTGCATTTTCACGGGCAGGACATCACCGGCGACACGCCCAGCCAGATATGGCGCCGAGGGGTGGGGCGAACCTTCCAGATCGCCCAGACCTTCGGATCGATGACGGTGCGCGAGAACGTGCAGATGGTGCTGCATTCGCTCAACCGTCGCCTGTGGGGGCTCTGGTCGCCGCTGATGTCCGGCTACGCCGCGGAGGCGGACGCGCTGCTGGAGGCGGTCGGCATGCTGGATCAGGCGGATCGGGCGTGCTGCGTTCTGGCCTATGGCGACGTGAAGCGGCTGGAACTGGCCATGGCGCTGGCCAACCGCCCCAGGCTGCTGCTGATGGACGAGCCGACCGCGGGCATGGCGCCCAAGGAGCGCAACGAGCTGATGGGCCTCACCGCCCGGCTGGTGAAGGAAATGGGTCTGTCGGTCCTGTTCACCGAGCACAGCGTCGATGTCGTGTTCGAGCATGCGGATGCGGTGGTCGTGATGTCGCGCGGCGAGCTGATCGCCAGCGGCTCGCCAGAAGAGATCCGTGAAAACCCTCTGGTGCAGGAAGTCTATCTCGGCACCGGCGCCTTCCTCGAAAGCTCGGATATGGGCCAATGACCACGCCAATGCTGGAAGTGAACGGGCTGAACGCCGCATACGGGCGGGCGCAGATCCTGTTCAATGTCAATCTCACGGTTCATCCCAACGAGGTCGTCGCCGTCATGGGGCGCAACGGGGCCGGAAAGTCCACGACCTTCAAGGCCATCATGGGCCATCTGCGCAACCGTTCAGGCTCCGTGCGGCTGCGCGGCGAGTCCATCGAAAAGCTGCCTGTCTATCAGATCGCCCGGCGCGGCCTGGGCTTCGTGCCCGAGGATCGACGCATCTTCTCCGAACTGACGGTGCTGGAGAATCTCGATCTCGGGCGCCAGCCCCCGCGCGAGGGCGCCGCGACATGGACGGTCGAAACGCTGTTCGAGGTGTTCCCCAACCTCGCCGCGATGCCGCATCGCCCCGGCTCGGACATGAGCGGCGGCGAGCAGCAGATGCTCACCATCGCGCGCACCCTGATGGGCAATCCCTATCTGGTGCTTCTCGACGAGCCCTCGGAGGGCGTCGCGCCCGTGATCGTGGAGCGCCTCGCGCGCCTCATTCTCGATCTGAAGGCGCAGGGGCTGACGATCCTGCTCTCCGAACAGAACCTCGCCTTCGCGGCGGCGCTCGCCGACCGGGCCTATGTGCTCGACCGCGGCCAGATCGTCTTCGAGGGCACCATGGCCGAGCTGTCGGCCAACGAGGCGGTCTGCCGCGCCTATCTGACGATGTAGGAAGGAAAACGCAATGTCCGATCAAGAAGTCTCCGCTATCGTCGAGGGCGTGCGGCAGTTCGTGCGCCGCGAGATCGCGCCCCGCGTCGCCCGGCTGGAGGAGGCCGACGATTTTCCGCAGGACGTCGTCGACGCCATGGCGGGCCTCGGCCTGTTCGGCATGGTCGTGCCCGAAAGCCACGGCGGGCTCGATCTGCCGCTCGCGGATTACGTGGCGATCATGGAGGAACTGGGGGCGGGCTGGTCCGCGATGCCGAGCTTCCTCAACAGCCATTGCACCGTGGCGCGGCTCATCGCGCTCTACGGCACCGAGGCGCAGAAGGCGCGCTACCTGCCGCAACTCGCCGACGGATCGCGGCGCGGCGCGATCGTGCTGACCGAGCCCTCGACCGGCTCGGACCTGAAGCAGATCCGCACGCAGGCGGCGCCGCAGCCCGATGGCGGCCATATCCTCAACGGCCAGAAGACCTTCATCACGAACGGTCTGCGCGCGGGCCTGCACATGGTTCTCGCGCGCGCGCCCGCCGCCGACGGCAAGGGGCCGATCAGCCTGTTCATCGTCGAGCCGCAGACACCGGGCTTCGAGGTGACGCGCGTCATCGACAAGATGGGGTTCAAGCACGTCGACACCGCGGAGCTGCGCTTCGACGAGGTGCGCCTGGGGGCCGATGCCCTGCTGGGCGGAGAGGCGGGCAAGGGGTTGCCGCAGGTGCTGTCGATGCTGGAAACCGGCCGGCTCGCCATGGCGGGCACGGCGCTGGGCATGGCGCGCCAGGCATTGTCCGTCGCCCTGCAATACGCCAAGGACCGGGAGACCTTCGGCCAGCCGATCGCCGGCCATCAGGCGGTCCAGATCCATCTGGCGAACATGGCGACCCAACTGGTCGCGGCGCGGGCGCTGCTCAAGGAGGCGTTGCACCACAAGGCCCGGTATGGACGGGCCGACATGCTCGCTTCCATGGCCAAGCTGTTCGCGACCGAAACCACCATGCAGATCACGCAGGACGCGATGCGCGTTCTGGGCGGCTACGGCTACGTTGCCGAATTTCCCATCGAGCGGCTGTATCGCGAGGCGCCGATCTACGTGTTGACCGAAGGCACCAACGAAATCCAGCGCATCATCATCGCGCGCGAGATGATCAAGGCGGACGGCCCCGAGCGCCTTGGCCTCGTCTGACCGATCGGCAGGAGCAGGAGCATGAACTTTACCGATATCGTATCGCCGGTGCTGCGCCACGCGGCCGCGCGGCCCGATCACGCCGCCTTCGTGTTCAACGGCGAAAGCCTTTCCTACGGGGCGCTGGCGGAAGGCGCGCGCCGGGCGGCGACCGCGCTGCTGGACGCCGGAGTCGAAAAGGGCGACCGTGTGGCCATGCTGTCGGCGAACCGGCCCGAGATATTCTCGCTCTATCTGGGCGTCGCCATGATCGGCGCCGCCATCGTGCCGGTGAACGCGGATTTCGCCCCGCACGAGGTCAACTACGTTCTGGCGCACAGCGGGGCGAAACTGCTGATCTCGGCCGACGAACTGGCGCAGACGGTGGAACGGGCCGTCGACGGGCTGGAGCCGGCGCCGGCGCGCGAGAGCTTCGACGGTTTTCTCGCCCGGGCGAGGGCGGCGGAGCCTTATGCCGGGCCGCAGGCCGGATCGGGTGAGGATCTGGCGCTGCTGTGCTACACGTCGGGCACGACCTCCACGCCGAAGGGCGTCGCCGCCACCCACGCCAACGAACTTGCGTCGGGCCTCGCCTACAGCGGCATGTGGTGCATCGCGCCCGAAGACCGGCTGCTGGTGACGCTGCCGCTGACGTTCAGCTTCGGCTTTCATGCCGCGACCTATGTCGCCTTGCTGAGCGGCGCGACCGTGCTGCTCGCCGCGAAGTTCCACCCCCGCCTCGCGCTGGAGGCCATCGAGAGCCTGCGGCCCACGGTCTTTCTGGGCGTGCCGACGATGTACGCCATGATGGCGGACGTGGCGCGCAAGGACGGACGGCGCTTCGACGTCTCCTCGCTGCGGTTGTGCGCGGCGTCGGGGGCGGCGCTCAACGAGCAGATCGTCGCGGATTGCCGGCGGTATATCGGCATCACGGTGCGCCCCTATTACGCGATGACCGAGGTGCGGCCGATCTTTTCCTTCGACCTGCGCCAGGAGCGCCTGCGCCCGGAGAGCCGGCCGCCCGCCGGCTCGGTCGGCCGCCTGATCGCGCCGACCGAGATCCGCCTGGTGGACGAGAGCGGCGCCGACGTGGCCGAGGGCGAGGTGGGTGAATTGCGCGTGCGCGGCCCGAGCTTTTCCGGCGCGTATTACCGTGACCCGGTACGCACCGCCGGCGCGATGACGGACGGGTGGTTCCTGACCGGCGATCTCGTCACCCGCGACGAGGAGGGCAATTTCTTCATCGTCGGGCGCAACCGCGACCAGATCATCTCGGGCGGCGCCAAGATCGCTCCCATAGAGGTCGAGGATGCCCTGCTCGTCCATCCGGGCATCGCCGCCGCGGCCGTGGTCGGCAGCCCCGATCCGGTTTTCGGGCAGGTGGTGAAGGCCGTGGTCGTCAAGGCCGATCCCGGACTGAGCGAGGAGGATGTGGTCGCTCATTGCCGCGGCCTCGTCGCCGATTACAAGGTGCCCCGCATCGTCGCCTTCATCGATGAACTGCCGATCGCTCCGTCGGGCAAGGTTCAGAAGTCGATGCTGGTTTGAGCATGACCGACCCCACGCCTGCAAATGCCGCGATCGTCGCAAGGGGCGTATCGGCGGGGATCGCCGCCGCGACGATCTGGAGCGGATGGTATGTCCTTGCCCGGCACGGCGTCACGTCCGGCGGGCTGGATCCTTACGATCTGGCCGCGCTCCGGTTCATGGTGGCGGCGCCGATCCTGATGTTGCTGGTGCGCCGCGCGCCCTTTCCCATGGCGAAGCTGCCGCTTGCCCTGCTGATGACGCTCGGCGTGGGGCCGCTTTTCGTGATCGTCGTCGGCCATGGTTTCCTGTCCGCCCCGGCGCTGCTCGGCGGGGCGGTGTCGGCGAGTTCGGGCGTGGTGTTCACGCTGATCGGCGGCAGGCTGTTCCTGCGGGAACGCCTGAGCGGCATGCAGGCCGGCGCCATCGCGATAACGCTGATGGGCCTTGCGTGGCTGGCGATGGCGGCGGGCGGAAGCGATCGCATCGGCTATTTTCTGGCGGGCGGGCTTTTATGGGCCGTGTACGGCGTAGCCTTCCGGCGCAGCGGCCTGACCGCGCTGGAGGCGGTGGCGACGGTGGCGCTGCTCTCGGCGCTCATTTATCTGCCGGTCTATTTCTGGATGGCCGGCGCGCGGATGCTGGCGGCCACCTCGCGGGAACTCGTGCTGCAAGGGCTGGGGCAGGGCGTTTTGACGGGTATCGTGGCGCTCGCGCTGCATGCCTGCGCGGTCGCCGATCTGGGCGCCATCAAGGGCGCGCTGTTTCAATCGCTGGTTCCGGCATTTACCCTGATCCTCGCCGCCGCCTTTCTGGGAGAGATGCCCGATCCGGCGGAAATCGCGGCGATACTGATCATCCTGTGGGGCGTGTATGCCGCGCTCAGATACCGGACATAGCGGCCGCGCGTTTTCATCCGCCGGAGCATCGGCCGGCAGGGGCGTCACGGCCGATGCCGCCTGCCGGGCGCGGGGCCGTTGCTCATCGTGACGAGGTCGTCCCAGAGGCTTTCCGCGAAGGTTCGGAGCACGATCAACTCGAATGCGTCTTCCGCGACCCGCGTGACGTGAGCCGGGAGGTGCCCGATCAGCGTCGTGGCCGAATGCCCGACCGGAAACGCCGACACGGCGAGATCGACGGCGGTTCCCTTGGCGAGCGCCTGTTCCACCATCGATCCCTCGATGCGGATACGCACGCGGCCGTGACTCTGGTCGATCCCCGCCGCGCCGGGCGGCAGGGTATCGATGACGCGCGCGATATCGGTTGCCGACAGCGGCCCGTCACCGACGATGAACCATTGCGCCGGGCTCGCCGCGCGCACCGCATGTGGCTTTCCGCCGGTCATCCGCGACAGCAGCGGCGCGAGGTCGGGACCGCCCGGCTTGCCGAGAACGTGGATGACATGCCCCTCGGGCAGCGCCGTGAGGCTGATGCCGGCGGAGCGGAAGGCCGTTTTCGTTCCGAGGACGGGACGGCTGACAAGGCGACGATCGGCGAGAGATGATCCGGGCACGGAATGAGGTATCAGGCTAGACATGGAGTTTCTCGTTGGCTGGATCGACGAAGACGGGATCGCACAGGACGGCGGGCGTTGTTTCGTTCATGAGGCCGTTCCACACGACGATTTCCTCGCCGTGACGTTCCGGCCCGTTCCTGACGAGCGCCAGGCCGATGGTGGAGCCGACATGCGGCGACCATGCGGAGGAGCTGACGTAGCCCTGATCGTTTTCGAGCCTCGCCTCGGCTCCTTTTTCGAGAACATGCGCCCCGGTGCGGAACGTCGCCGCGGGATCGAGCGGCTTCACCCCGACGAGGCGCAGCCTGTCCGGGGCCGTCAGGCCCTCGCGATGAACCATCGCCTTGCCGATGAAGTCGGGCTTGGCGGCGGATACCATCTTCCCGAAGCCGAGATCGGCCGGCACCACCGTGCCGTTGATCTCGTTATGGGTGACGTGCCCCTTCTCGATGCGCAGCACGCCGAGCGCTTCGACGCCGTAGGCGCAGATGCCGTGAGTGCGTCCCGCCTCCATCAGCGCATCGGCAATGCTTTCGCCGTAGCCTGCGGGCACGGCGAGTTCATAGGCGAGTTCTCCCGAAAACGAGATGCGGAACAGCCGGCCGCGCAGCGCCCCGCCGAGCAGGCTCACTTCCCGCGCGGCGAGGAAGGGAAAGGCTTCGTTGGAGATGTCGTCGTCGACGATCGATTGCAGGATCGTCCGCGCCTTCGGCCCGGCCAGGGCCATCTGCGCCCATTGATCCGTCACCGAGGCCAGGCGCACGTCGAGATCGGGCCACAGGGCCTGGGCGCAGAACTCCAGATGGTTGAGGACGCCGGCCGCATAGGCGGTCGTGGTGGTCATGAAGAAGTGGCGATCTCCCAGCCGGCTCGTGGTGCCGTCGTCGTAGATCATGCCATCCTCGCGCAGCATGATGCCGTAACGCGCCCGCCCCACGGGCAGCTTGAGGAAGGCGTTGCCGTAGACGCGATTCAGGAACTCGGCCGCGTCCTCGCCGTGGATCTCGATCTTGCCGAGCATGGAGACGTCGCACAGGCCGGCGTTGAGACGGACGTTGCGCGCTTCCCGGTCGACGCTGTCGCGCCATGAGCCTTCGCCCTCGCGCGCGAACCAGGCGGAGCGATGCCACAGCCCCGTTTCCACGAAGGTCGCACCGTTTCTCTCCGCCCAGCCGTGCAGCGGGGATTTGCGCACCGGCTGGAAATGCCTGCCGTGCGCGGCGCCCGTCAGCGCGCCGAAGGAAACGGGCGTGTAGAAGGGGCGGAACGTCGTGGCGCCGACCTCGGCCGGCGACAGGCCGCGCGCCTCGGCGAGAAGACCGATGGCGTTGACGTTGGAGAGCTTGCCCTGATCGGTCGCCATGCCGTTCGTCGTGTAGCGCTTGGCGAGTTCGACATGGCCGTATCCCTCCCGGACGGCCAGTTTCAGGTCCTTGAGCCCGACATCGTTCTGGAAATCCACGAACGCCTTGCCCCTGACGCCGGGCACCGACCACAGCGGTTTTCCGGCGCTTCCGGCGTCGTCGTCCGGGACGGGGCCGAACGTCGCGGGGCGGGTTTCGCGCCCGAGAAGGCCGGCGATCCGGGCCGCCCGTCCCGCGCCGTCCGCCAGACAGCCGGCGAGGGAACCGATGCCGGAGGCGGCGCCGGCGAGCGTCAGCCCGTCGATGTCCCGCGGCGCGAGGAAGGCGCCGTGCGCATCCGACCAGACCGGCTTGCCGCCGCGATGACAGGCGAGATGGATGACCGGGTTGAAGCCTCCCGACATCGCGAGCGCGTCGACGTCGAGCGTTTCGTCGCGTCCGTCGGCGAGGATCGTGATGCGGGACAGCGCCTTCCCGCCCGCCGCATCGGAGACGACGCCGCCCCTGATGACGCGCGCGGCGCCCGCGTAAGCGGGAGCGCCGTCGCGGCGGCTGTCGATGATCGCCGCCGGGATGATGCCGGCCGCCTCCAGATCCGCCGCCAGCCGGTAGCCGCTGTCGTTGGTGGTGAACACCGCAACCTTTCCGCCGGGGGCGACGGCATGTCGGTTGAGATAGGTGCGCATCGCACCCGCCATCATCACGCCGGGAATGTCGTTGCCGCCGAAGACGATGGGCCGCTCCTCGCTCCCGGTGGCGAGAAGCGCCTGCGTGGCGACGATGCGCCAGAGCCGCTCGACCGGCGCATCGGCCCACGGCGTCGCGACATGCTTCTGAACGCGCTCGACGGCGCCGAAGACGTTGTCGTCATACCAGCCGAAGACGGTGGTGCGGGTCAGGATGCGGACGTTGGGCAGGCTTGCGAGTTCCGCCGCGATATCCGCCGCGAATTGCTGCGCCGGCTTCTCGCCGATGGTTGCCGTCTCGGACAGCAGCGACCCGCCGGGCTGCGCTCCCTCGTCGGCGAGGATGACGCGCAGGCCGGCGCGGCCGGCGGTGAGGGCGGCGGCGAGGCCGGCGGGGCCGGCGCCGACGACGAGCAGGTGGCAATGCGCCCAGCTTTTCTCATAGCTGTCGGGATCGGCCTCGCAGGCCGCCTTGCCGAGGCCGGCCGCCTTGCGGATGAGGGGCTCGTAGACCTTTTCCCAGAAGCCGGCGGGCCACATGAACGTCTTGTAGTAGAAGCCGGCTCCCAGAAAGGGCGTCAGGACGCCGTTGACCGCGCCGATATCGAAATCCAGCGAGGGCCAGCGGTTCTGGCTCGTCGCGACGAGGCCGTCGTAGAGTTCCTGCACGGTGGCGCGGGTGTTCGGCTCGGTGCGCCCGCCCCGGCCGATGGTGACGAGGGCGTTCGGCTCCGCCGCGCCGGCGGTCAGGATGCCGCGCGGGCGGTGATACTTGAAGCTGCGGCCGACGAGGCGCCGGCCGTTGGCAAGCAGGGCCGAGGCCAGCGTGTCGCCGGCGAAACCCCGCATGCTTCTGCCGTCGAAGGTGAAGGACAGCGGCCGGGAGCGGTCGATGAGACCGCCCCTTGCCAGGCGGAAACGGTTCATGCCTTGCCTCCCTTCCGTGCGGCGGCGTCTTCGGCGCCCGTCACCGCGTGCGTCGCCGTGTCCCGGCTGACGATCAGCCAGCGCCGGCAGCCGGATGTGTGGTGCCAGTATTCGCGGTAGGCGCCGCGCGGGTTGTCGCGCAGGTAGACGTAGTTCATCCACGCCGCTTCGCCCGCGTCCGGCGCGGGGCGTTCCAGCGCCGCGCCCTTGATGGTGAATTCTTCCTTCGGTCGCCGCCCGCAATGGGGGCAGGGGATGAGGCTCGCCATGGGCGTGCTCCTTCGTGCTCGTTCAGTGCAGGTTCGGTTGCGCGCCCTGGCCCTTCTCGTCGAGCAGGCAGCCGCGCGCGAAACGGTCGAGCCGCATATGCCGCGTGGTGTCGTGCGGCTCCCCTCTGGCGATGAGATGGGCGAAGCAGAAGCCGGAGGCGGGCGTCGCCTTGAAGCCGCCGTAGCACCAGCCGGCATTGATATAGAGATTGTCCTGGTGGGCGCGGTCGATGATCGGCGAGCCGTCCATCGACATGTCCATGATGCCGCCCCACGCGCGCAGCACGCGCACGCGCGAGAGCGCCGGGATCATCGCCTTGCCGGCCTCGGCGACATGCTCGACGGTCGCGAGGTTGCCGCGCCGGGCATAGGAATTGTAGCCGTCGATGTCGCCGCCGAAGACGAGGCCGCCCTTGTCGGACTGCGAGACGTAGAAATGCCCCGCGCCAAACGTCGCGACGCAATCGATGAACGGCTTCAGGGCCTCGGAGACGAACGCCTGGAGGACGTGGCTCTCGATGGGCAGCCGGAGCCCGGCCATTGCCGCGACCCTGGAGGAATTGCCTGCGGCGGCAAGCCCCAGCCTGTCGCAACCGATGAAACCCTGCGTGGTGTCGACGCCGACGACCCTGCCGCCTTCCTGACGGATGCCGACGACCTCGCAGTTCTGGATGATGTCGACGCCGCGGTTGTCGGCGCCGCGCGCATAGCCCCACGCCACCGCGTCGTGCCGCACCGTGCCGCCGCGCCGCTGGATCAGCCCGCCCCTGATCGGGAAACGGGCGTTGTCGAAATCGAGGAACGGGAGCATCGCCCGGACGGCCTCACGGTCGAGCAACTCCGCGTCGACGCCATGCAGGCGCATGGCGTTGCCGCGCCTGACGTAAGCATCGCGCTGGGCGTCGGAGTGGTAGAGGTTGACGACGCCGCGCTGGGAGACCATCGCGTTGAAGTTGAAGTCCTGCTCCAGCCCCTCCCAGAGCTTCATCGACAGCTCATAGAACGGGTTGTTGCCGGGCAGGAGATAATTGGAGCGGATGATCGTCGTGTTGCGGCCGACATTGCCGGAGCCGATGTAGCTCTGCTCCAGCACGGCCACGTCGGTGATGCCGAACTCCCTGGCGAGATAGTAGGCCGTCGCGAGCCCATGCCCGCCGCCGCCGACGATGACGACATCGTAACGGGGCTTCGGCTTCGGCTCGCGCCAGGCCGGCTTCCAGCCCGCGTTGCCCCTCAGGCCGTTCAGAAAGATCGAAAGTGCCGAATAGCGCATCTGCTTGATCCCGGTTGATACCTCTTGATAGGACCGCGGCAGCGATTTTCGTTTCACATGAAAGACGGATAATTATAGAAAGAAGACATGCAGCAGATTCCCGGTCGCCTGACCCAGCCGATGGGCTTCATTCTCCTGCCGGGGTTCGCGCTGATGTCCTATGCCTCCGCGACCGAGCCCCTGCGGGCGGCCAACCTGCTCGCGGGCGGGGTGCTTTACGATATCGTGACGCTCTCACCCGGCGGCGCGCCCGTCCGCTCGTCGTCGGGCGCGCTGATCGCCTGCGAGCCGCTCGGGCAGGGCGCGCAGGCGCTGCATACGGTTTTCGTCTGCGCCGGCGGCCATCCGGGAGAGTGGCATTATCCGCAGGTGCATGCCGCGCTGCGGACGATGGCCCGCAACGGCGTGCGCGTCGGCGGGATTTCCGGCGGGCCGTATCTTCTCGCCGCCGCCGGCCTGCTGGACGGGCGCGACTTTACGGTTCACTGGGAGCACGCCCCCGCGCTGATCGAGGCGTTTCCGCATCTCGCGCCGCGTCAGGCGCGGTTCGTGCTGGACGGTAACCGCATCACCTGCGGGGGCGGCGTCGCGCCGCTCGACATGATGCACGCCCTGATCGCCGAACGGATGGGGGCGGATTTCGCGCGCCGCGTCAGCGACTGGTATCTCCACACGGCGGTGGCCGAGCCCGCCGCGCCGCAGCGGGCTTCCGCGGCGGAACGTTTCGGCGTGCATCATCCGGCCCTGCTCGACATCCTCGCAAAGATGGAGACGACGATCGAACAACCGCTCGGCCGCCGCCCGATGGCGGCCTTCGCCGGCATCAGTCCCCGGCACCTCGACCGCCTGTTCGCCGGGCACCTCGGCCGGAGTTTTCTGGAAACCTACAGGAATATCCGGCTGCGGCATGCGCGCCGCCTGTTGCAGCAAAGCCCGCTGTCGATTGCGGAAATCGCGTATGCGACGGGCTTTTCGAGCGCGGCGCATTTCTCCACCGCCTATCGGCGCCTGTTCGGCCATCCGCCCCGCCGCGAGCGCGAGAAATTTTCCTGATAGTTGAATTTCTTTTACTGTGAGTGATATCGTCGGTTTTTAACCGGAGCGACCATGACGCAGGACACGGCAAAGAAGCAGGGCGCGCGGAAGGTCTCGCCGATCCTCGAGCCCCATCCCGGTTTCGGCCAGGACCCGCACGCGGTCCGCGAGCCGCGGGAGAACAATCTGGAGATGGCGATCGGGCACGAGGTGCGCGCCTACCGCAAGAAGCTCGGCCTCACGGTCACGGATCTCGCGGCGGCGACGGGTATGTCGGTCGGCATGCTGTCCAAGATCGAGAATGGCAACATCTCGCCTTCGCTCACCACGTTGCAGGTGCTGTCGCAGTCGCTCGGCGTGCCGTTGACGGCGTTCTTCCGGCGCTTCGAGGAACCGCGCAACGCGACCTTCGTCAAGGCGGGCGAGGGGCTCAACATCGAGCGCCGGGGAACGCGCGCCGGCCATCAATACAGCCTGCTCGGCCATGTCGACAACAATTCGAGCGGCGTCACGGTCGAACCCTATCTGATCACGCTGACCACCGGGTCGGACGTTTTCCCCACCTTCCAGCACGAGGGCATGGAGTTCCTTTACATGCTGGAGGGCGAGGTCGTCTACCGCCACGCGGACAAGCTCTACCCGATGCAGCCCGGCGACAGCCTGTTCTTCGATGCCGACGCCCCGCACGGGCCGGAGGAACTCGTCAAGCTGCCCGCGCGCTATCTCTCCATCATCTCCTATCCCCACAAGCACGCCGCAGGGGAGGGGTCTTTGCCTTAGAAGAAAATTTTATTCTTCATAATTGACCATCCCGATGCCGCGTGCTAGCTCTTGTTCATCAACGAACGGAGGGTGCAGGGACGATGTGCGGTATTGTCGGACTATTCTTGAAGGACCGGACGCTTGAGCCGAAGCTCGGCGATCTGCTGTCCGACATGTTGATCTCGATGACGGATCGGGGGCCGGATTCGGCGGGCATCGCGATCTATCGGCCGTCGCCGGACGGCGACACCAAGCTGACATTGCAATCGGGGGCTCCGCAGGCGGATTTCGTCGGCTTGCAGGCCGATCTGCTGGAGGCCGGCATCGCGGCGTCGGTCACGGTCAAGAGCACGCATGCGGTCGTGGAAACCGCAGCCCCGGCAAGCGACGTGCGCGCCTTCCTCGCGGCGCGCCGGCCTTCCGTCCGTGTCATGGGGGCGGGTTGCAGCGTTGAGATCTATAAGGAAACCGGTCTGCCGAAGGATGTCGTCGAGCGCTTCGGCATCCGCGGCATGGGCGGCACGCATGGCGTGGGCCATACCCGCATGGCGACGGAATCCGCCGTCACCACGCTCGGCGCGCATCCTTTTTCCACCGGCGCCGACCAATGCCTGGTCCACAACGGGTCGCTGTCCAATCACAACAACCTGCGCCGCGCGCTGGCCCGCGAGGGCATCACGCTGGAAACGCACAACGATTCCGAGGTTGCGGCCGCCTATCTGACGGCTGAAATGGCGAAGGGAAAGGATCTCGGCGAGGCGCTCGGCAGCGCGCTCGACGATCTCGACGGTTTCTTCACCTTCGTCGTCGGCACCGCGTCCGGCTTCGGCGTGCTGCGCGATCCGATCGCCTGCAAGCCCGCCGTCATGGCGGAGACCGACCGGTATGTCGCCTTCGGTTCCGAATACCGCGCGCTCGTCAACCTGCCGGGCATCGAGAACGCCCGCATCTGGGAGCCGGAACCGGCCACCGTCTATTTCTGGGACCACGACAAGGCCGCCTGAGCGCCCGCCCGTCTTCCCGACCGGCAAGCCTGCATCAAGCAGGCGCAAACCTGGGGAACATGTCATCCATGTCCGTTTTCGATCTTTCCAGAACGCCGCTGCGCGAACTCAACGGCGCATTGCGCAACCTTCCGCAAGGAAGCAACGACATCGCCTTCGAGGTGCTCAACCCGCGCGGCAGCCATGCCGTCGCCGTCGGCATCGACGCGCCGGTGGCCGTCGATGTCCGCGGGTCGGTCGGCTACTACTGCGCCGGCATGAACGACGGCGGCACCGTCGTCATCCATGGCTCCGCCGGGCCGGGAGTCGCCGAGAACATGATGTCGGGCACCGTCGTCGTGGAGGGCGACGCCAGCCAGTACGCGGGCGCGACGGGCAGGGGCGGCCTCCTCGTCATCAAGGGCAACGCCGCCTCGCGCTGCGGCATCTCGATGAAGGGCATCGACATCGTGGTGCACGGAAGCATCGGGCATATGTCGGCTTTCATGGGGCAGTCGGGGCATCTCGTCGTCCTCGGAGATGCGGGTGACGCGCTGGGCGATTCCCTTTACGAGGCGAGGCTCTTCGTTCGCGGCACGGTGAAAAGCCTCGGCGCCGACTGCATCGAGAAGAAAATGCGGCCGGAACATCGCGCGAAGCTCGCGGAACTTCTCGAAAAGGCCGGCGTCCACGACGTCAGCCCGGAGGAGTTCAGGCGCTACGGGTCTGCCCGCACGCTCTACAACTTCAACATCGACAACGCGGACGCCTATTGAAGCGAGGGACCCGTCATGAGCTATCACAATCCCCACACTCCCCCGCGCAAGTCCGCGACCTTCGACGACTATACGCTCGCCGAAATCCGCCGCGCCGCCGCGACCGGCATCTATGACATCCGCGGCGGCGGCACGAAGCGCAAGGTGCCGCATTTCGACGACCTGCTGTTCCTCGGGGCCTCCATATCCCGCTATCCGCTCGAAGGGTATCGCGAGAAGTGCGAGACGTCGGTCGTTCTCGGCACGCGTTTTGCAAAAAAGCCCATCGAACTGAAGATTCCGGTCACGATCGCGGGCATGAGCTTCGGCGCATTGTCAGCCCAGGCGAAGGAAGCGCTCGGGCGCGGGGCGACGCTCGCCGGAACCTCGACGACGACGGGTGACGGCGGCATGACGGATGAAGAACGCGGACACAGCCGGATTCTCGTTTATCAGTATCTGCCGTCGCGCTACGGCATGAACCCGCGCGACCTGCGCCGGGCGGACGCGATCGAGGTCGTCGTGGGCCAGGGCGCCAAGCCCGGCGGCGGCGGCATGCTGCTCGGCCAGAAGATATCGGACCGCGTGGCCGAGATGCGCACGCTGCCCAAGGGCATCGACCAGCGCTCCGCCTGCCGTCATCCCGACTGGACAGGGCCGGACGATCTGGAAATCAAGATCATGGAGTTGCGGGAGATCACGGATTGGGAGAAGCCCATCTACATCAAGATCGGCGGCGCGCGGCCCTATTACGATGTCGCTCTCGCCGTCAAGGCAGGCGCGGACGTGGTGGTGCTTGACGGGATGCAGGGCGGCACGGCGGCGACGCAGGACGTCTTCATCGAGCATGTCGGCATGCCGACGCTCGCCTGCATCCGGCCTGCCGTGCAGGCATTGCAGGATCTGGGCATGCATCGCAAGGTGCAGCTCGTCGTTTCCGGCGGCATCCGGTCGGGGGCCGATGTCGCCAAGGCGCTGGCTCTGGGGGCCGATGCGGTATCGGTCGGCACCGCCGCGCTCGTCGCCATCGGTGACAACGATCCGCGCTGGGAGGACGAATACCGGGCGCTGGGCAGCACGGCGGGCGCGTATGACGATTGGCACGAGGGCCGTGACCCCGCCGGCATCACCACGCAGGACCCGGAACTGGCGAGCCGCCTCGATCCCGTCTCCGCCGGCCGCCGGCTCGCGAATTACCTCAAGGTCATGACGCTGGAGGCCCAGACCATCGCCCGCGCCTGCGGCAAGAACCACCTGCACAATCTGGAGCCGGAAGACCTGTGCGCCCTCACCCTGGAGGCGGCCGCCATGGCGCAGGTGCCGCTTGCCGGCACCGGCTGGTATCCGGGCGGGAACGGCTTTTGAGACGATATCCAAACCCGCGGCCTGTAACGGGAGGGCAGGTTCGCATCCACCAATAAGAAAGTTGGATATCCGGCTAAGCCGCGACACAAGCGGCGGATATCCCGAAGGGGAACTGAAGTGACACAGGAGCTTTCCGAATACGCTGCCGAAAACAGAATCAAGTATTTCATGATCAGCTACACGGACCTTTTCGGCGGGCAGCGCGCGAAACTGGTTCCGGCCGAGGCGATCGCCGGCATGCAGCGGGACGGCGCGAGTTTCGCCGGCTTCGCGACGTGGCTCGACCTCACCCCCGCCCATCCCGACCTGTTCGCCATCCCCGATGCCTCGTCGGTCATCCGGTTGCCCTGGAATCGTGACGTCGCGTGGGTGGCGGCCGACTGCGTCATGGACGACACGCCAGTGGAGCAGGCGCCGCGTGTCGTGCTCAAGCGGCTGATCGCCGAGGCGGCGCAGGAGGGGCTGCGGGTGAAGACCGGCGTCGAGCCGGAGTTCTTCCTCATCTCGCCGGACGGCGCGACCATCTCCGACACGTTCGATACGGCGCAAAAGCCCTGCTATGACCAGCAGGCGGTGATGCGCCGCTATCATGTCATCGCCGAGATCTGCGACAGCATGCTCGAACTCGGCTGGAAACCGTACCAGAACGACCACGAGGACGCGAACGGCCAGTTCGAGATGAACTGGGAATTCGACGACGCCTTGCGCACGGCCGACAAGCATTCGTTCTTCAAGTTCATGGTGAAGTCGATAGCCGAGAAGCACGGGCTGCGCGCGACGTTCATGCCCAAGCCTTTCAAGGGGTTGACCGGTAACGGCTGCCACGCCCACATCTCGGTGTGGGATCCCGATGGAGAGGTGAACGCCTTCGCCGACAGGTCGATGCCTTTCGGTCTTTCCGCGCAGGGCAAGCATTTCCTGGGCGGCATCATGAAGCATGCTTCCGGGCTCGCGGCCGTCACCAATCCGACGGTCAATTCCTACAAGCGCATCAACGCGCCGCGAACCACCTCCGGCGCGACATGGGCGCCGAACGCCATCACCTGGACCGGCAACAACCGCACCCACATGGTGCGCGTGCCGGGTCCCGGCCGCTTCGAGCTGCGCCTGCCGGACGGCGCCGTCAACCCGTATCTGCTTCAGGCGATCATCATCGCGGCCGGCCTGTCGGGCATCCGCTCGCAGGCCGATCCGGGGCCGCACCACGATATCGACATGTATGCCGACGGCCACAAGCTCACGGATACGCCGAAACTGCCGCTCAACCTGCTCGACGCATTGCGCGAGTACGAGCGGGATGCGGAGTTGCAGAGGGCCTTGGGCGGCGCGTTCTCGGCCGCCTATCTCAAGCTCAAGCATGATGAGTGGAACGTCTATTGCTCGCAGTTCACGAACTGGGAACACGCGACCACCCTGGACATCTGAGATCCCCAGCCGCCTCAGCGATCATCTTCCCCGTGCCGCGCACGGGGAAGCCCTCCTCGTCCGGAGAGCGAGAGCCGTCATGACAACTTTCATTCTCACCGCCACCTGCATATCCACACGCGGGATCGTCGCCGCGATAACGACCTTTCTCGCGGAGAAGGGCTGCAACATCGTCGACTCGTCGCAATTCGACGATCTCGACACCGGCCGCTTCTTCATCCGCGTCTCCTTCATTTCCGAGGAAGGCGTCGGCCGTCCGGTCCTCGTCGACACCTTCGCCCCCATCGCCGAGAAGTTCGGCATGGCGTGGGAATTCCACGATACCAGGGAGCGCATGAAGGTTCTGCTGATGGTCTCGCGCTTCGGCCATTGTCTGAACGACCTGCTTTACCGCTGGCGGATCGGCGCATTGCCGATCGATATCGTCGGCGTGGTGTCCAATCATTTCGACTACCAGAAGCTCGTCGTGAACCACGATATTCCGTTTCACCACGTCAAGGTGACGAAGGAGAACAAGCCGCGGGCCGAGGCGCAATTGCTCGACATCGTTCGGCAGACGGGAACCGACCTCATCGTGCTCGCCCGCTACATGCAGATCCTGTCGGATAACCTGTGCGCGGAGATGTCGGGCCGCGTCATCAACATCCACCATTCCTTCCTGCCGAGCTTCAAGGGCGCCAATCCGTACAAGCAGGCCTATGAGCGGGGCGTGAAACTCATCGGCGCGACCGCCCATTACGTGACCGCCGATCTCGATGAGGGGCCCATCATCGAGCAGGGCACGGTGCGCATCACCCACGCGCAGAGCCCGGACGACTACGTTTCCATCGGTCGCGACGTTGAAAGCCAGGTTCTGGCGCGCGCCATCCATGCGCACATTCACCACCGCACCTTCATCAACGGCAACCGCACGGTCGTCTTCCCGGCGAGCCCCGGCAGCTATGCTTCCGAGCGGATGGGCTGAGAGGCTGAACCATGGCTGAAATCATCGATGGAAAGCGGATCGCCGCCTCCGTGGTCGCGGCGGTGAAGGCGGCGGCTCTCGCCCTGGAGCAGCGGCAGGGCGTGCGGCCGGGTCTCGCCGTCGTCATCGTCGGCGACGATCCCGCAAGCCACACCTATGTGGCCGCCAAGAGCCGCATGGCGAAGGAATGCGGTTTCAACTCCATCCAGCATACGCTGCCGGCCGGCGCGACGCAGGCGGAACTCGCCGCCCTCGTCCGGTCTCTCAATGACGACGCCGCCATCCACGGCATACTGGTGCAGCTTCCGCTGCCGGGGCACCTCGACCCGGAGCCGATCATCCAGTCGATCCGGCCGGAAAAGGACGTCGACGGTCTCCATGTCGTCAACGCCGGCAAGCTCGCCACCGGCGATCTTGCCACCGGCCTCGTCTCCTGCACGCCCGCCGGCGCGATGGTCTTCGTCCGCCGTATTCACGGCGCGGACCTCTCGGGCCTGAATGCCGTCGTGGTGGGGCGCTCGAACCTGTTCGGCAAGCCGATGGCGCAACTGCTGCTGAACGCCAACGCGACGGTGACGGTCGCGCACTCGCGCACCGGAGACCTGCCGTCATTCTGTCGAAACGCGGATATCCTCGTCGCCGCAGTCGGCCGGCCGGAAATGGTGAAAGCCGATTGGGTGCGGCCCGGCGCGACCGTGATCGATGTCGGCATCAACCGGATTCCCGCACCCGAAAGAGGTGAGGGCAAGACCCGCCTCGTCGGCGATGTCGCCTTCGCGGAATGCGCCGGTGTCGCTTCCGTCATCACGCCGGTGCCCGGCGGCGTGGGGCCGATGACCATCGCCATGCTGATGGCCAACACGGTCATCGCGGCGCATCGCGCGCAAGGACTGACGCCGCCGGCGTTCTGACCATGCCGGAAAGCGGGCGACGCCGCCCCCGGCGGTTGTCATGCCCTGTCTGCCGGCCCCAGGAGCGTGCGGGCGATCGCCGCCGCTTCGGAGACGTGTATCCGGCAGGCCTCGGCCGCCGCCACGGGGTCGTTTCGCTCGATGGCGCCGAAGATCTCGCGAATCCTGGCGGGGCCGGATACCGTGCGGTTGGCGGTGGCGAGCGTCATGACGCGCAGCCGGGAAATGCGGCTGTTGAGCCGACATACGATCTCCCAGGCGATCGTATGTCCGCCCGCCTCGAAAATGATCCTGTAAAGCTCCGTGGTCGCATCGAGAATCGCGGCCGGCGCATTCGTCCTGGACGTGCGGTCCAGTTCCTCCATCGCCGCCGCGAGTTTCGCCTTGATGCCGGCGTCGGCCAGACGCGCGCAATCGGCGACCGCCGCCGATTCAAGCGCGATGCGGATGTCGTAGATCTGCCGGGCGTTGTCCCAGTCGAGGCGCGCGACGATCGGCCCCTGCTTGGGCAGCATCTCGACAAGCCCTTCGGCTTCCAGATGCCGGATGACCTCCCGGATGACGGAGCGCGACACGCCCAGCTGATCGCACAAGGTGCGTTCCACCAGTCGCTCTCCCGGCTCGAACAGGCCGCTGATGATCGCCCGGCGCATGCGCTTGAGCGCCAGTTCCCGGAGGGTCGCCGGCGGGGTTTCGATGCGCAGCGCGGCGAGATTTTCGGCTGATTTGCTCATGACATCCCTTTATGCGCAAAAATTCATCCGCGCAAGATGTTGACATGCCATATGATGGTATACCATGATCGCGAAAGTCAAATCGACAGGAGAAACCCGTGGCGACGATCATTCGTAAAACCCTGCTGCACGTGGAAACGACACTGTTCGAGGGCGGGCGTGAAGCGCCGACGCCGCTCAAGCTGATCGCTGCGATCGCCGTGCTGAAGAATCCGTGGGCGGGCCTCGGTTTCGTGGAGGATCTGAGGCCGGGAATCCACGACGCCGCGCCTCTTCTCGGCGCGCTGCTGACGCAGATGGTCATCGATGTCGCCGGGTCGGGCGAGAATGTCGAGGGCTACGGCAAGGCGGCGGTAGTGGGGCTGGACGGAGAAATCGAGCACGCCTCCGCGCTGATCCATACCCTGCGTTTCGGCAATCACTACCGCACCGCGGTCGGTGCGAAGTCGTATCTTGCCTTCACCAACACGCGCGGACCCGCCAACGCGCCGATCTCCATTCCGCTCATGGACAAGAACGACGAGGGCCGGCGTTCGCATTACCTGACCATCCAGACGGCCATCGCGGATGCGCCGGCCGCCGACGAGATCGTCGTCGCGCTGGGCGCTTCCATCGGCGGACGCCCGCACCACCGGATCGGCGACCGGTATCAGGACCTCAAAGAACTCGGCCATGACGTTGCAAACCCTGCCGCGGTCTAGCACCCGATCGGGTGCCGCGTATTTCGACGCCGGGAGCGGCGATGAAACCGTGGTCCTCGTCCACGGCGTCGGCATGCGCAGCGAGGCCTGGGGACCGCAGATCGACCGGCTGGCCCGGTACTGCCGCGTTCTCGCGGTGGATCTTCCCGGCCACGGTTCATCCGCCCCGCTGAGCGGGCCGCCGCATCTGAGGCACTTCGTGGCGTGGCTTCGCGATGTCATCGAGGAACTCGCTCCCGGCCCGGTCAATATCGCGGGCCACTCGATGGGAGCCATGATCGCCGGCGGCATCGCCGTCGAGGCGGCGCCTCTGGTAAGGCGCGTGGCGTTGCTCAACGGCGTCCACAGGCGCAGCGAGGCGGCGCGCCGGGCGGTGATCGCCCGCGCGGACGAGATCGCGACGGGTGCGTTCGATCGCGAGGCGCCTCTGGCGCGGTGGTTCTCCGCCGATGAAGGCGCCAGCCCCGCCTGTGTTCTGGCGCGCGAATTGCTCGCTTGCGTGGATCGGGAGGGCTACGCAGCGGCCTATCGGGCTTTTGCCGCCGGAGACGATGTTTACGCGGATTGCTGGCCGCGGGTGACTTGCCCGGCGCTCTTCCTGACCGGGGATGGAGACATGAATTCGACGCCGGAAATGGCGCGCGCCATGGCGGCGGCCGCGCCGCGCGGCAAGGCCGTCGTCGTCGAGGGGCACCGGCACATGGTCAACCTGACGGCGCCCGACGCCGTCAACGAATGTCTGGCCGACTGGTTGACGTGGAAAACGGCGGCCGAAACGGGAGAGGGGAACGATGATCGAAGCCAGAGCCCTGCGTGATGCCTTCGGGGCCTTCCTGACCGGCGTGACAGTGGTCACGGCCTTCAACGAGGCCGGCGCGCCGATCGGCTTCACGGCCAACAGCTTTACCAGCGTTTCGCTCGATCCGCCGCTGCTGCTGGTCTGCCTTGCCAGAACCTCGCGCAATTACCGGGCGATGGTGTCGGCGAAGGGATTTGCAGTCAACGTTCTGTCGGAGGAGCAGGCGGACGTCTCCAACACCTTCGCGCGCCCCGTGGAGGACAGATTCGCCGCCGTCGACTGGCGGCGCGGCGACTTCGGCTCGCCGGTTCTCGCCGGCGTCGCCGCATGGTTCGATTGCTCCCCGCATCAGATCATCGATGCCGGCGATCATGCGATCCTGATCGGCCGCGTCGAGGCGTTCGGGAACAGCGGCGGGACGGGGCTCGGCTATGCGCGCGGCGCCTATTTCTCGCCGGCGCTCGCGGACAAGACCCTGCTCGCGGGCTCCGACGGCGGCCTGCTTCTGGGGGCGGTGGCGGAGCGCGACGGCGAGATCCTGCTGATGGCCGACGCGTCGGGCAACCGGACGCTGCCCCTCGTGGAAAAGGCGGAGGGCGACGGCATCGAGGCGCTGGAGGCGTATCTGCGGGCGGCTACGGGGTTGCGGGCGCGTGCCGGTCTTCTCTATTCCGTCTATGAAGACACCAAGACGAAGCGCCAGCACGTCATCTACCGGGCGGAACTCGGCGCGGGCGACGCGCGCGACGGCCGGTTCTTTCCGGCCCGCGACCTGCCGCTGGAAACGATCGCGGACGCGGCCGTGCGCCAGCTTCTGGCGCGTTACGCGGCCGAAAGCGCGCTCGGCAATTTCGGTGTCTATTTCGGCAATCAGGAACAGGGGCGGGTGCATGCCGTGGCCGCAAAGGGGGAGCCATGAAGTTTTCGCTGTTCATCCATATGGAAAGACTGAACGCCGACCAGAACCACAAGGAGCTCTATGACGAGTTCATCGCGCTGTGCGAGATTGCCGACAGGGGCGGCATGCACGCGATATGGACGGGCGAGCATCATGCGATGGATTTCACCATCGCGCCCAATCCCTTCGTCACCATCGCGGATCTGGCCCGCCGCACGAAGAACGTGCGCCTCGCCACCGGCACGGTGATCGCGCCGTTCTGGCATCCGATCAAGCTCGCGGGCGAAGCCGCCATGACGGATATCATCGCGGAGGGCCGGCTTGAGGTGGGCATCGCCCGCGGGGCCTACAGCTTCGAGTACGAGCGTCTTGTGCCGGGACTGGACGCCTGGGGAGCCGGCCAGCGCATGCGCGAACTCGTCCCGGCGGTCAAGGGCATCTGGAACGGCGACTACGCGCATGACGGCGAGTTCTGGCAATTCCCGGCGACGACCTCCGCTCCGAAGCCGTTGCAAACGCCCCATCCGCCGCTCTGGGTGGCGGCGCGGGACCCCAGCAGCCATGAATTCGCGGTCGGCAACGGCTGCAACGTGCAGGTGACGCCGCTGTGGAACGGCGACGCGGAGATCGGAAGCCTGATGGAGCGCTTCACTGCGGCTTGCGACGGGAATCCGCAGGTGCCGCGCCCGAAGATCATGCTGCTTCTGCATACTTATGTCGGGGAGAGCGAGGCGGATATCGATCAGGCGGCGCGGGAACTGAGCGTCTATTACAATTACTTCTTCGCCTGGTTCAAGAACGAGCGTCCCGTTACCCAGGGGCTGATCGAGCGACTCGGCGAGGCGGAGATCGCAGCCAATGAAAATCTCTCGCCGCAGGTGATGCGCCGCAACCTCGCCGTCGGCACCGCCGCCGAGGTGATCGGCCGGCTGAAGGATTACGAGAAACTGGGCTATGACGAATATTCGTTCTGGATCGACAGCGGCATGAGCTTCGAGCGCAAGCGCGCCTCGCTGGAGCGGTTCATCGCCGATGTCATGCCCGCGTTCCGGTGAGGTCAGACATGCAGCGGTTCCAGCAATATATCGATGGCGCTTTCGAGGACGGCGCGGGGCGGTTCGAAAGCCTCGACCCGGCCACCGGCGCCGTCTGGGCCACGATGCCGGAGGCGCGGGAGGCCGACGTGGATCGTGCGGTCATCGCGGCCGGGCGGGCCTTGCGGTCCGGCCCCTGGCCGCAGACGACGGCGACCGGGCGCGGCAGGCTGCTTTATCGGCTGGCCGATCTGGTGCAGGCCAACGCCGCCCGGCTCGCCGATCTGGAGACGCGCGACACCGGCAAGATCATTCGCGAGACCTCGGCGCAGATCGCCTATGTGGCGGATTACTATCGTTACTACGCGGGGCTTGCCGACAAGATCGAGGGGGCCACGCTGCCCGTCGACAAGGCGGACATGGAAGTATGGACCCTGCGGGAGCCGGTCGGCGTCGTCGCCGCCGTCGTGCCGTGGAACAGCCAGCTTTTCCTCGCCGCCGTCAAGATCGGGCCCGCGCTCGCGGCAGGCTGCACGATCGTCGTCAAGGCGTCCGAGGACGGTCCCGCGCCGCTGCTCGAATTCGCCCGCCTCGTGCATGAGGCCGGGTTCCCGAAAGGCGTGGTGAATGTCATCACCGGCTTCGGCCCTTCCTGCGGCAGCGCGCTCACCCGTCATCCGGGCGTTGCCCACATCGCCTTTACCGGCGGGCCGGCGACCGCGGCGCATGTCATTCGCAACTCGGCTGAAAATCTCGCCAGCATCTCGCTGGAGCTTGGAGGCAAATCGCCGTTCGTGGTCTTCGCCGATGCCGATCTCGACAGCGCGGCCAATGCGCAGGTCGCCGGCGTCTTCGCCGCCAGCGGACAAAGCTGCGTGGCCGGTTCGCGCCTCATCGTCGAGGCGTCGGTGAAGGCGCGTTTTCTCGATCTGCTTCGGGAAAAGGCGCAGGCGATCCGGATCGGCGAACCGCTCGACATGGCCACGGAGGTCGGCCCGCTCTGCACGCTCAGGCAGCGGGACCACATCGACAGTGTCGTCGCAGCCTCGATCGCGGCGGGGGCGAGGGTCGTGGCCGGCGCGAAGCCGCTCGACCGCGAGGGCTTCTTCTACCCGCCCACCATTCTGGACTGCGACGGCGTATCGTCGCCCTCCGCCGGGACGGAACTGTTCGGGCCGGTTCTCTCCGTGCTGTCCTTCGGAACGGAGGACGAAGCCGTATCCCTCGCCAACGCAACGCCCTATGCGCTGGCGTCCGGCGTCTTCACGCGCAGCCTCACCCGCGCCCATCGCATGATTCGAAAGATCCGGGCCGGCGTCGTGTGGGTGAATACATACCGCGCGGTTTCTCCCATCGCGCCGTTCGGCGGCTACGGACATTCGGGCCACGGCCGGGAAGGCGGGCTGGCGGCGGCGCTCGACTACACGCGGACGAAGACGGTATGGCTGCGGACTTCCGACGATCCGTTTCCCGATCCTTTTGTGATGCGGTGAGAGCATGTATTACGAAATCCGCACCTATCGGCTGAAGAACGGCGCCATCCCGGAATATCTCAAGGCGGTGGGCGAAACCGGCATCGCCATCCAGAAACGCCATCTCGGCCGGCTCGTCGGTTATTTCTTCTCCGAAATCGGTCCCGTCAACGAGATCGTGCACATCTGGGCCTACGAGAGCCTGAACGACCGGCAGGCCCGGCGGGATGCGTTGCAGGCCGATCCCGAGTGGCGGGCCTTCCTGCCGGCAATACGCGATCTCATCGTGACGGCGGACAACAAGATCCTGAAACCGGCGGATTTTTCGCCGTCCGGCGAACAGGAGGCGCACGGGTAGGGGTGCTCGAACAGGGCAGATCTTTCGCAATAATAAAATATTCTAGAGGTGGACATATGAACACGAAGATCGTTATGGCACTGGTTTCGGCCGTCGTCGGCCTCGCGGGTTCCGCAAAGGCCGAAGAGCTTGTCTTCAGCAGTTGGGGCGGCACCACGCAGGACGCCCAGAAGGAATTCTGGGCGGCGCCCTTCACCGCGCAAACGGGGATCGGCGTGACCCAGGACGGGCCGACGGACTATGGCAAGCTCAAGGCCATGGTCGAGGCGGGCAACGTGAGCTGGGACGTCGTGGATGTCGAGGGCGATTATGCCGAGCAGGCCGGCCGGGCCGGGCTGCTGGAAAAGCTCGACTTCTCGATCATCGACCGCGCCAGGCTCGATCCGCGCTTCGTGACCGACTATTCGGTCGGCAGCTTCTATTATTCCTTCGCCATCGGCTGCAACCGCGATGCGGTGAAGACCTGCCCCAGGACCTGGGCCGATCTCTTCGACACCGCCGCGTTTCCCGGCAAGCGCACCTTCTACAAATGGTCGGCGCCGGGCGTCATCGAGGCGGCGCTGCTCGCGGACGGTGTTGCTCCCGGCGATCTTTATCCGCTTGATCTCGACAGGGCATTCAAAAAGCTCGATACGATCAAGTCCGATATCATCTGGTGGGACGGCGGTGCACAGTCCCAGCAGCTTCTCGCTTCGGCCGAAGCGCCCTACGGCTCGTTCTGGAACGGCCGTCTGACGGCGCTGGAGGATACCGGCGTGCCGGTGGAGATTTCCTGGCACAACAACATCACGGCCGCGGATTCCCTCGTGGTGCCGAAGGGCGCGAAGAACAGGGAGGCGGCCATGAAGTTCATCGCCCACGCCACCGGCGCGGGTCCGCAGGCGGCGTTCGCGGCCGCCACCGGCTATGCCCCGATCAATCTGGATTCCAGCGCGCAGATGGATGCGGCTACCCGCGAGACGCTGCCCGACAGGCAGACGGAGACGCAGGTCAACGCCAACCTGGGCTACTGGGCCGAAAACCGGGACGAGATCGGCTCCCGCTGGTACGCGTGGCAGGCCCGGTAAAGGGCCGGTGACGGCGCGACCGCGTCGCGTCCGGCCCCGTGCGGGCGGGCTCGCCCGATCGTCGGACGGGGCCGGCGGACCGGCGTCAGATGGACCAGACGAACCCGGTCCGTGGTCTCTATCTTGTGTATCGGGGTGATCGGATATGGCATTATCGCTGACCGCCGACGGATGGCGGCGCAGGAAAAGGTACGACGGCAGCCTGTCTTATCTGGTGCCTGCGCTGGCTCTGGTCGTTATCTTCTTCATCTTGCCGGTTCTCATGCTCCTCCTGCGGAGCGTGCTGGAGCCCGAGCCGGGCTTGCACAATTATGCCACGCTGCTCGGCTCCTCCACCTACCTGCGGATCTTCGTCAATACCTTCGTCGTCGCGGGGCTGGTGACGGTCATCTCCGTCGCGCTGGGTTATCCGGTGGCCTGGCTGCTGGCGATCATGCCGGCGCCGTGGCCGCGTCTCGTGCTGGCCGTCATCATCCTGTCCATGTGGACCAACCTGCTGGCGCGGACCTATGCGTGGATGGTGCTCCTGCAGCGGACGGGCGTCGTCAACAAGACGCTGATGAGCCTCGGCATCGTCGATGCGCCGCTGGCGCTGGTCAACAACCTCGTGGGCGTGACGATCGGCATGACCTACATCATGCTGCCCTTCGTCATCCTGCCGCTGCTCGGCGTGATCCGCGCGATCGATCCCGCCGTCCTTCAGGCGGCGGCCCTGTGCGGCGCCAGCCGCTGGCAAAGCTTCACGCGCGTGCTCCTGCCCCTGTCGCTGCCCGGCGTCGCGGCCGGCGCGCTGATGGTGTTCGTGATGTCGCTGGGCTATTTCGTCACGCCGGCGCTGCTCGGCGGCACCGCCAACATGATGCTGGCGGAACTGGTGGCCCAGTTCGTCCAGTCGCTGGTCAACTGGGGCATGGGCGGGGCGGCGGCGTTCGTGCTGCTGGTGGTGACGCTCGCGCTCTACGTCATCCAGCTCAGGTTCTTCAACACCGGCCGGGCGAGGTAGGACATGCTGCTCGATTTCCGCAAACTGGGGGCATGGCGGTGGTTCCTGATCGGACTGACCGTCGCGGTCTGCCTCTTCCTGCTGGTGCCGATCGTCTTCATCGCGGCGCTGTCCTTCGGCTCGTCGCGCTGGCTGATCTTTCCGCCGCCGTCCTGGACGCTGCGATGGTATCAGGAATTGTTCGCCGATCCCCGCTGGCTGCTTTCGGCGCTGACGAGCCTCAAGATCGCCGTCATCGTCACCGTGCTGTCGGTGATCGTCGGCTTTCTCGCGGCGCTCGGCCTCAATCGCGGCGAGTTCAGGGGCCGCGAGGCGCTGCGGGCGCTTTTCCTGACGCCGATGATCCTGCCGGTCGTCGTGCTGGCCGTCGCTCTCTACGCTCTCTTCCTGAGAATGGGGCTCGCCGGCACGACATTCGCCTTCGTGGTCGCTCATCTGCTCATCGCGCTGCCGTTCTCGATCATCTCGATCGGCAATGCGCTCGAGGGCTTCGACCGTTCCATCGAGGACGCGGCCATCCTGTGCGGCGCGAGCCCGTGGGAAGCGCGTCTGCGGGTGACGGTGCCGGCGATCGGTCACGGCCTGTTCGCCGCCGCCGTCTTCTCCTTCCTGGCCTCGTGGGACGAGGTGGTTCTGGCGATCTTCATGGCGAGCCCCACCTTGCAGACCCTGCCGGTGAAGATCTGGACGACGCTCAGGCAGGATCTCACGCCGGTCATCGCGGCCGTATCCACGCTGCTCATTCTGTTCACCGTCGTTCTGATGATATTCGCGGCGCTGTTCCGCAAAGGGGAAAAAGCATGACCGGGCCGTTTCTCAGCATTCGCGGCATCCGCAAGGTCTACGGCGCGGTGACGGCTGTCGGCAATGTCAGCATGGATATCGGGGAAGGGGAGTTCATGACCTTTCTCGGCCCGTCGGGTTCGGGCAAGTCGACCACGCTCTACATCCTGGCCGGTTTTCAGGACCCGACCGAGGGCGACATTCTGCTCAAGGGGCGCAGCCTGCTTTCCACCCCTTCGCACAAGCGCAACATTGGCATGGTGTTCCAGCGCTACACGCTTTTCCCGCATCTGAGCGTGGGCGAGAATGTCGCCTTCCCGCTGCGCATCCGCCGCCGTCCGAACGCGGAGATCGCCGACAAGGTGAAGGCGGCGCTCGAGCTGGTGCGCCTCGACGGGTATGAGGACCGCATGCCCGCGAACATGTCGGGCGGGCAGCAGCAGCGCGTGGCGCTGGCGCGCGCGCTCGTCTACGAGCCGCCCGTGCTGCTGATGGACGAGCCGCTGTCGGCCCTCGACAAGAAGCTGCGCGACGAAATCCAGTTCGAGATACGCCGGATCCATCAGGAAACGGGCGTCACCATTCTCTATGTCACGCACGATCAGGAAGAGGCGCTGCGGCTGTCCGACAGGATCGCCGTCTTCAGCCAGGGCCGCATCGAGCAGATCGGGACGGGGCGGGAGCTTTATGCCGATCCGGCGACGCGTTTCGTCGCCGGCTTCATCGGCGACAGCAACTTCCTCGACGCCGAGATACTCGCGGTGGAGGGGCGTCTCGCGCAGCTCAGATTGCCCGGCGGGGGCGTCATCGGCGGGATCCCCCTGCACGGAGGCGCGACGTCCGGCAAGGTTTCGCTGATGCTGCGCCCCGAGCGCATCGATCTTGCGGTCGGGGAGGGGCGGGGCACGCTGGACGGCGTGGTGCGCGACGTCACTTTTCTCGGCAACAACATTCATGTACTCGTGGAGCCGCCAGGCGCTTCGGTGATTTCCGTTCGCCTGCCGTTCGGCCATGCCGCGCTATCCGGGATTGTCGCCGGAGCCCCGGTATCGCTCGCTTTCAATCCTGAAAGCACGCATGCATTCTAGAGCAGTTTGCGTTCAAATCGATCCATCGAATTGAATGCAAGTTGCGGTAAAATATAGAACTTAGAGCGGCGTGACGATTCCACTTGAATGCACGCCGCTCTAGCTCATGTCGCAGCTCTATTGAAAATCTCGCATGATATATTCTGTCGATCCCATTGAATTATTGTCGATCGATTGATTTCGTTTGATCGGGAAGCGCTCCGGGCATGAGAGCGAGGGCGGTTCCCGGCGCTTCGTCGCGGATCCGTGAGGGCGGGCCCGCGAACGCGCGAAGGGCGGCATTGCCCCGCGGAACGCATGACAAATCCTGATTCGCCCTCGATTCCCCGGACAGATTCGCCGGAAACGCCGCCGGGAGCGCGGCGATGTCGGTCGCGCGCGTTCCTGTTTGCGCGCCGCCGCGAGACTTCGCGGCCGGTGTATCGGCGTATGTCGATTTGGCGACATATATAGCGTCATTTGTGCAACAGGCGGCTGGAATGATTCCGAATACGCCAGATATGGCGGGGGGCGGTATTGTCTTGAAGCGCGATATGAATCAGGTTGCGGACATGGATCGCGTTCCTCAATTCGGTTCCGTGCAGCGGCAGCGCAATTGAAGACCATCCGGCGAGCTTCGGCTTGCGTGTGAAGCCGCAAGATATGACATTTGGAGATTGATGATTATGAAGATCGCAAAGGGCCTTCTTCTTGGTTCCGTTGCCGGCCTGGTTGCCGTCTCGGGTGTCCGGGCTGCCGACCTGCCTGTCACCAAGGCTGCTCCCGTCGAGTACGTTCGCGTCTGTTCCGCGCACGGCGCCGGCTTCTTCTATGTTCCCGGCTCGGACACCTGCATCAAGCTGGGTGGCCGCGTCCGCGCCGACTACTACTACACCCAGCCGCGTCAGTCGTTCAACTTCGGCGACGTGAACGCCGCCGCCAATTCCGGCCGCTACAAGGACACGATCGGCTGGCGCGCCCGCGCCCGTCTGGATGTCGACACCCGCACGCCGACCGACTTCGGCACGCTGCGCACGTTCTTCCGTTTCCAGATCGACAAGCGCTCGGGCGCTGACGGCACGGGCAACGGCGCTCTCCTCGACAAGGCCTTCATCCAGTGGGCCGGCATCACCGCCGGTTACGCGACCTCGTTCTTCGACTTCTATGCTTCCGACCTGAACTGGGGCGCCATCGTCACCCCCGGCTCGGACTTGACCACGAACCTGCTGGCCTACACCGCCACGTTCGGCTCGGGCTTCTCGGCGACGCTCTCGCTCGAAGACCGCAACAACCGTCAGGTTTCCCCCGCGCTTTACGACGTCGCCGGCCAGCGCGTTCCCGACGTCGTCGCCAACATCCGCGTCGATCAGGACTGGGGTTCCGCCCAGCTCTCCGGTGCCCTGCACCAGCTCAACTCCGGCACCATCTACAACCCGTGGGGCGCCCAGTGGTCCACGCGCGTCGACACGACCTACGGCTGGGCCGTTCAGGGTGGTGTGAAGCTCAAGGTCCCGGCGCTCGGCAAGGGCGACGTCCTGTGGCTGCAGGCCGCCTATGCTGACGGCGCCCTCGGCTACATCGGCCTCACCAACACCACCACGATCGGTCGCTCCGTCAACGTCGCCGCCGATGGTTACATCGTCAACGGCGACATCAAGAAGACCTCGGGCTGGAACATCACGGCTGCCGGCGTCCACTACTGGACCCCGTCCATCCGTTCGACCCTCTGGGGCTCCTACACGGGCGTCGACGTCAACCGTGAAGCTGCGATCAGCACCTACGGCAACCGCAACCTGCGCGACTTCAACGTGTGGCAGGTCGGCTCGGCCCTTATCTGGTCGCCGGTCAGCAAGTTCGACATCGGTGTCGAGGTTCTGTACGGCCGTGTCGAGCGTGACAGCTTCAGCTACTACAACGTGAACACCAACCAGTTCGTCTTCGATCGCGGCCGCAACGAAGACCAGATCCAGACCCGCCTGCGTCTGCAGCGCGACTTCTGATCCCGGTATCGTCCGGCCGGTTCCGCCTCCCGGCGCGGTCGGCCGGACGAATGCGCGAAGACGGGCTTCCCTGTGGTTGCCCTCCATGTTGCCATGCCCGCCGGTCGAAAGCCGGCGGGCATTTTCCGTTTGCGGCGGTGCGGGCGGATGCCGGTTTGCGTGAAGACAATGCATCCAAGACAATGCATCGAAGCAAAAAGATGCAGCATTCGACGTGTTGTTGAAACGCCCCGGCGCTCGAGGATCAGCCGGCCGGTGAGCCGGTCCGGGCGAGACGCGATGTCGTGCGCTCCAGGCGGTGCGCCAGCTCGCGCATGACGGCGATGGCGATCTGCGGGAACTGGTGCAGCAGTTCGAGGAACACGTCCTTGTCGATGCGCAGCACCAGCAGATCCGTGATGGCCACCACGGACGCGGAGCGGGGCGTTTCCGCCAGCACGCCCATTTCCCCGATGAGGTCGTGCGCGCCGAACTCGGCCACTTTCAGCACGCCCGTCGGAGCATCCACCAGGGCATGCGCCTTTCCTTCGAGAATGACATAGGCGGCATCGGACGTATCGCCCCTGTTGAACAGAACCTGCCCGGCGGAGAAGCCGACGCGCTCGCTCGTGAAGGCGAGGAGCTTGAGGCGGCCCTTGTCGAGATCCCGGAACATCGGAACCCGCTGAAGCGCCCGCACTTCCGTTTCAAGATTCATCGTCCGCACTCCGATAGCCGTTCTGCGGGGGGCGCCAGCCTGTCGATCCGCTCCCCGCCTCAAACCTGATCATGCCGCCGGCGGCTGCGGCCCGGGGTGCGCGTCCGGGCGCCGGGTGATCACGGCGCCGTTCTCGAACGCGAACACGGTGTCGAAGGCGTCCAGCCCCGCATCATCGCGCGTGATGATGACGAGACAGCGATTTTGGAACAGTGCGATCAGCTTTCCCAGTATGGTCTCGCAATCGGCGTTCGAAAAGACCGAAAACGCTCCGTCGACGATCATGATTTCCGGCTTCTTGACGATGCAGCGCACCAGATCGACTCCGGTCTGCTGCCGGCGCGTGAGCATGCGTCCGCCCGGCCCGACGTCGAGATCGAGTCCGACGGCGCTGATGGCGGGCCGCAGGTCGAGATCGTTGACGACATCGATGACCACTTTCGCGACCCGCGCGCGCGCATTGGCGATGCGCATGTCGACGCGGCCGAACAGCAGATTGTCGCGCAACACGGCGTTATGGCAGAACGCATCGCGCCGATAGGGTTCAAGATCCCAGCGTCCGTCCGTCCGCGTGATTTCCTCGCGAACGTGCCGGCGGGCCCGCAACAGGCGTTCCCGCATGGCGTCGTCCAGCAGGCCGAGGCGATGGCGCGGCTCGATGTAGTCGAACGACGGGGCCAGCAACCGCTCGCGATCATCCGGGCCGAGGCCGCGCAACCCGCGCCGGGTCCAGCGGCCGAGAGCGCTCTCGAAATCGCTCATTTCGTCGGAGGCCAGAAACGAGAATTGCGAGACCAGCGGGTGATCGGGCGGCAGGTCCGAGAAGATTTCCATCATGGTCGAGGCGATGCGCGCGCCGATGCCGATGAGATCGCCGGTGAGCTGTTCCGCCTCCAGCACTTTCAGAAGCAACGGATTGCGCGCCCGCCCGCGACCGTTGAACAGGGGGTTGCGCGAGGCGCCGAACAGCAGGTTCTCGCCGATGCTGGCGAGATTGGCGTAACGCTCTTCGTCGAAAGTCTCGATGAGATCGCTCATGCCGCAATCGGCGAGCCGCGTGCGCAGGTGGTTGCGCGCCTCCACGAGCTTGTCCGCCAACGCCGGATAGCGCGCGGTATCGACCCAGCCGTTGACGCCGAACTGGAAAACGTCGTCGCCCATCCCCACGAGCGCCAGATTTTCCAGCAGCATCTCGTCGATCTCCTTGTCGGAGAGCATGCCGATGGTGGCGTGGTCGAGCCAGTCGTCAAAAGGGCTGTCCAGCGGATTGCCGGTGCGCAGCGCCTCCCGGATTCGCACCCGTTCGGCCAGAGGGGCGCCTTCCTGCTCGCGGCCGTGCGCCAGCGCGAGCTTGTGTTGCAGCCCGTAGAGAAGGTTCTGGCGCAGGCTGCCGGGAAACAGGCGCGGCTGCGCTCCGGCGCAGGCGATGCGCCTGCCGGTGACTTCTCTCGGCAGGCGCAGGAAATCCTGCCCGGCGATGGTGATATGGCCGCTCACGGGCAGAATGCGCCGCGCCAGCACGTCCGCGATGGCGTGAGGGACGGGGCTGTCGCCGCTGACGAGCGCGACGCGCGCGGGATAGCCCCATGAAAGGGATATGTCGTCGGCGAGGGCGGCGCCGTTCTGGTCCTGCACGCGCAGCTTCTCGATGCTGACCGGCCCGGCCAGATGCGTGCCGTTGATCGCCGGGGAAGGGGCGGGCTCCTCCGGCAGCAGGTGGTCCGGCATGAATTGCTGGATGATCTGATCGTACTTGATCTGCACGTCGAGGCGCTGCTGATCCCAGTCGATCAGCTCCTTGAGCGGCGGCGGCAGGTCGCGGTAGGCGCCGATGACGGCGACGAGCTGGCCGATGTCGAGCCGGCCCGTGAGCGCGAAATAGCCGCCCACGGAATAGAAGAAGAACGGCGTGAGCTGCGACAGGAAATTGTTCAGGAACTTGACCATGAACTTCCATTTGAAGATGCGAAAGCGCAGGTCGAACAGCCGGTAGAGACGCTCGCCGATCTCGGTCTGCTCCCAGCGCGCCGTGCCGTGGCCGTGGACGGCGTCCATGCCCTCCACCACCTCGCCGATTCGCCCGGCGAGAAGGCGGGAGGCGAGCTGGCGCTCCTTGCCGAGCCGCAACTGGATGCGGCGCAGGCGCGGGATGACGATGAACTGGACGCCGACCACCGCCAGCACCACGAGGCCGAGCGGCACGCTCTGCGTCATGATGAACGCCATCGCCGTCATGGCCTGGCTGGCGAGCAGCAGCGGCTGCACGAAGGCGTCGCCGATGAAGCCGCCGATGGGCTCCACCTCGTCCTTGATGATGGTCGCGGTCTCCGACGGCTTCGCCACGCGCAGCGTGTCCGGCGTGAAGCGCAGGATTGTCGCGAAAAGGTCGAAGCGCAGCCGCCGCAGCATGCGTTCGCCGAGCGCCCCCTTGGCGATGTTGATCCAGTACTTGAACCCGCCGTTGATGAAGACGAAGGTCAGGAACAGGAAGGAAAGCCCGAGCAGAAGCCCGATCTGGTCGACGGTGAGGCCTGGAAAGAGCGTCACCGTCCCGCCGCCGAGCAGGGCGGGAAGATCGAAGGAGACGACGAGGAAGGTGGTCGTGGTCGCGCCGTCCCGGAACGCCTCGCCCATGATGGCGTCGTTGACGATCTGCCGCGGAAGGTCGAGAGAGAGATAGTAGAACGGGAGCGACAGGATGACGACGGCGAATATCGCGAGCTGGTCACGTTGCGAATATCGCCAGACGTATCGGAACAATGACCGGTCCAAGACGTTTCTCCCCGATGCACTCTTCCCGCGCCGCGCCGCCGCATCCGTTGCGCAGTATGCTTACCGCGCCTCGCGGCGCAAGCGGCCCTGCCCGTGTTCCGGCGGCGGGCGGGGTTGTTTTTCCCCCGCCGTTCTGGCGTGGGGGAGATTGCCTGAAAGCGCAAATCCGGTCATTCTGGCCGCCGCGTCCGACCGCAGGGCCGGCGGCGTCATCATGGTTACGGGAGGCTGTCCGTGATGGCAGCGGCGAACGACAGGGTATCGGAACCAGCGCGGCCCATGGGCGGCAACGCCGCGAGAGGCATGATGTCGCCGGACAGGGTGATGATCTACAGTCATGACACGTTCGGCCTTGGCCATCTGCGCCGCGCCTGCGCGATCGCCAACGCCATCGTGGCGGACAATCCGGCCGTGTCGGTGCTGATCGTGTCTGGCTCGCCGGTGATCGGCAATTACGAGTTCGATCCCGGCGTCGATTACGTGCGCATTCCCGGCGTGGTCAAACAGCCGGACGGCGATTATCGCAGCCTCAATCTCAACATGGATCTCGACGAGGCGGTGGCGCTACGCGCCGCCATCATCGCGCGGACCGCCGAGGCGTTCCGCCCCGGCCTGTTCATCGTCGACAAGGAGCCGACGGGCTTTCGCGGCGAGGTCATGCCGGCGCTCGAGCTGATGCGCGCCGCCGGCGCGCGCCTCGTGCTCGGCATCCGCGACATTCTCGACGAGCCGGCGCTGCTGGTGCCGGAATGGGCGCGCAAGGGCGCGACGGAGGCGCTGGCCGCCTGCTACGATGAAATCTGGATCTACGGCCTGCCGCAGATCTACGAGCCGCTCGAAGCGCTCGGCCTGTCCGACGAGGTGCGGCGGCGAATCGTCTACACCGGCTATCTGCGCCGCGAGGTGCCGCGCGAATCGCGTCTCGCCCGCTATCCCGAGCTCATCCATGACCGCTTTGTGCTGGTGACGGCCGGCGGCGGCGGCGACGGCGAGGATGTCGTCGACTGGGTGATCTCGGCCTATGAGGCGCCCGACGCGCCGGACATCCCGGCGCTGATCGTGTTCGGCCCCTTCCTCAACCGGGAGCGGCGCGACGGCTTCATGGCGCGCATCGCCCGCATCCCCTGGCTCGACGCGCTGGGCTTCGACGCCAAGCTCGAGGTGCTGATGGACCGGGCCGTCGGCGTCGTGGCCATGGGCGGCTACAACACGTTCTGCGAACTGCTGTCGTTCGACAAGCCGGCGCTGATCGTGCCCCGCACCCGGCCGCGGCTGGAGCAGTACATCCGCGCCGTGCAGGCGGAGCGGCTCGGGCTCGCGCGCATGCTGAGCGAGGAAGGCGGACGCGACCCCGCCCGCATGGCCGCCGCCATCCGTGCGCTGCCGCACCAGCCGCGCCCGTCCGATGTCGTGGTGCCGGGGTTGCTCGACGGGCTCGATGTCATCAAGGGGCGGCTTGCATCTTTCTTCCGGGAAGCGCAACATCCTCAACCGGCACCCATACAGGCGGCGGAATGACAGAGGCTCTATCGACGACCGTGCGGCGCACGAACACGGCTCACAGGCGCATCGCCATGGTGGTGAAGGGCTACCCGCGCCTTTCCGAAACCTTTGTCGCGCAGGAGTTTCTGGCCCTGCAACAGCGTCACCTGCCGTTCGAGATCTGGTCGCTGCGCCACCCCACCGACAAGGCGGTGCATCCGATGCACAAGGCGATCCAGGCGCCCGTGGCCTATCTGCCGGAATATCTGCATCGCGCGCCGCTGCGGGTGCTGCGCGGTTTTCTCGCCAGCCTGCGCCTGCCCGGCTTCCGGGCGGCGCTGCGCCAGTTTTCCCGCGATTTCAGGCGCGATACGACGCTGAGCCGGATTCGCCGGCTCGGACAGGCGTTCGTGATGGCGCGCGAGTTGCCGGACGACATCGGCCATCTGCATGTCCATTTCCTGCATACGCCGGCCTCCGTCGCCCGCTATGCGGCGTTGCTGCGGGGCTTGAGCTGGAGCTTTTCGGCCCATGCCAAGGATATCTGGACAACGCCGGAGTGGGAGAAGCGGGAAAAGCTTGCCGACGCGCTGTGGGGCGTCACCTGCACGCGGGCGGGGCTCGATCATCTGCGCACGCTCGCGCCGCACCGCGACCATGTGGCGCTCGCCTATCACGGGCTCGACCTGTGCCGGTTTCCCGCCCCGCCGGAGCCCTCGCGCCGCGACGGTTCCGATCCCGCCGATCCGGTGCGGATCGTCTCCGTCGGGCGGGCGGTGGCGAAGAAGGGCTTCGATGACCTGTTGTCGGCGCTGGCTGCGCTGCCGGACGGTCTGCACTGGCGCTTCGCGCATGTCGGCGGCGGAAGTCTGCTGGAGGCGCTGAAGGCGCAGGCGCAGCGCGAGGGCATCGCCGACAGGGTGGCGTTTCTGGGGCCGAAGGCGCAGCCCGACGTCATCGCGCTCATGCGCGAGGCGGATCTTTTCGTGCTGCCCTCACGGCAGGGCGAGGCGGGTGATCGCGACGGCCTGCCGAACGTGATCATGGAAGCGGCGAGCCAGGGCCTCGCCATCGTCGCCACCGATTTCGCCGGCATTCCCGAGTTCATCCGCAACGGGCGCGAGGGCGTGCTGGTGCCGCCGGAGCGCTGGGACCTTCTCGCCAACGCCATCAACCTGCTGGCGCGCGATCCCGACCGGCGCGCCGTGCTGGGCTTCGCCGCCTCCGATCGCCTGCGGGAGGATTTCGCGCTCGACGCCGGCATCGACACCATCGAGGCGCGGCTGCGGGCGGCGATCGGCGTCGCCGTTTCCTTCGCGCACACGCAGCGGGACCCCGTGGCGTGACGGCGGCCGCAAGCCCGCCGACGATCGCCTTTTACGCGCCGATGAAGGCCCCCGACCATGCCGTCGCCTCCGGCGACAGGCGCATGGCGCGGCTGCTGTTCGCCGCGCTGGCGCGGGCCGGCTTCCCGCCCCGGCTGGAAAGCCGCTTGCGGGCCTATGAGCCCACCGGCGCCGACGAGGCGCAGGATGCGTTGACCGCGGCGGCGGAAGCGGAGACGGCGCGGCTGCTGGCGCATTACGCGCGGGCGCCGGGCGAGCGGCCGACGCTGTGGTTCACCTATCACAGCTATTACAAGGCGGTCGACCGCATCGGCCCCGCCGTTGCGCGCGCCTTGTCGATTCCCTATTGCATCGCCGAGGCGTCGCACGCGCCCCGGCGCGCCGCCGGTCCTTTCGCGCGCGCCCATGCGGCCAACATGGCGGCGCTCGCGGCGGCGGATGCGCTCTTCGTCATGACCGCCCACGACCGCGCCATGCTGGAAAGGCTGCCGCCCGGAGCGCCTTCCGATCAGACGGACTCATCCGATCGGATCGAAAAATGCTCCGACGGCCCCGCGCTGATCGACCTGCCGCCCTTCATCGACCATCTGCCCGCGACTCCCGCGCCGCGCCCGCCGCGTGCCGTGCCGGCGCTGCTGACGGTGGCGATGATGCGCCCCGGCGACAAGCTGGAGAGCTTTCGCCTGCTTGCGCGCGCCCTCGCGCAGGTGGGCCGGCCGTGGCGGCTGACGGTGGCGGGCGACGGCGAGGCGCGCGCGGAGGTGGAAGCGCTGTTCGCCGGTCTGCCGGGGGAGGTCGCCTTTCCCGGGCTGGTCGACGATCCGGCAGCGCTCGCCGCGCTTTATGTGGAAGCGGATCTGCTGGTGTGGCCCGCCGTCAACGAGGCTTACGGCATGGTGTTTCTGGAGGCGGCCGCGCAGGGGTGCCCGGCGCTCGCGGGCGATCACGGCGGTGTCGCCAGCGTCGTCATCGACGGCGAAACGGGTGTGCTGGTGCCGCCGGGCGATGCGCCGGCCTTCACCGCCGCTTTCGCGCGGGCGTTGAAGTCGCTCATCGACGATCCGGCACGCCGGGCGCGGCTCGGCGCGGGGGCGCGGGCGCTCGTGGCGGGATCGCGCACGCTGGACGGCGCGGCGGCCATCCTGCGGGCGGGTCTGCTGCCGCTCGTCGGGAGCGCGGCGGCATGACGCTGCGGGTGCTTGTCGCGGTGACGCATCTGCTGGGTGTCGGCCATCTGGCGCGCGCGGCCGCCGTGGCGCGCGGTCTGGCGGCGGCGGGGCATGAGGTGACGCTGGTGTCGGGCGGCAGGCCCGCGCCGCTCGTGGCGATGGACGGCGTGCGGCTGGTGCAATTGCCGCCGCTGCATGTCGTCGGCACGGCCTTTTCCGTCTTGCTCGGCGCGGACGGCCGCCCGGCGGGCGACGAGGCGATGCAGGAGCGCCGGCGGCTGATGGCCGACATCGTGGCGACGCGACGGCCGGATGTCGTGATTACCGAGCTGTTTCCGTTCGGCCGGCGGGTGCTGGCGGACGAGTTCCTTGCGTTCGTGGCGGCGGCGCGGGCGCAGCGGCCGGACGTGACCGTGCTGGCGTCGGTCCGCGACGTGCTGGTCGCGCCGTCGAAGCCGGGGCGCGCGGAGGAGGCGCACGCGCGCCTTCTCGCCCATTACGACGGCGTGCTCGTGCATGGCGATCCCGCCGTGCTGCCGCTCGCGCGGTCGTGGCCGGTGACGGCGGAGATCGCGCCGCTGTTGCACTACACGGGTTATGTCGACGATGTCCGGCCGCCGGCCGCCGGCACGGGGGAGGGCGAGGGCGAGATCGTCGTCTCGGGCGGCGGCGGCGCGGCGGCGCTGCCGCTGTTCCAGGCCGCGCTCGGGGCGGCGCGCATCATGCCGGCGCATCGCTGGCGTCTGCTGGTGGGCGGCGGCGTGGCGCGGGACGATTTCGCCGCGCTGGCGGCGAACGCGCCCGCCAATGCGCTGGTGGAGCGCGCGCGCGCCGATTTTCCCGCCCTGCTGGCGCGGGCGGCGCTGTCCGTCAGCCAGGCGGGTTACAACACGCTTGTCGATATCCTGCGCGCGGGCGCGCGGGCGGTGGTCGTGCCGTTCGAGGCGGGACGCGAGACGGAGCAGCGCTTGCGGGCGGAAAGTCTGGCCGCCGCCGGCGCATGGCCGTTCGAGGTGCTGCCGGAAGTGGACCTGTCGGCACGGACGCTGGCGGAAGCGGCGGCGCGGACGCTGGCGCGGGAACGGCCGGCGCGTGCGACGGTCGACCGGGGCGGCGTGGCGGCGAGCGTGCGGCTCGTCGGATATCTTGCCGGCCGCAAGCGCTTTCCGGCCCTCGCACGTGCGCTCGACGCCGTTGCCGAAGCGGGCGGGAAGGTGCGGCTATGGTGGCGCGACGACGACGCCGTGGCACCGACGCCGGCCCTCGACCGGCTGCTGGCCCTCGCGCGGCGGCATGCGCTGCCGGTGGCGGTCGCCGCCATTTCCGCGCGGGCAACAGGGGCGCTGGCGGCGCGGCTCGCGCGTGAGCCGCTGGCTTGCGTGCTCGTGCATGGCCTGGCCCATGCCAATCATGCATCGCCGGCGGAAAAGAAAGCCGAGTTCGGCCCGCACCGGCCGCTTGCCGCGTTGCTCGCCGACGCCGCGCAAGGGCTGGGCCTCGCCCGGCGAACGTTCGGCGACCGGCTGCTGCCCGTTTTCGTGCCGCCATGGAACCGGATCAGCGACGAGCTTGCCGCGCGGCTCGCCACGCTCGGCTTCAGCGGCCTTTCGGCGGCGGGCAGCAGCAGGGCGGGCGTGGCGCGGGCGGCGCACGGACTGATGATCGCCCATACGCATGTCGACCCGATCGACTGGCGCGGCGGCGGCGGTTCCTTGCCCGCCGCCGAGGTCGACCGCCGGGCGGCGGCGGCGGTGCAGGTGCGCAGCCGCGAGGGCGGCGAGATCGTCATCGGGCTGCTGACGCATCATCTCGTTCACGATGAGGCGGTCTGGTCGCTGTGCAACGTGTTGCTCGGGCTGTTGCTGGCGCATCCGGCCGTGGCGCGCGCGGATGCGCGGGAGCTGTTTCCGCAGCCGCCGGCCGAAGGCGCGCAATCGTATTTGTTGCGCCTTTGTGGCCCGGCACTCACTTGACATGATGACGTCATGCTCAAATCAGTATTCAATGGAATGACTGATATTCGTGGTGCGCATGCGGCGCCCGACCGGGCGATTGCCGGCGGGCTGGAGTGAAAGCGTGGCGGAGAGCGAGATTCTGTTTCCGAATACGGTTGCGCCCGCCGCGCCGTTGCTCGCCGTGCGCGATCTCGTGATCGATTTCGCCGGGATGGGCGCGCCGTTCCGGGCGCTGCGCGGCGTATCCTTCGATGTTCCGGCCGGGCGGACGGTGGCGCTGGTCGGCGAATCGGGTTCGGGCAAGTCCGTGACGGCGCAGGCGATGCTGCGCATCCTGCCGCAAGCCGCGACGATCGCCGGCGGCTCGCTGATGTTCGCCGATTCGGCCAACGGCAAGCGCGTCGACATCGCCCGTCTCGATGCCGATGGTGCGCCCATGCGCCGGCTGCGGGGCGGGCGCATCGCCATGATCTTTCAGGAGCCGATGACCTCGCTGTCGCCGCTGCATACGGTGGGCGATCAGGTGTCGGAGACGGTGGTGCTGCATCATGGCGTCTCCGCGCGCGAGGCGCGGCAGCGCTCCGAGGCGGTGTTCGCGCGTGTGGGCTTCGCCGATCCCCGGCGGGTGTTCGATACCTACCCGTTCGAGCTGTCGGGCGGCATGCGCCAGCGGGCGATGATCGCCATGGCGCTGATCTGCCGGCCGGCGCTGCTCATCGCCGACGAGCCGACGACGGCGCTCGACGTCACCACCCAGGCGCAGATCCTCGATCTCATGCGCGACCTTCAGGCCGAGACCGGCATGGCGATCCTGCTCATCACCCACGATCTCGGCGTGGTGGCCAACATGGCCGATTCGGTCGTGGTGATGTATCGCGGCCGCATCGTGGAAGCGGGCACGCGCGAGGCGCTGTTCCGCGATCCGCGCCATCCCTATCTGCGGGCGCTGCTCAAGGCCGTGCCGCGCTTCGGCATGCGGCCGGGGGAGCGCCTGACGCCCATCCGCGAGGCCGTCGCCGTCGCGCCGTCCGCCGCGCCCGCGCGGCCCGCCGGGGGCGGCGGGCCGGTGCTGATCGTGGACGACGTGTCGAAAACCTATACGCGCCGCACCGGCCTGTTCCGCGCGAAAACAGCCGGGGTGCGCGCCGTCGCCAATGTCAGCCTCACGTTGCCGCAGGGGCGCACGCTGGGGCTGGTGGGCGAATCGGGCTGCGGCAAGACCACGCTGTCGAAGATCGTCATGCGCGCCGTTTCGGCGAGTTCCGGCCGGGTGCTTTATGACGGCGGTCAGGGGCCGCGCGACATCGCGGGGCTGGCGGGCGCCGATCTGATGACTTTCCGGCGCGATGTGCAATTCGTGTTTCAGGACCCGTTCTCGTCGCTGAACCCGCGCATGACGGTCTATGAGCTGCTGACGGAGCCGCTCGTCATCCACGGCGTGGGGGACGGCGACAGCCGCTATGCCCGCGCGGTCGAGCTCATCGAGCTTGTCGGGCTGGAGCGCCGCCACCTGCGCCGCTATCCGCATTCCTTCTCGGGCGGCCAGCGCCAGCGGCTCGGCATCGCGCGCGCGCTCGCCCTGCACCCCAGGGTGCTGCTGTGCGACGAGCCGGTTTCGGCGCTCGACGTCTCGGTGCAGGCGCAAGTGCTCAATCTGCTCAAGGACTTGCAGTCCGCGATGGGACTTTCTTATCTGTTCGTCTCCCACAATCTCGCGGTGGTGGATTACATCGCCGACGAAATCGCGGTGATGTGTCGCGGGCATATCGTCGAGCAGGCGCCCGGGCGGCTGCTGTTCGCCAATCCGCACCATCCCTACACGCGGGCGCTGCTCGCCGCCGTGCCCACCCCCGACCTCGATCATCCGCTCGATTTCGCGGCCTTGCGCGCGGGCGGCTTCTCCGATCCCGCGCAATGGCCGATGCCCTTCCGCCTGCCGCCCGGACACGCCGGCGCGATGCAGGACCTCGGCGGCGGTCATAGCGTGCGCATCGGCGTGCATGCGGTGGGGGAGGCGGCTTGATGATCGACCCGCGGCAGGCAATTCACAGACGTCGGGTTCTTCTGGGCATAAGCGGCCTCGGCATAAGTAGCCTCGGCTTGGGCGGCCTTGTCGCGGGCGGTCCGGATATCGCCCTGTCGGGCGCCGCGCTGGCGCAGACGGCCGGCGGGCCGCCGGACGAGCCGCTGGTCTACGATCCGCGCGCGGCGGGCGGGCGCATCGGCACGCGCGGCGGGCGCATCGTCACGCTGGCGCCGCGCGCGCGCGACATCCGCTATCTGTCGACCATGGCCTACACGCGCCTCGTCGGCTACGACCGCAATCTCGATCTCGTGCCGGACCTGCTGCGCGCCATCGATGTCGAAGCCGGGCGCGTGTTCACGCTGTGGCTGCGCAAGGGGCATCGCTGGTCGGACGGCGCGCCCTTCACGGCCGAGGATTTCCGCTACTGGTGGGAAGACGTGGCGCTGAACGTGGAGCTCAATCCCTCCGGGCCGCCGATGTTCATGCTGGCGGAAGGGCGGCCGCCGCTCTTCGAGATGATCGACGCGCAGACGGTGCGCTATGCGTGGGAGAGGCCCAATCCGCGTTTTCTGCCGGCGCTGGCGGGGCCGCGCGACGCGCTGATCTATGCGCCGGCGCATTATCTGCGCCGCTTCCACCGCCGCTATGCGGAGGAGGGAGAGCTTGCCGAGCGCGTGGCGGCGGCGAAGGCGCGCGGCTGGGCGGCGCTGCACAACCGCCTCGACAGCATGGGCGACGAAGCCAATCCCGACATGCCCACGGTCTACCCGTGGCGGGTGGCGAACGGCGCGCCGGCCAGCCGTTTCTTCTTCCGCCGCAACCCGTTTTATCACCGCGTGGACCCGAACGGCCAGCAACTGCCCTATGTGGACGAGATCGTCATCGACCTCGCCTCGCCGGGCCTGTTCGCGGCCAAGGCCAACGCGGGCGAGGTGGACCTGATGTCGCGCGGGCTCGACATGGCGGATATCCCGGTGCTCAAGCAGGGCGAGAAGGCGCAACGCTATCGCACGCTGATGTGGCCCATCGCGCGCGGTTCGGAGGTGGCGCTCTATCCCAACCTCACCGTCATCGATCCCGTGTGGCGGGCGCTCAACCGGGATGTGCGCTTCCGGCGCGCGCTGTCGCTCGGCATCGACCGCAACACCCTCAACAACGCGCTGTTCTTCGGCCTCGGCACGGAGGGCAACAACACGGTGCGGGAAGGCTCGCGCCTGTTCCGCCCGGAATACCGCAGCCGCTTCGCCGGCTACGATCCCGCCGCCGCGAGCGCGCTGCTGGACGAGGCGGGGCTCGGCGCGCGCGCGGCGGGCGGCGTGCGCAAGTTGCCGGACGGGCGCATTCTGGAGATCGTCGTCGAGGTGGAGGGCGACGCCGCCGGGGCGGTCGACGCGCTCCAGCTCATCACCGAGTTCTGGCGCGACATCGGCGTGAAGCTGTTCATCAAGCCGCAGGACCGCACGGTGCTGCGCAACCGCTCCTATTCCGGCCTGCCGGTGATGATCGCGGCCCCCGGCCTCGACAACGCCGTGCCGACGGAGATCATGCCGCCGACGGGCCTCGCGCCCGTCTATCAGGACAATTACGCCTGGCCACGCTGGGGCCAGTATGTCGAGACCGGCGGCAAGGTGGGCGAAGCCTGCGACATGGAGGTGCCCCGCCGCCTGCTTGCGCTCTACGAGGAATGGCTCGGCGCGGCGGAGAGCGCGGACAAGCGCCGCATCTGGCACGAGATGCTGGAGAAGCACGCCGATCAGCAATGGATCATCGGCACCGTGGCGGGCGCGTTGCAGCCCATCGTCGTCCGCGAGGGGCTGCGCAACCTGCCGGACGAGGCCGTCTATAGCTGGGAGCCGACGGCGATGTTCGGCATCTACCGCATGGACGCGCTGTTCTGGGACGAGGCGGGCAAAGGGGAGGGGCAGAAGCGCGAGGGGCAGCGGGCCGACGCGCCGAAGCGCGGGCGGGGCGCATCATGATCCGCTATCTGCTGGGCCGCCTCGCCACCATGCTGGCGACGCTGCTGATCATCAGCGCGGTGATCTTCGTCATCATCAAGCTGCCGCCGGGCGATTTCCTCACCAACCAGATCGCCGAGCTGCGCGCGCAGGGCGACGCCTCGGCGGCGGCGCGCGCGGCGTTCCTCGTGGCGCAATACGGCCTGGACCGGCCCGTTTGGGAGCAGTATCTCGCCTGGGTCGGCCTGTGGCCGGCGCCCGGCGGCGATCATGCGGGGCTGCTGCAAGGCAATTGGGGCTGGTCGTTCGAGTATGACAGGCCCGTGCGGGAGGTTGTGGGCGATGCGCTGTGGCTGACGCTGCTGCTCAACCTCACCACGGTCGTCTTCGTCCATGCCGTGGCGATCCCGATCGCCATCTATTCCGCCCGCAACCAGTATTCTTTGGGCGATTACGCCGTCACGCTGTTCGGCTATCTGGGGCTTGCGACGCCGAGCTTCCTGCTGGCGCTGATCCTGCTCTATTACATGAACCGCTGGTTCGGCATCTCCATCGGCGGGCTCTACGATCCGCAATTCGCCGATGCGCCGTGGACATGGGAGAAGGCGCGCTCGCTGGCGGAGCATCTCGTCGTGCCGACCATCGTCATCGGGCTGTCGGGCACGGCCGCGATGATCCGGCGGATGCGCGCCAATCTGCTGGATGAGCTGGCGAAGCAATATTACGTCACCGCCCGCGCCAAGGGGCTGCCGGAGCGCCGGGCTCTGCTGAAATATCCCTTCCGCATGGCGCTCAACCCGTTCATCGCCGACATCGGCAACCTGCTGCCGCAGCTCGTGTCCGGCTCGGTGCTCGTGTCGCTGGTGATGAGCCTGCCCACCGTCGGGCCGATCCTGCTCGCCGCGCTGAAATCGCAGGATCAATATCTTGCCGGCTTCATCCTGATGTTCGTGGCGCTGCTCACCGTGATCGGCATGCTGATATCCGACATCCTGCTGGCGTGGCTCGATCCGCGCATCCGGTTGGGGGAGCGCTGAACCCATGCGTGAATCGCTGCCCACGCCCCATTTCGTCGATACGCGGCCGTTCGACCCGGGCCGCTCCGATCCCGGCCGGCACGAGGACGAGCGTTTCTACCGCGCCTCCTCCATGGCGCTGATCTGGTGGAAGTTCCGCCGCAACCGGCTCGCGGTCGTCTCGGCCTTCCTGCTGCTGTTCTTCTACGCCACGGTGCCCTTCGTCGAGATGATCGCGCCCTACGGCCAGTCGGAGCGCAACGGCGATTTTCTCTACGCCCCGCCGCAGCCGGTGCATCTGTTCCATGAAGGGGCTTTCGTGGGGCCGTTCGTCTATCCCTACAGCTTCACCTTCAACCGGGAGACCTTCACCCGCGATTACGTCGTCGACCGCGCCGCGCCGCAGCGGTTGCGCTTCTTCTGCGAGGGCTCTCCCTACCTGTTCTGGGGGCTTGCGGAGATGCGCCTGCGCCTGGTGTGCCCGCCGGAGGGCGGCACCTTCTTCCCGATGGGCACCGACAGGCTGGGGCGCGATCTGCTGTCGCGCATTATCTACGGCGCGCGCATATCGCTCGTCATCGGGCTTGCCGGCATCGCCGTGTCGTTCGCGCTCGGGCTCTTCTTCGGCGGCGTCGCCGGCTATCTCGGCGGCTGGGTGGACAGCGCCATCCAGCGGCTGATCGAGATCATCCGCTCGCTGCCCGAGTTGCCGCTGTGGCTCGCGCTCTCCGCCGCCCTGCCGGCCAACTGGTCGCCGATCGCGGTTTTCTTCGGCATCACCATCATCCTCGGTCTGCTCGACTGGCCGGGGCTGGCGCGGGCGGTGCGCTCGAAGCTGCTGGCGCTGCGCGAGGAGGATTTCGTCAAGGCGGCGGAGCTGATGGGGGCCTCGCGCACGCGCATCATCGCGCGCCATCTCATTCCCAATTTCATGAGCCACCTGATTGCCTCCGCCACGTTGTCGATTCCGTCGATGATTCTGGGCGAGACGGCGCTGTCGTTTCTGGGGCTCGGCCTGCGGCCGCCGGTGACGAGCTGGGGCGTGCTGCTCAACGAGGCGCAGAACCTCGCCGCCGTGAGCCTCCAGCCGTGGCTGTTGTGGCCGATCGTGCCGGTGGTGCTCGTCGTGCTCGCCTTCAACTTCGTCGGCGACGGCCTGCGCGACGCGGCCGATCCCTATCGGGAATAGATTCTAAAGCGTTTTCAAGCAAAGCGGATACCGCTTTGCGTGAAGAAAACGCGTCAAGTCAATAAGATAGAGCATTTCTGCGTTTCAACGAAACGCCGAAATGCTCTATCCCGTTTCAATCAAAACAGGATAGAATCCGGCGCATCAGCGCGGCGCGCGCAGCGCCAACGCAACGGCGACGAAGGACCAGCCCTCGAAGATCAGTTCGACGGCGAGAATGAGGCCGATGAGATAGAGCGAGTTCACCGGCCAGCCGGCCGCGATGACCGCGCCGACGACGAGCGCGCCCACGCCCGCCGCCACGAGCCAGCCCCAGCCGGAGCGCGGGCGGGCGGCGATGCCCGTCCAGATGCGCAGAACGCCGGAGGCGATGAGCGATATCGCGAGCACCAGCGTGAGCGCCACGGAGGCGAGCTGCGGATTGTAGAAGGCGAGGAAGCCCGCCAGCGCATAGAATGCGCCGCTCAGCAGCCAGACGAGGAAGTTGCCCCATTCCTTGACCTGAAAGGCATGCACGATCTGCAAGACGCCGCCGATCAGGATCAAGGCGCCGATGTAATAGACGGTGACGAGCGTGGCCGTCAGCAGGTTGCCGAGCGCGACGCCCCCCAGCACGATCAGGATGATGCCGAGAATCAGGAACCACACCCACCTGGAGCGCACCTGTCCCATGGCGGCGTCGATCGGCGTTTGACGATTGTGCTGAACCGGGGTCGGCATGGCGGTTTCTTCCTCGCGTGCGCCCGGACGCGGGCGTCTGACGCGGGAAGTCTAGATGGATATGTCGTCATTGCATAGCGGCAAGTGCGGCATAGCGGCAAGTGTGGCATAGCGGCAAGTGCGGTTCGCCGCTTTTCGTCGCGCGTCCCGTTCGGCCGGCGGTTGACTTGCGTCTTGAAAAAGCGCATATGGAGGCAACGCCCATTCGGGCGTTTTTTGTGTTCAGGTCGCGTGAGCGGTCCCCTCGTGCGGATCGTCCTGCCGGACACGGTTTATCTCAGGAACAGCCCGGATCACGCGGGGCGTCCATCACCCCGCGATTGTTCCGCCCGCAGACATTGCCGGCGCGGAAACGTCGCTTCATGCGAAAGATATCGGATTTGACTTCCTTTCAGGACCTTGGTCTCGCCGCTCCCATTCTCGCGGCGCTGACCGCGGAGGGTTATGAAAAGCCCACGCCCATTCAGGCGCAGGCCATTCCTCATCTGTTGCAGGGCAAGGATCTGCTCGGCATCGCCCAGACCGGCACCGGCAAGACGGCGGCTTTCGCCCTGCCGATCCTCGACCGTCTGGCGCGCGACCGCAAGCCGGTGCCGCATCACGGCTGCCGGGCGCTCATCCTCAGCCCCACGCGCGAGCTCGCCAGCCAGATCGCGCAGAGCATCCGCTCCTACGGCCGCAATCTCAAGCTGCGGGTCGCGGTCGTGTTCGGCGGCGTCTCGGCCCGCCCGCAGGCGCAGGAGCTGGCGCGCGGCGTCGACATCCTCGTCGCCACGCCCGGCCGCCTCATCGACCATCTCGACGGCCGGGCGGTGAACCTCGGCCACGTCGAGGTGTTCGTGCTGGACGAGGCCGACCAGATGCTCGACATGGGCTTCATCCACGCCATCCGCCGCCTCGTGCCGCAACTGCCCAAGGTGCGCCAGAACCTGTTCTTCTCGGCCACCATGCCGAAGGAGATCGGCGCGCTGGCCGCCGATCTGCTGCGCGATCCGGTCGAGGTGTCGGTGACGCCCGTCGCCACCACGGCGGAGCGCATCGCGCAGAAGGTGCTGTTCGTGGAGACGGCGCGCAAGCGCAACCTGCTCGTCGATACGCTGCGCGACGAGGGCATGGGCCGCACGCTCGTGTTCAGCCGCACCAAGCACGGCGCGGACCGCATCGTGCGCCATCTGGAGGAGGCGAACATTCCCTCTTCCGCCATCCACGGCAACAAGAGCCAGAGCCAGCGGGAGCGCGCGCTCGCCGACTTCCGCTCCGGCCGGCGCAAGATCCTGGTCGCGACCGATATCGCCGCGCGCGGCATCGATGTGGACGGCGTGACCCACGTGATCAACTTCGATCTGCCCAACGTGCCGGAATCCTACGTGCACCGCATCGGCCGCACGGCGCGGGCCGGGGCGGAGGGATCGGCCATCTCCTTCTGCGACGCGGAGGAGAGAGCCTATCTGCGCGACATCGAGCGGCTGACGCGCCAGACCATTCCGAGCGAGGATCATCGCCTGCCCGCCACCGTCGCCGCCGAGGCGACGGCGCGGCCGCCGGCGAAGCCTGCCCGCGGCGGCAAGCCGGGCGGCGGCCGGGGGCAGGCGCGGCCTGCGGGCGGCGGCGAGGGGCCCGGCCGTTCGCACGGCGGCCAGCGCGCCAACGCCGGCCAGCGCGGCAAACCGCGCTCCGACTCGCGCACGGAAGCCGGCGGCCAGCGGCGCGACGGTCGGGGCGGCGAGAAGCCGATCGGCGACATGTCGTTCATGAAGCCCGCGCGGGGACGCTGATTCCCTGCCATCGGCGGCATGGTGAAGGAGCGCCCCTCGGGCGCTCTTTTTTCTTGCGCGGCATCTTTCTTGCGCGGCGGCCGGTGCTGGAGCAGTTTGCGTTCAAGTCGATTGATCGATTTGAACGCAAGTTGCGGTAAAATACAGAATTTAGAGCGGCGTGACGATTCCGCTTGAATGCACGCCGCTCTATAAGGACGCCCCGATCGGACGATGCCATTCGATCGGAAAGCGCTTTATGCGACCGGAGGAAAACGCATGGATGTCCGCGGCCGATCTCCCGTTCCGTCCGCAAGTGCGCCGGATCGCCTCATCCTGCCGGTGCTGGTGCCGGCGCTCGTGCTCGTTTCGATGCTGCCTTACCTTGCCGGCTATCGCCTGTCGGGTGACGACATCTGGTTCCTGCTCGTGGCGATCGACGCGCAGGCATCGGTCGCGGACAACGCGTTGCGCATCGCCATCGATCAGGGGCGCATCGGCCAGTTGCTGATGCTGCCGCTCAACGTTCTCGGCGCCTATCTGTCCGGCGGGCTCGTCTGGCGGGTCGTCTTCGTGGCGCTTTATGTTCTGCAACTGCTGCTGTTCGCGGTGTTCGTCGGCGAGATCCTGCGGCGGGACGTGCGAGTCTTCCTGTTCGTGCTGCTCGTCGGCCTGCATCCGCTGGCCTTCGCCTTCATGCCGCCCAACGCCTACCCGTTGCAGAACACGGTGCCCCTCATCGTCATACTCGCCGCGCGCATCGTCATCGTGCGCACGCGGGAGCGGCGTCTCGCGCGCCCCGCGACCGTGGCGCTGGCGCAGGCGGTTTTCGCGCTCGGCATGTTCGTCAGCGAGTTCGCCGTGGCCTTCGGCACCGCGCTGCTGCTGGCGGAATATTTTTCCCGCATCGACGCGTTGCGGCGGGAGGAGGGCAGAACGGCGGGAGAGGCGTTCCGCGCCGCCTTCGCGCCTCGCCATATGCTCGCGGACGGGGCCGCCGTGCTGGCGGTGCTGCTGCCCTACGCGCTGTTCCGTTGGTGGCATCCGGGTTCCTACGAGGGCAATTCTGCCGCCGGCATCGCGCATCCGCTGTGGATCGCCGGCACGATCGTCGGCCATGTCCGCGACGGTACGGCCTTCCCGCGCCTCGGCGGCGGGCTGTCGGCGGCGGGGGCGGCGGACTGGTCGATCGCGCTGGCGGCCGGGGCGTTGACGGCCGTCTGCCTGTATCGTGCCGCCGGCGGGCTGATGCGTCTGCGCGCGCCCGTCGCCACCGGCGTCGCGGCGCTGCTGCTCGCCGCCTGGGTGACGCTGCCCGTCGCCGTGAGCACCAAGTATCAGGCCGCCTGCATGGAGCGCGGGGCCTGTGCCTATCTCGACAGCCGCATTTCCTATCTGGCGGTGACGGTGGCGGTCGCCTGCGCCGTTGCCTTCGCCTGCCGGCATCCGCTGGGCCGTGCGAGCGTGCGCCAGGCGCTCGCGATCTGCTGCGTGCTGCTCGGCGTCATGGCGGCGCTCACCGCCATCTACAATGCCGGGAAGGCGCGCGACATGCGCCTGCTGCATGCCGTCTGGCTGCGTGCCGACGAACTCGCCTGCGCATGGCCCGCGCTGGCGCGGCAGGAGCCTGCCGCCATCGCGGCCGCTGTCGATTCCGAAGGGCTCATCGCCATCACGCCGCCGGGCAGCGTGGCGGATTTCTGGAAGGTCTATGTCGGCTGGCGGGCGGCGCGCTGTCCGTGAGGCGCCGCCCGGCCTTTTGTCATATCATTTGCGCGCGAACAGCCGGTCGAGGGTCGCGCCGGCGGCGAAATGCTCTTCCGCCACCTTCTTCCAGCCGCCGAACACGTCTTCCACCCGCAGCAGGCGGATGTCCGGGAAGGCATCCTTGTGGCGCTCGGCCACCGCCGGGTTATGCACCCGGTAGAAGTGCTTCGCGAGGATCTCCTGTCCCTTCTCGCTGTAGAGGAACTCCAGATAGGCCGTCGCCTCACGCGTCGTGCCCTTGGCCTCGGCCACCTTGTCGACCACGCTGACGGGGAACTCGGCCAGAATGCTGGTCGGCGGCACCACCACTTCGTAGCTCTTGTCGCCATATTCGCGGCGCACGCCGTTCACTTCCGATTCGAAGGTGATCAGGACGTCGCCGAGGCCGCGCTCCACGAAGGAGGTCGTCGCGCCGCGTCCGCCCGTGTCGAACACCGGCACGTTGGCGAAGATGCGCTTGATGTCCGCCTCGACCTTTTCCACATCGCCCTTGTGGGTTTCCAGCAGCGAGGCATAGGCGGCGAGATAGGTGTAGCGCGCGTTGCCGGAAGTCTTCGGGTTGGGAAACACCGGATGCACGCCCTCGCGCGCGAGGTCCGACCAGTCCTTGATGCCCTTGGGGTTGCCCGTGCGCACGAGGAACGCGGGGAACGAGTAATAGGGCGAGGCGTTGTTGGGCAGGCGCTGCTGCCAGTCGGCCGCCACCAGCCCGCCGCGATCGTGCAGCACCTGCACGTCCGTGACCTGGTTGAACGTCACGACATCCGCCTTGAGCCCCTCCAGAATGGCGCGCGCCTGCGCGGACGAGCCGGCGTGAGACTGCTTCACGGAAACCGTTTCGCCCGTCTTCTCCTTCCATTCCCCGATGAAGACGGGATTGATCTCGGCGAACAGCTCCCGCGCGATGTCATAGGACGAATTGAGCAGCTCGACCGGCTCCTTGCTCGCCTGCGCCAGCACCGGCCCCGACAGCGCCAGCAGCGCCGCGATGGTGACTCCCCCCAACCACTTCATGCAATGCCCCTTCCCGAAAAGCCCGGCCATGCGGCGGCCGGCGATGATCCTGCCGCTCAATTCACGACAGATCATCGGAAAGGTCAACATTAATCGGTTGTTTTGCGATAAATCAGTTATATCACATAAAATTTCTGTTTAATCGAGCGGCGCGCGTGCGTGGAAATGTTTCGACAGCTTGAGGCCCTGCGCCTGGTAGCTGGAGCCGGCGTCCGTGCCGTAGAGCGTCTCGGGGCGCTGCGCCATGCGCTCGTAGACGAGGCGGCCGACGATCTGGCCGTCCTCGATGAGGAACGGCACGTCGCGCGAGCGCACTTCGAGCACGGCGCGCGCGCCTGCGCCGCCTGTGCCGGCGTGGCCGAAGCCGGGGTCGAAAAAGCCCGCGTAATGCACGCGGAACTCGCCCATCAGCGGGTCGAAGGGCACCATCTCGGCCGCATAGTCGGGCGGGACGTGGACGGATTCCTTCGAGGCGAGGATGTAGAACTGGCCGGGATCGAGAATGAGCTGGCCGCGGCCGTCGGCTTCCAGCGGCTCCCAGAAGTCGCGTACCGGATAGGCGTCGACGCGATCGACGTCCACGAGTCCGGTATGGCGCTTCGCCCGGTAGCCGATCAGCCGCTGTCCACCGCCCGCCGCGAAGCCGGCGAGGTCGACGCTGACCGCGACGCCGCCGTGAATGGAGGCGTCGGTGCTGGCGACGACGGTCTCGCGCGACTGGAGCGCGGCGAGTTCAGCGTCCGGGAGCCGGGTTTCGCCGGCCCGGAAGCGGATCTGCGACAGGCGCGAGCCGGTGCGCACCAGAACGGGAAAAGTGCGCGGCGAGATTTCGGCGAACAGCGCGCCCGTGTAGCCGTCCGCGATGGCGTCGAACGCGCGCGCATGGTCGGTGATGACGCGGGTGAAGACGTCGATTCGCCCGGTCGAGCTTTTGGGATTGGCGGCGGCGGAAAGGCCGCGCGGCAGCGCCAGCGCCTCGATGATCTCGGCGATGTAGACGCAGCCCGTTTCCAGCACGGCGCCCGGCGTCAGGTCGATCTCGTGCAGCGCGAGTTCCTCCAGCCGGCGGGCGACGACGCCGCCGCGCCCCGGCAGAAAGCTCGCCCGCACGCGCCACGCCCGCCGCCCGAGCCGCAGGTCGAGGCTCGCCGGCTGCACCTGTCCCTCGGTGAAGGGGGCCGGGCTTTCGATGAAGCCGGCCGCCGCCAGTTCCCTGATGGACTGGGCGGGCTGGATTCCGGGAAGGATAGCCGTCATGATTGCCTCGGGAAAGCGGGGTTACTGTTGCGATGCGTTCATCTTGCCATGGAATACAGCCGCTCGTGAAATACAACCGGCTGCCGGCGTTCATGGAATTCATCCGCGCTGCCGCGTATCATGCCTGCAAGGGCATCGCAATCGGGACCAACGACACGGAGAGATCATGACGGGCCGACATTTCAGCCCCATCGACATGCTGGCCCGCCTCGTGGCCTTCGATACGGAAAGCGCCAGGTCGAATCTCGATCTGATCGCCTTCGTGGAGGAGTATCTGAGCGGTTGGGGCGTCGCGAGCGTGCGCATTCCCGACGCCACCGGCACGAAGGCGGCGCTGTTCGCCACCATCGGCCCGGCGGACAGGGGCGGGGTGGCGCTGTCCGGCCATACCGATGTCGTTCCCGTCGCCGGGCAGGCATGGACGAGCGATCCCTTCGTGCTGCGCGTCGAGGGGGGAAGGGCCTACGGCCGGGGCGCCGTCGACATGAAGGGCTTTTGCGCGCTGGCGCTCGCGCTGGTGCCGGAGTTCCTCGCCCGTCCGCTGTCGACGCCCGTGCATCTCTTCCTTTCCTACGACGAGGAGGTGACGTGCCTCGGCGTCGTCGACGGCATCAGGCGGTTCGGCGCCGACCTGCCGCGCCCCGTCGCGGTGATCGTGGGCGAACCGACCGGCCTTGAGGTGGCGGATGCCCACAAGAGCATCGCCATGTTCACCACGACGATCACGGGCGCGGAGGCGCATTCCTCACGGCCGGAACTCGGCGCGAGCGCGGTCCACGGCGCGGCGCTGATCGCGGCGGAACTCGACCGCCTGTCGCTCGATTATGTCGCGCGCGGCGACGCTTCCGGGCGTTTCGATCCGCCCTGCACGACGATCCATATCGGCTGCATCGGCGGCGGGACAGCACGCAACATCCTGGCCCGCCACGCCACGCTCCAGTGGGAGGTGCGCGGGCTGCCCGATCTCGACCCGGACGAGATTCCCGCCCGTCTCGACCGATTCGTCGCGGAAAACATTCTGCCCCGTTTCCGCCGCACCTTCCCCGGTTACGGCGTCGAGACGGTTCTCGACGGGATCGTGCCGGCGCTGGACGCCGTGGCGGGCTCCCGCGCCGAGACGCTGGCGCTGAAGCTCGCCGGGCGCAACCGCACGACCACCGCGCCCTTCGGCACGGAGGCGGGGCATTTCTACAACGCCGGCATCCCGACGGTGGTCTGCGGACCCGGCTCCATCGACCGCGCCCACAAGGCGGATGAATACATCACTCTGGAGGAACTGGCCGGCGGCGAAGCCTTCCTGCGCCGCCTCATCGACGAACTGGTCTGAAACGCGAAAAGCCTCGGCTTTTGTCCGTAAACGCTAACGCGGCCCCGCGAGGATGACGGCGACGCCGGCGAGGCAGATCGCCCCGCCGGCGAGATCCCATCTGTCCGGGCGCACGCCCTCCACGATCCACAGCCACGCCAGCGAGGCGGCGATGTAGACGCCGCCGTAAGCGGCGAAGGCGCGCCCGGCCGCGTCGCTGTCGACGCGCGCGAGCAGCCATGCGAAGGCGGCAAGCGACAGCACGCCGGGGATGAGCCACAGCGCCGATTTGTCGAGACGCAGCCACGCCCAGAAAGCGAAGCAGCCCGCGATCTCGGCAAGAGCCGCCAGCGGATAGATCAGCGCGGTCTTGAACATCGGAGATTGCCGGATAGAATGACGCGGTGGAGGGAAGGCGCACCGGCCTGCAAGATGGGCGATGCCGCGCGAAAAGCGCGGAACGCCGTTTTCATAGACCGTTTCGCTGTTTATAGAAAGCCGTTCGGCAAAAAATGCAAAAAGGATCCGGCGTGTGTGCGCCGGCGGAAAGGACACCAATGTCAGGATCAGTTTCGGCTCAACTTCGCGCGCCGTCGTTCAGCCCCCTGCGGCTCGAAGAGCGCAATTTCGTGCTGCAAATCGCCGCTGTCGCGCTGGGCACGGCGTTTCTCGCGGCTTCGTCGTACATCACCGTGCCGATGTATCCCGTCCCGGTCACGATGCAGACGTTCGCCGTCACGCTGATCGGCGCGCTCTACGGCTGGCGTCTGGGCGCGGTGACGGTCGCCGCGTGGCTGTTCGAGGCGCTGATCGGCCTGCCCGTGCTGACGGCCGGCAAGGTCGGCATCGCGCCCTTCGTCGGGCCGACGGCCGGCTATCTCTTCTCGTTCCCGCTCATCGCCGCGCTGACCGGCTGGCTGGCGGAACGCGGCTGGAACGGCCATCGCCCGTGGCTCGCCTTCGCGGCCGCGCTCGCCGCCAACGGCCTGTGCCTGATCATGGGCGCGGCATGGCTGTCGACGCTGGTCGGCGTGGAAAAGGCGATCCTCGCCGGCGTGGCGCCCTTCCTCATCGGCGCCGTGCTCAAGTCGGGCCTGTCCGCCACGACGCTCGCCGGCCTCAACCGCGTTCAGGGCCGGAACGGCCGCGCGTGACGATCCGGTTGCGCGGGCATCATCTGCTGTGCATGCTCACCTATGTCGGCAAGGGATATACGCCCGCGTTCACCGTGAACTTCAATGCGATCGCCGCACGCCTGTCCGGCGGCGAGGAAATCCTCCTCGTCGACGGACCGGATGACGTATGCGCGCCGCTCCTCGCCGAGCCCGGCGCGCATTGCCGGGGAGAGGGCGCCGCGCGCCGTGATCGTGAGGCGCTGGCGGCGGCCGGGCAGGTATTGGAGCGCTTTTTGCTCCAGCGCGATCGTCCCTTGCGCTCCGGCGCGCGCCTCAGCCTGGCGCCCGCCGCTCTCCGGGGATTGCGCTCGTCCTTCGCCGGCGCGGAGCCGGTGGAACAGGGTTTTCGCCGCGCCTGCGTCGGGTGCGAATGGGCGCGGTTATGCTCGGCCGTGGCCGATGGCGGCTATGACGGCGCGCTGGTGCGCATGCCTTGAGGCGTTTTCAGGCAGAGCCGAAAAGCCGTCGCCGACCGATCATGCCTGCGCGGGCGTGAAGGTCAGCGCGAGGCCGTTGATGCAGTAGCGCAGGCCGGTGGGCGCGGGGCCGTCGGGAAACACATGGCCGAGATGGCCCTGGCACTTGCCGCAATGCACTTCGATGCGATGCATGCCGTGGGAAAAATCCTCGCTCGTGCCGACGGCTTCCGCGATCGGCGACCAGAAGCTCGGCCAGCCCGAACCGCTTTCGAATTTCGTCCTCGATTCGAACAACGCCTGCCCGCAATCGGCGCAGTGAAACGTGCCGGTGCGCTTTTCGCCGTTCAGCGCGCTGGTAAACGGCCGCTCCGTGCCGTGCCCGCGCAGCACGGCATATTGTTCGGGGCTGAGGACGCCGCAAAAACCCTGAAGCGGCTCTTTCATGGTGGCCTCCTTCCATCTGGAAAACGGTAAATCTCCGTCCTTCCCGTCACAGGTAGGCGCTCGTGCCGCAAACGTTAAGCCCATCCGACGATTTCGGCGAGCACTTTCGCGAGAGCCGCGTCGAGCGCCGCCGCCGCCGCCGGGCCGGAGACCGCGCCCGATACCGGCGCCCTGCCGGTGAAGACGCGTGCGCGCACGACATTGCCGGAGAGCGTATCGACCACGCGAACGGAAATTTCCACCACCGCCTCGCCGGTGGCGCTGTCCAGGTTGAACTGGCGCAATTCGCTGTTCAACTGGCGGGAGGTGACGGCGCCGTCGTTGGGGCGCGAAACCTTGCCGAGCCGTCCGGCATCCTCGAAGGCGCGCAGGAGCTGCGTCTGCACGAGGCGAGGCAGGCGATCGGCCCATTGGGCGTCACCGAGCATCGTCAGCTCACCCCCGCCGCCGCGCACGACGATGGTTGTGCTGTCGAGCGATTGCAGCGCGACGGGTTCCATCACCGTCAGCGCCTCGCCGGCGCGGGCGCCGCCGCGCCCGGCGATGGAGGACGACAGGTCGAACGTCGTCACCGGCCGGGGCGCGCAGGCGGCGGCCGTCAGGCCGAGCGAGAGCGCGGCCCAGCGCGCGATGCGGATCGCCATGGCGCTTTCCTTTGCGGTTTGCGGTGCATGCGTCATGGTTCAGCGCCGCCCCTGATACTGCGGCAGCGGCGGACGGTTGCCGAACAGGAATTGTTGCGGGTTGCGCTGCACGTCTTGCAGCAGGCGCGTGAGCTGCGCCAGCGCCTGCTGGCCCCTGACGGCCAGCGCCTGATAATCGCGCAGCCCCGGCCCGGCGAAATGATTGATGCCCGCCGTGATTTCCGCCGTGCGCTTGTCGAGGTTGTCGGCGAGGGTGCGGATCGACCGTGCCGCTTCCGCAACCTGATCGAAGGCGCTCTCGCCGTTCGTGGATGACAGGAAGGTCGATGCGTTGTCGAGGACGCTGCCGAGACTGTCGGCCGCCTTGTTGAGCTTGCCGCTGAGTTGGGCGGCATTGGCGACGATGGTCTCGACATCGGCGCTGGAGGAGCCGAGCGCGGTGGTGAATTTTTCGATGTTGGCGATGATCTGGTCCACCCGTTGCGGCTCGATCGATTTCACCAGCGCATCGAGATTGACCGTCAGGTCGGTGAGCTGCGCGGCAAGCTCGCCGGAATTGGCCAGCAGCGCGCCCACCTTGTCCGAATTGTCGCCGAGCGCGCTGGAAAACCGTTCGACATTGCGCACGGTGTTGGTGATCGGCTCCCGCGATTGCGCGATGACCTCGTTGATCTGGTCGATCATGGCGGTGCCGCGGGTCGCGAGCGTCTGGATCGTGTCGAGCATGTCCTGGAAATCGGATCGCTCGCCGTAGAGCGTGGGCAGGGGCTGGCCCGCCGTGGCCTCTAGCTGGGGCGCGTCCGGCGCGCCGCCGGAGAGCTGGATCGAGGCGATCCCCGTCACCACCTGAAAATCGAGCTGCGCCCGGGTATCCCGCTTGATCGGCGTCGACCGGTCGATGGAGGCGATGGCCACCACATAGCGCGGATCGTCGGGCAGCAATTCCACGCTCGTCACGTCGCCGACGCGCAAACCGTTGAACAGCACCATCGAGCCACGCGACAGCCCCGCCACGGAGCCGGAGAAGATGATGCGGTAAAGCTCGCGCGTGCTCGCCGTGTTGGCGCCCGAGAACCAGTAGACGAAGCCGAAACCGGCGACGATGACGGCAAGCGTGAACAGGCCGATGAGGGCGTAATTGGCGCGTGTTTCCATTATCCTATCCGTCGGCCTTTTCGTGCCTCGCCGCGTCGCGCATCGTGCTCATTCTCCCTCGCCCGCCCGCACGGCCTCGCCCGCCGCGGCCCGCGCGCGCTTGCCGTGGAAGTAGGACCTGATCCACGGATGGTCCGACGCCAGCATCGTGCCGATCGGCCCTTGCGCGAGAATATGGCCCTCTCCCAGCGCGGCGATGCGGTCGCAGACGGAATAAAGACTGTCCATGTCATGAGTTACCATGAAAACGGTCAGGCCCAAAGTCTTCTGCAAGGTCGCGATCAGATCGTCGAACTCCGCCGCGCCGATGGGGTCTAGGCCGGAAGTCGGCTCATCGAGGAAGACGATCTCGGGATCGAGCGCCAGCGCGCGCGCAAGCGCCGCCCGCTTGATCATGCCGCCCGACAGATCCGAGGGGAACTTGTCCGCCGCATCGGGGTTGAGGCCCGCCATCTCGATCTTCATCATGGCGGCCTCGTCGAGCAGGCGCCCGGACATGTGCAGATACTCGCGCATCGGCATCTGCACGTTCTGTTTCACGGTGAGCGCCGAAAACAGCGCGCCGTGCTGGAAAAGCACGCCCCAGCGCCGTTCCAGCAAGCGGTGCTCGGCCTCCGATATCTTGTCGATGTCCTTGCCGAAGACGGTGATGGTGCCGGCCCGCTTCCTGATGAGCCCGAGGATCGTGCGCGTCAGCACCGACTTGCCCGTGCCCGAACCGCCGACGAAGCCGAGAATCTCGCCCTTGTAGATGTCGAGATCGAGATCCTTCATGATGGTTTTGGGGCCGAACCCGACTTCGAGCCCCCGCACGCCGATGAGCACCTCCCGCCCCGTCTCCGCGGGAGATCCGGGCGCGCGCGGCGCAGTGTCTTTTTCGGCGCTCTGTTGCATCGATGCCTCAGAAATTGATCGCGGCGAAGAACACGGCGAACAGCCCGTCCATGACGATGACCATGAAGATGGCCTTCACCACCGAGGCCGTGACCTGCCGGCCGAGCGATTCGGCCGATCCGCCCACCGCCATGCCCTCGCGCGAGGCGATGATGCCGATCACCAGCGCCATGAACGGCGCCTTCACCATGCCGACCATGAAGGTGGAAAAGTCGATGGCCGCCTTGAGGCGGGCCAGGAAGATATCCGGCGTGATGCCGCCGTAGATCCACGCGACCAGCCCGCCGCCGGCGAGCGCCGCCATGGAGGCGAGAAAAGTCAGGATCGGCAGGCCGACGAGCAGCGCCAGCACGCGCGGCACGATCAGCACTTCCACGGGATCGAGGCCCATCACCCTGAGGGCGTCGATTTCCTCGCGCATCTTCATCGATCCGAGTTCGGCCGTGAAGGCGCTGCCGGAGCGGCCCGCGATCATGATGGAGGTGAGCAGCACGCCCAGCTCCCGCAGCACCAGGATACCCGTCAGATCGACCACGAACATCGCGGCGCCGAAGCGCTGCATCTGGAAAATGCCCTGCTGCGCGACGATGCAGCCGACCAGAAACGAGATCAGCATGATGATCGGCACGCTGCGCAGCGCGGTTTGCTCCACCTGGTTGACGAAAGCCGGAAAGCGAAAGCGCGACGGGCGGATGACCAGCCGCGCAAGCCCCGCCACGACCTCGCCGAGAAAGCTGACGCCGCGCCCCATCTCCCGGCCGAAATCGACGACGCCCTCGCCGATGCTCGCCAGCAGGTCGATCACCTGCGACCGGCGCGGCCCCGCCGCCGGCGCGATCTCGTGATAATGCACCTTCTCCAGCAGCAGCAGATGATCGGGGCGGGTGTTGACGAACGGCGCCGGATCGCCGCCCGCGGCGCCTTCCTGCCGCGCACGGTCCAGCACCCAGGCGCCGACCGTATCGAGGCGTCCGATTCCGCCGAGGTCGACGGCCGCGTCTCCCTTGTGGCCGCCCTCCTGCGCAAGCTGCCCCGCGAGCACGGTCGCCTGCTCCTCCACGGCCATCGCCTGCGTCGACACCCAGTCGCCCGTGACGACAAACCTGGTCGCGCCGCCTGCCTTGTCTGTCGCAACCTTCGGGGCCGTGGTCATGAGGCGTTATCGAACCGTCACGCTGGATACCGTCGCCGGGCGCCGCCGCGCCATTTCCGCTTCAATAGCAGGCATCGGGCGCGGCTGTCGAGGGCGGCGGAATATCGGCGTGGGGATAGAGCGACGAGCATCCGGCCCGGATCGCGCCGCCGCTCCAGATTTCATATTTTACCGCAACTTGCGTCCAGTTCGATGGACCGACTTGAACGCAAACTGCCCTATCCCTTCGTTTGCGCATCAGGTTCTTCCGGCCGGAGGAGCCGCGAAGCGAAAAGTGCGCGCCCTTTCCGGCCCGGTGTTTCGGCCGTGCGTCAGGCCGCGATCCCCGCCGGCGGAGAGGTTTGCACGCGGCGGATGTTGTCGAGGAACTGACGCGCGCTCGCCTGCCAGTTGAAAGTCAGCGCATGCGCGCGGCAAGCCTCGCGCGGAATGTCGAGCGCGGCCAGGGCCGCTGCGCGCAAATCGTCGTCGAGCACCCCGGTGCCGCTGTCGCCGACGACATCGACCGGCCCCATGACGGGAAATGCGGCGATCGGCAGCCCGCTGGCCAGCGCCTCCAGCAGCACGATCCCGAACGTGTCGGTGAGGCTCGGGAACACGAACACATCCGCCGAGGCATAGACGTCGGCCAATTCCTGCCCCGTCCTGACGCCGAGGAAACGGGCCTCGGGATAGCGCGCCGTCAGCGTCGCGCGGGCCGGCCCGTCGCCCACCACCACCTTGGTGCCCGGCAGGTCGAGCGAGAGGAACGCCTCGATGTTCTTCTCCACCGACACACGCCCGACATAAAGGAACACGGGGCCGGGGAAAGACAGCGGGCGCTCGCCGCGCGGCTGGAACACATCCGCGTTGACGCCCCGCGACCAGCGCACCAGGTTGCGGAAGCCGCGCGCGGCAAGCTCGCGCTCCAACGTCGGCGAACTCACCATCGTGGCCGCGCCGGCGTTGTGGAAGCGCCGGATCGCGGCGTAGGACCAACGCTCCGGCACCGGCACGCGGGCGGAGAGATATTCGGGAAAGCGCGTATGATAGCTCGTCGTGAACGTATGATGGTCCGACAGGCAGACGCAGCGCGTGCTGAGGCCGATCGGCCCTTCGGTCGCGATATGGATGAAGTCGGGCTTCATCTTGTCGATGAAGCGGCGCACGGCCCAGGGCATGGCGAAAGCGAGCCGGATTTCCTTGTAGGTCGGCATCGGCATGGTGCGGAATGCGTCGGGAGTGAGAAAATCGATGGACGCGCCGAGCGCCGGCGCTTCATGCGCCAGATGCTCCAGAGACCGCACCACACCATTGACCTGAGGACGCCACGCATCAGTCGCGATCAATACCCGCATCAGGCTGCCCGCATCTTGTCTGGATCGCTCGGGTGAGACGCAGCGTCCCTCTCCGTGGCGGGCATGGCGTCGGGCGAGGACACGCCGAGCGCGGCTTTCAGCGCGTCCGCCACCGGCAGCACGGCGTCGTCGTCGCGCGACGCGGCGTGAGCCGGCGCGGGCAACGCCGGCGTGGCCTGCGTCTGGCCGCGGGCGCGCTTGCGCTCCGCCCGTTGCTCCGCCAGCACCTGCACCTGCCGGTCCGTCCAGCGCAGAATCTCGAAATTGCCGTCGTAATGCTCGACCACGGCCGAGCAGGATTCCACCCAGTCGCCGGTGTTGATGTAGCGAACGCCGAACTTGTCGTGCATGGCCGCATGGTGGATATGGCCGCAAATCACGCCGTGGACGTCATAGCGCTGCGCTTCCGACGACAGCAGCTCCTCGAAGCGCCCGATGAAGTTGACCGCATTCTTCACCTTGAGCTTCGCCCACGCGGAGAGGGACCAGTAGGTGAGGCCCAGACGCCGGCGCACGATGTTGACATAGGTGTTGGTGGCCAGCGCCGTGCCGTAGGCCCAGTCGCCGAGGAAGGCCAGCCAGCGCGCATGCCGCACCACCATGTCGAACTGGTCGCCGTGGATGACGAGATACCGGTTGCCGTCCGCGCCCTCGTGAATCGCGTGGTCCACGAGCTCGATGCCGCCGAAGGTGCTGCCGACGTAATCGCGCAGGAATTCGTCGTGGTTGCCGGGGATGTAGACGATGTGCGTGCCCTTGCGAACCTTGCGCAACAGCTTCTGCACCACGTCGTTGTGGTTCTGCGGCCAGTACCAGCCGGCCTTCAGGCGCCAACCGTCCACGATGTCGCCGACGAGATACACGGTATCGGCATCGTAATGGCGCAGGAAATCGATCAACAGATCGGCCTGGCAACCTTTCGTACCGAGATGGACATCAGACAGAAACAGGGTTCTGACACGGATGACTTCTGGTTCTGTCGACACCGGATTGACCCACCACTTGCCGCTGGATTTTGCTATCGGAACCTTATTACCATTGCAGTTTGATGACGAGTGGCCTTTTTTGGCACAGGCGATATCCGGCGCGTTCATGCCGAGAGGCTTCGCGTGACATAAGGCGCAATGCAAATGTAGCGGCCAGACGGCATTCCCACGCTATCCGCCCATAATCTGTTTACCGGCTAACAGTTTGCCCGGCAAGGGGCTCCGCGCGCGATTTCCGGCGGCCGCCGGTATCCGGGCCGGTTCTTCGGTCACATTTTCGCGAATCGGTGAAAAGGGACGCGGCCCCGCCCGGACACCCGTTGACGGTCCGTCAACGGGTGCCGGCGGAAGGTCGACGGCGAGCGCATGACTGCCCTGCTACGCCGGCCCTTCAATCGCGGCGTGCCGCGGCATATAACCACATGCGATGCCGAAGCGGGAATACCCTCGCCGCCGCATTTTCCTGGTGTCTGGCCGTGAATCCCCCCCTTGCCATTGTTCTCAAGGTTCTCTCCGCGCTTGTCTTTACGGTGATGAGCGCAGGGATCAAATACGTCGGCGACCGGTTCCCGGTCGGCGAGATCGTGTTTTTCCGCTCGTTCTTCATGTTGCTGCCGCTCATCGCGTGGCTGGCGTGGCAAGGGCAGGTGCGTGCGGCCCTGCGCACGCGCAACGTGATGGGCCATCTGCGGCGCGGGATCATGTCGAGTTCGAGCATGTTCCTGAACTTTCTCGCACTGGCTTATCTGCCGCTCACCGATGCGGTGACGCTCGGCTATACCGCGCCGTTGCTGGTCGTCGTGCTGGCCGCCGTGGTGCTGAAGGAGAAAGTGCAGGCTTACCGGTGGATCGGCACGGGCATCGGCTTCACAGGCGTCGTGGTGATGCTTTCGCCGCACCTGAGCGGCGGCAGCCTGCTGGCGGGCGGAGCGGCCGGCATCGGCGTGGCGATCGCGCTCGCCGGCGCGCTGCTCACCGCCGGCGCGCTCATCCAGGTTCGCCGTCTGATCGACACCGAGACCACCGGCGCCATCATTTTCTACATGTCGCTGATGACATCGGCGCTCGGTTTCGTGACGATTCTCGGCGGCTGGGTGATGCCCACCGTCGAGGAAGCGGCGCTGCTGATCGCGATCGGCATCGTCGGCGGGCTCGGCCAGATCCTGCTCACCATGAGTTTCCGCTACGGCGACGCATCGCTGCTGGCTCCGTTCGACTATACGACGATGCTGTGGGCGTGCCTTTTCGGGTGGATCATTTTCGCCGACTGGCCGCTGCCGGCGGTTTTTCTCGGCGGCGCCATCGTCATCGCGTCGGGGCTCTTCATCGTGTGGCGCGAGCGGGTGGAAGCCGCGCATCATCGCCATGCGCTCGCGCATTCGACGCTGACCTACACGACGCTCACGCAAACGCCTGCCGCCGTCGAGCATGAACTGGCCCCCGCGCCCGTCGCCGCCCAGGCGCAGCGCACACCCCCGCGCGCGGTGTGACGGATCGCCCGCATGTCGGGCGTTCGGGAACGGGATGTGCAAAATAGCTGGGGCAAAAACGCGGGTTCACGTTGAATATGCTTTGCTCCGGGGCATGCGGGAGTCAAAAATGTCCGCGCGCCGTTTTCCTTGCCGGTCCGGCGCGCGGGCAGAAGAGGCGCGTTTCGTTTGTCTGACGACCAGATCACCCCGGAAATCCTGCTGCGCGCCTATGCGGCGGGCCTGTTCCCGATGGCGGAAAGCGCCGACGATCCGGGGCTGTTCTGGGTGGAGCCGCGCGAACGCGGCATCATCCCGCTCGACGATTTTCACGTTCCGCAGCGCCTCGCGCGCACCATCGCGGCCGACCGGTTCGAGATTCGCGTCGATACCGACTTCGAGGCCGTGATCGAAGGTTGCGCGGCGCCCGATACCGGTCGCGAGGAAACCTGGATCAACCACCGCATTCGCGTTCTCTATGGCGAACTGTTCGACCGCGGGCAGGTTCATACCGTCGAAGCCTGGCGCGAAGGCCGGCTGGTCGGCGGTCTCTACGGGCTGGAACTCGGCGCGGTCTTTTTCGGCGAAAGCATGTTCCACCGTGATCGCGACGCCTCGAAGGTGGCGCTGGCGCATCTGGTGGCGCGTCTGCGGCTCGGCCGCTTCCAACTGCTCGATACGCAGTTCGTCACGCCGCATCTCGCCCGTTTCGGCGCTCTCGCCATCGGGCGGCGCAGCTATATGCAGCGCCTGACCAAGGCGCTGCCGCTGCACGCGGACTGGTGGATCTGGCCGCGCGGCGCCGGTGTCGGCGGCGCGCAGGTGCTGGCCGCTCTCCGCGTCCGCGCCGGCCAGGATGCTTGAAGAGAGACGCTTGAGAAAAGCCGCGGCTCACTCGCCGATGGGCGCGAACAGCGGATCTTCGGGAACCGGTTCCTCTGTGAAAAATCCTTGCTCCTCGCCGAATTCCGGCACCCCGGCAGCTTCTCCCAGCAGGCTGCGGGGAGGGGGGAGAGGGGGCGCGTTCGGATCGGAAGCCGCTTCGTCGGCGGGCGGCGCGTCCGCGGGTGCGGCGCTGACATTCGCGCCGCCGCGGCAGTCCGTCAGCCAGATGTCGTAAACCGGATGTTCGATGCCGTGCAGGCCGGGACTCGATGCGAACACCCAGCCCGTGAACAGGCGTTCGACCTTGCCGCCCGCGCCGATCTCGTCGACTTCGAGAAACGCCGTGGTGTTGGGCGCTTCCGTCGGCGGGCGCGTGTTGCAGACGCGCGGCGTCAGTTGCAGCGCGCCGAACTGCACCGTTTCATTGATACCGACTTCGAAAGCCACGATTCGGCCGGTGATCTTGTCGAGGCCGTTGAAAACCGCGATCGGATTGGGAATGGCATCGGCCCGCGCCGCGCCGATGCCCGTCAGCGCCCACGCCGTCAGGCCGGCGAGCGCCGGCATCGCCGACCTGGCGCTCCGGCCGAAATATCGCCGGGATCGTGCGGAAACGCCGATCCGCCCCGTCAAGCCTCGCATCGCCGGTTTCCCGATCAATTGCCGGGAACCCATGCCTCGTAATCGCCTGTCGCGGGCGGGCGATGGCCGGTCGACAGCGTGGAGCCTTTCGGACGGTAGGCATCCGCCGTGCCCGTGAGGTTGGGCAGGTGCGGCAGTTCCCATTCCTTGGGCTTGTAGTCTTCCTTGCTGGGCGGCACGTCGACCGTGTGACGCAGCCATCCGTTCCAGCCGGGAGGCACGGCCGATCCTTCGGCGTAACCGTTGTAGATGACCCAACGCCGCTCGATGCCGAGCGCCGGGTCCTTCTTGCCGCCGCGCGTGCGGTAATAGCGGTTGCCGAACTCGTCCTCGCCGACCGGTTCGCCGTACAGGCGGGTCGTGCGCAGGGTGCCGAAGGTCGCGCCGTTCCACCAGGTGAAGACGCGCAGCAGGAAATCTTTCATGAACTCGTCCCGATTACCGCATTCCGCAACCGACAGGACACCGGATGATGGCGTCCGAAGCGGGCGAAGCCGTCCGCCTCCTTATGACGCTTCCCTCCGGCAATGTCCAGAGGCCGTCAGTCGAACCGCCCGGTGGCATGGGCCAGCATCGTATAGACCTTTCCGGTCTCGGAGGTGAGATAGGTGCGCGTCAGCGCCTGATCCTGGTCCTTGCGTCCCACCTCGGCGAGCAGGCGCTCGAACTCGGTGATGTAGCGATTCACCGTGTCGCGGAACTCCGGTTCGAGCCGGTACTTGCGGCCGATCTCGTCGAAGACCTGCTGACCCTGCAAGGTGTAGAGCCGGCGCGTGAAGACGTTGCGCTCGCCGTTCCGGTAGCGCTCCCACAGCGTGACGGCGGTGTCGTGGTCGATCATGCGGGCGATGTCGCCCGAGATCGCGTCGAGCACCGCGAGCGTCTGGCGCTGGTTGCGGTTCTCGCGGCCGGACGGCGCGGGTTCGTCCTCGTGCGATGCGCGCGCCAGCAGATCCTTCAGCCAGTTGCCGGTGGAACTGCCGCTCTCGGCCGCCGCCGTCTCGGCCGGCGCCTCGACAATCGCCGACTGGGCGATGATCGGCCGGCGGCTGGACGGCTTGCCGGGCGCGATCAGCGTGGCGGCGCGAATGGCGGCCGCCACATCCGTGCCGGCCGGGGAGGGGGCGCGGGAAACCGGGCCGGCGTGCTCGGGCGATTCGGCGCCGGCGGGCTCGCCGGCCGCGAACCGCGTCGCCGCCGGCAAGGGTCCCGCATCGCGTTGCGCCGCCGTCTCCCGCGTTGCGGCGCGCGAGATCTGGCCGGCGTTGCCCGCCTGGGTGATGATGCCGTTCAGCTCGTTCAGCGCCTTCAACTGGTCGGTCACCACCTTGCGCATGGCGGCGGTGGTCTCCTGCGTCTCGCGCGGCAGCGACTGAAGGCCCGCGTAGAGCACGGTGCGCGTGTCCGCGAGTTCCTGCTGGATGACGGACGTGGTGGCCTGCATGCCGCGCGCCACCTCGTGGAAGCGCTCCGTCGCGTTGTCGAGATCGGCGCGCATCGCGGCGATGACGCTTTCATAGGACTTGCGCAATTCCGCGACGGTGCGCTCGCGCTGGTCGGCGGTGAGGGCGTCGAGCTGCGCAAGCTGGTCGGCGATGCGGGCGTTGGCCGCGTCGGTGCTTTCGGTGAGAGTCGCGGTGATGCGCTGCGCCTTTTCCTCGACGCTTTCGAGCGAATGCGTCAGCACGCCGCCGAAATTGCGCGTGACGGTTTCCAGTTCGTCGGTGCGCGCGTTGATCGAGGCGACCACCGATTCCAGCGTGGCGCGCCGGCCTTCGACCGCCTCGCCCAGCCTGGCCTCGACGGCGGCGAGCGCCTTCGCCGCGCCGGCGAGCGCCGCGACGTGCTCGTGGGTGATGCGGGAAACGTCGGCGCCCTGTTCCGCCAGCCGGCCGGCCACGGTCGCCGTCTCGGCAATGGTGTGCGCCGCGGCCTCCTGCAACGCCTCCACCTGCTCGCGCACGCCGCCCGTGGCCCGTTCGCTTTCCTGCGACAGCACCTCGAGAACATCCTTGAGCGAGGCGACGTGCCCGGAAAGGCTGTGCCCGATCCCGGACAGGCTGTCTCCGGCGGCGCCGGCGATGCGCTCCAGCGCCGCGTTGGCTTCGAAAACGCGCTCGACGGCATCCGCGATCTCGCCGCGAACGCGCTCGTTCGCGCCGGACAGCGCCTCGAGCGAGCGGGCGGTTTCGGCGTCGATCGCCTGCCGCAGCGCCTCGCCGGAGCGCGTGAAGATATCGGCCACGCCCTCGCCGCGTTCGCGCAACGCATCCACGAGGGAGACGCCGCGCGCCTCGATCGTGCGCACCAGCGTATCCCCGACGGACGCCATGCCGGCGGCGATGGCATCGCCGCGCTCGCCCAGCGTGGCGATGAGCCCCACGCCCCGGCTGTCGAACAGCGCGGTGAGCTCCTGCGTACGGTTGCCGAGCGCGGCGTCGATGGTTCCGGCGCGCTGCGCGAGGCTTTCGTCGAGCGCGTGTCCGTGCTGGGCCAGCCGCTCGCCGACGGCTTCGAGGCGGCCGACGATCCGCTCCTCCAGCCGCGCGGCGCCGCTGTCGAGCGTTGTTCCGACGGCGCGCGCGCCGTTCTCGAAGGTCGTGCTGACGACCGACACCTGATCGGCGATACGCTGCACGATCGCGTCGGCCCGCTCGGAAACCGCGGAGCCGATGCCGGCCACTTTCGATTCCAGCGCCTCGGCTGCGGTGCGCCCGCTGTCGGCGAGCGTCTGCGCCAGTTCCGTGGTGCGGCTGATGAGAGCGTCGTTGAGCGCGCTGGCGCGCGCGTCGATGCGGGTGTCGATGCCGTCGATCAGCGTTTCCAGCGTCTCGCTCGCCTGCACCGTGCGCGCCGCGGCGCGCCGCTCGAAGGCCTCGATCTGCCCCTCGATCAGGGTGGCGGAGCGGCGCGCGCTGACGCCGATCCGGTCGGCGGCCTCCCGGACCGGACCGTCGAGAAGCTTGCCGATTTCCTCCAGCCCCGTCCCGACGACGGCGGCCATCGATTGGGTATGGCTTTCGATGCGTTGCGCCACGTCTCCGCCCCGGCGCACGACCGTTTCCTCCAGCGCCGCCAGCCGTTCGCCGAGCATGTTGTCGAGGTGCGCGCCGCGCGTATCCACGATTTCGCGCAAGGCGGCGAGGCGCGCCATCAATGCCGAGTCGAGGGCCTCGCCGCGTGTTGCGACCGATTCCTGGAATGCCGTGAGGCGCGTCGCGAGGCCCTCGTCGAGGGAGCGGCCGTGCGCCTCGATGCCGCTGCGGAACGTCTCGACGCGTTCCGCGAGCGCCGCGTCGAGCGTCGCTCCCGTTTCGGCGACGAGCGTGTTGAACCGCTCCAGACGGCCGGCGAGCGTGCCTTCGACGGTCTCGCCGAAGGCGGAGACGCCTTCGCGGAACGCGTCGAGGCGGGCCGCCAGTTGCCCGTCGAGCGCGGAACCGCGCTGCACGATGGTGTCCTGGAAATCGCCCAGCCGGGCGGTGAGCACCGCGTTGATTTCCGCGCCGTGACGCGCGACGCTCTCGCCGAAGGCCGAGAGGTGTCCGGCGACGGTTTCGTCAAGGGCGCGGCTGCGCCTGTCGAAGACATGGCGGAACGTATCGAGGTGGTTCGCCAGCAGGCCGCCGATGGCCTCCTGCTGCTGCGCGGCCGTCTTGCCGACCTGCTCCAGATGGCCTTCCACCGCGATGCGGCCGGCCGAAAAGGCCGCGTCGATCGCCTGCGCGCCCGATTCCACGGCGGTCCGCAGCGTTTCGACGCGCGCGTCGATCCCCTCCTCCAGCGAGGAGCGGCCGCTGTCGATGACGGCGCGGAAGCTGCCGAGCCGCGACAGCAGGGTTTCGTCGATCTGGCGGCCGCCGTTGCCGATGGCCTCGCGGAACTGCGCGAGCCTTTCCGCGAGCTGCGCGTCGGTTGTCCGGCCGTAGTCGTCGAAAGCGGCGCGGAAGCTGTCGAAACGCGATGACAGCGTGGCGTCCAGCATCGCGCCGCCGTCGTCGACAATCGCCTTGAGGCCGTCGAAGCGGCCCGCGAGCACGCCGTCGAGCGTCGCCGACCCCTCGTCCACGGTCTTGCGCAGGGCGGAAAGCCGGGCCGCGAAGGCGCTGTCGAAGTCGCGCGCTCCGCCGTCGAAAGTATCGCGCAGATTGCCGAGCTGCTCCGTGAGCCGGTCGTCGAGGGCCTGGCCGCGCGTGGCGACGGTTTCCTCGAAGCGCGCGAGCCGCTCGCCGATGGCGCTTTCGATGCGGGCCGCGCCGCTGCCGACGCTGCCGTCGACCGCTTCGACGAGCTTGCCGACCGTGCCGTTCAAGGTGGCGGCGAGGCCGTCCGTGACCCGCTCCAGCGTCGCGCCGCCGTTGTCGAGCGTGTCGCGCAATTCGCCGATCCTCTGGCCGAGGGAGCCGTCGAGGGCCTGCCCGCGCGTGGCGACGGTTTCCTCGAAGCGCGCGAGGCGCTCGCCGATGGCGTTCTCGATGCGGGCCGCACCGTTCTCGACGCTGCCGTCGACGGCGCTGACGAGCTTGCCGACCGTGCCGCTCACCGTGACGGCGAGGCCGCCCGCAACCCGCTCCAGCGTCGCGCCGCCGTTGTCCAGTGTGGTGCGCAATTCGCCGATCCGGTATCCGAGCGCATTGTCGAGGGCCTGCCCGCGTGTGGCGACGGTTTCCTCGAAGCGCGCGAGGCGTTCGCCGATGGCGTTCTCGATGCGGACCGTGCCGCTCTCGACGCTGCCGTCGACCGCGCCGACGAGCTTGTCGACCGTGCCGCCGACGGTGGCGACGAGACCGTCGGCCACCTTCTCCAGCGTCGCGCCGCCGTTGTCGAGCGTGTCGCGCAATTCGCCGATTCTCCGGCCGAGGGCGGTGTCGAGCGTATGCCCGCGCGTGGCGACGGTTTCCTCGAAGCGCGCGAGGTGTTCCCCGACGGCATTCCCGATGCGGGCCGCGCCGTTGCCGACGCTGCCGTCGACCGCTTCGACGAGCCTGCCGACCGTACCCGTGAGACCGCCGGCGACCTTCTCCAGCGTCGCGCCGCCGTTGTCGAGCGCGGTGCGCAATTCGCCGATCCTCTGGCCGAGGGTGGCGTCGAGCGCCTCGCCGCGCGTGGCGACGGTTTCCTCGAAGCGCGCGAGCCGTTCGCCGATGGCGTTCTCGATGCGGGCCGCACCGTTCTCGACGCTGCCGTCGACAGCGCTGACGAGCCTGACGACCGTGCCGGCCAGACCGCCGGCGACCTTCTCCAGCGCCGCGCCGCCGTTGTCGAGCGTGTCGCGCAGTTCGCCGATCCTCTGGCCGAGGGTGGCGTCGAGCGCCTCGCCGCGCGTGGCGACGGTTTCCTCGAAGCGCGCGAGGCGTTCTCCGATGGTGTTCTCGATGCGGGCCGCACCGTTCTCGACGCTGCCGTCGACGGCGCTGACGAGCTTGCCGACCGTGCCGCTCACCGTGACGGCGAGACCGCCGGCGACCTTTTCCAGTGTCGCGCCGCCGTTGTCCAGCGCGGTGCGCAGCTCGCCGATCCTGTGGCCGAGGGTGGCATCGAGCGCCTCGCCGCGTGCGGCCACCGTTTCCTCGAAGCGCGCCAGTTTCTCCCCGATGGCGTTCTCGATGCGCGCGACGCTGCTTCCGACGCTGCCGTCGACCGCGCCGGCGAACTTGCCGACCGTGCCGCTCACCGTGGCGGCGAGACCGTCGGCGACCTTTTCCAGCGTCGCGCCGCCGTTGTCGAGCGTGTTGCGCAGTTCGCCGATCCGTTCGCCGAGCCTGTCGTCGAACGCCCTGCTGCGCGTGGCGATGGTGTTCTCGAAGCCGGACAGCCGCGTGTGGATGATATTGTCGAGTTTGTCGGCCCCGGTGCCGACAGCGCCCTCGACGGAGGCAAGCAGGCTGTCGATGGAGTATTCGAACGTCTTCGCGCCCCCGTCCAGCGTCTCGCGCAGCGCGGCGAGATGCATGCCGAGGCGCCCGTCGATATCGCGCCCGCGTGTCTCCAGCTCCTCGCCGATGCCGTCCAGGCGGCTGGCGAGCAGGGTGTCGAGTTCCTGTCTGCCGGTATCGAATGCGGTTTCAAGGCGGCGCCGGGCGGCGTTGAAATCGCCGAGCGTCGATTTCAGGTCGCCCAGCGTGCCGTCGAGTTCCGTGCGCGTGCCCGCGAGCGCGCCGAGCGTCTGGTCGAGCCCGCCGAGGGTGTCGTTGAGGTTGCCGACGAAGCCGGAGAAGCCCTGCAAGCGCGCCTCGAACAGCCGGTCCACCGCGCCGGCGCTGTTGACGATGACGGTTTGCAGCCCTTCGAGCTGGCGCGTGAACGACTTTTCGAGCGTTTCCCCGCCCGTTTCCAGCGCCGCCTTCAGAATCTGCGTGCGCTGGCCCACGGTCTCGTTCAGATCGCGCGTGCGCTGGCTCACCGCCGCCTGGAAAGCCTCGATGTGGCGGCCGAGGGTCTGGTCGAGCCGGTTGCCGCCAGCGGCGATCGTCGTCTCGAAGGCGGCGAGGCGCGCGCCGAGCGTCTCGTCGATCGCCTTGCCGCGCGTGTCGACGACGCGCGCCGCTTCCTGCGCGCTCGTCGCGAGCGCCTCGTTGACGCGTTCGCCCTGCGTGGCGATGGCGAGCACGACGTCCCGGCCCACGGCGGTGAGCGTGGAATGGGTCGCGTCCGTGCGCTCGCGGACGGCGTTGTCGAGCATTTCCACCTGCTGCGTGAAGGTGGCCAGCAGCCGCGCCGCGCTGCTCTCGAACTGCGTGTGGGCCGTGCCGGTCTGCTCCGTGATGGATTTGGACAGCCGCTCCCCGGTCTGCGCCAGGCCTGTCTCCAGCGCCTTGCCGTCCTCGACGATGACCTTGCGGATGGTTTCGCCCGTCACGGACAGGCGCTCCGCGAGCCCGGAGCCGTTGACGTCGATCGCCTCGACGATTTCATGCCCGGTCTGCGCGATGCGCTGGCTGATCTCGGCGCCATGCAGGCTGAGCGAGACGGCGAGCGAGTCGCCGGTCGATTTCAGCGTCCGGTTCACCTCGCCGGCGCGCGCCGCGATGGAGGATGCAACGGTCGTGCCCGCTTCCGCGAAGGCTTTCGTGGCCTTCTCCGTGCTCTCGTCAAGCATGCCGGCGAGGTTTTCGCCGGTGCGCGCCAGCCCGTCGCCGATCTCCCTGGCCTTCAGGTCGAGCGCCTGAGAAACGTTCTCGCTGGCGAGCGACAGCCTTTCGTTGACCGTGCTGCTCACGCCGGCCAGCTTGTCGACGAATTGCGCGCCCTGCGCCTCGATGTCCTGCACGACGCGGTCGCCGGCCAGCGTCAGCGACTGCGACAACTGCTCGCCCTTCGCGGCGATCGATTCGGCGATGCGCGTGCCGACGATCGACAGCGACACCGTCAATGCGTTGCTGCGCGCCTCCATGTCCTTCACGAGCGCGCCCTGCGAGGTGGAGATCGCCGCCCGCGCGCGGTCCGCGCTGCCGATGATGGCGTCGCGCTGCGCCACGAGTTCGTCGATGAGGCCGCGGATACGGACCTCGTTGTCGGAATAGGAGCGCTCCAGCGTGGCGATTTCGGTGCGCACCAGCGTGTCGAGCTCGCCCGCCCGTGCGATGGCGCGCTCCACGCCGTCGCCCATCGCGGCCATCTCGCGCCGCACGGCCTGCGACAGGCTGGCGACGGAGTCCGAGGAGAGCGCTTCCGGCTGCGCGAGGCGCACGGCGACGCTCGTCATGGCGCGCGCGACGTGGCGGATTTCCTGCGTGCGCGCATGCAGCGCGGCGAGGACGAAGGCGAAAATCGCCGGGCAGGCGACGGCCGCCGCGTAGAGCGTCCACGATTGCGGGTCCAGCGCCGCGACGGCCGCGTTCAGGCCGGTGTCGGAGACGTCGCGCTGGAGATAGAAGAAGCCGGCGACGATGCAGGCCCAGAGCGCCGACAACGCCGCGGCGATCCAGTAGGGGCCGGATGAGGGCTTGCGTTGCAGCGACTGAAGAAGCGCGCCGACGGCTTCCCTGTCGTCGTTCGCCACGCGCGCCGTGTCGGGGGCGACGACGGCGCTCTTGCGGGCATCGCGCGCGGCGGCGCTCTCGTTCCTGCCGGCCGTCTCGCCGCTCTCGCGCGGCGCCGGCGAAGGCTGCGCTTCGGCGGACGGCGCGGCGGGACGGGAAGGCTGGCTCTCCGCGCGCGTCACGGGCGTGTCGGCGCGCGGCAGGCCCGCCCGTGCGGCAGGCGAAGCGGCGGCGGTCGTGCCGGGCGGGGAAAATCGGCCGGTGGCTGCGGCCTGCGCGAAGGTCTCTCCCGCTCCTTCCCTCACGTCGCGCTGCGCGGTCTCGCGGGGCGGCGTTTCGGCGGGCGGTTTCGGGGCGGGTGTTTCGGCGTTGCCGGCGGCGGGGCGCGGCGGCGATTTCAGATTAAGCGCTTCCTCGATCGCGGACAGCGCTTCGGCCGTTGTATCGATACGCTTGCTGTTCTGAACCATGTTGCTGCCTCGTTCGCGCGATCCGCGCCCTGCCGCGACGCCCGCAAACACGGATGGCGCAGCATGAAAACAATCTTGCCCTATCCGTAAACCTAAACTTTGCCCCGCCGAAAGAAAACCCGCCCGGACAGGTTTGGGCCGGCCCGTTAAGGAGATATTAAGTTTATGGTAAACGTGCCCGCGGAGCTTGCGGAAAAGCGCGCCGCGCTTTTGCCGGCATCGCCCGTCAGGGTATCGTGCGGGAGTGAACGGAACGTCAAATCGGAATTCGGATGCTGCATTTTCGAACGAATCTGATGCAAGAAGCGGATGGCCGGGGCAAACTCCGATTCAGGCGTCCGCGCATCGTGCTCCGGCGGCCAAGAACTTCTGACAAAACCTCAGGGCTGAGGATGGCTGAAATCGCCGGCCAGCCGACGCCGCGAGGTTTTGTCAGAAGTTCCGGGGCCCGGTTCGCCAATCGATCAGGGGGGCAAGGTTTGGCATGCCTATCGTAACTTACATCGACTCGTCCGGCGCGGCGCGGAGCGTCGACGCCGCGCCGGGAGCCACGGTGATGGAAGCCGCCGTTCGTCATGCGATCCCGGAAATCCTCGGGGATTGCGGCGGTGCGTGCGCCTGCGCCACCTGCCATGTCTATGTCGATGAGGAATGGATCGACGCCGTGGGCGAGCCGGAGCCGATGGAGGAGGACATGCTCGATTTCGCGCTCGACGTGCGGCCGACTTCCCGGCTCTCGTGCCAGATCCGCATCACTCCGGCGCTCGACGGCCTCGTGGTCCATACGCCCGTGCGCCAGGCCTGACGTGCCGAAGATTGCGTCCGCCGGCGCGTTGCGGTGGATGCGGTTGACGAAGGACAAGGCCGGCCGGGGTCTTTGCCGCGATACTGCGGCATGGCAGGCGGAGCGGATAGCGCGTCGCGTGAGGAAAACACGTCGATTCCGGAAGATGGATCATTCCCGCGTTTCAGCGAAATATAAGTTACGGTAAAATCAAAAAGATAGGGTGCCGGTTCTGCATTCCGTCGGAACGCCGCGCGCTCGAGAGCAGTTTGCGTTCAAATCGATCCATCGAATTGAATGCAAGTTGCGGTAAAATATAGAACTTGGAGCGGCGTGACGATTCCACCTGAATGCACGCCGCTCTGTCCCGCACGATGCAAGGAGAACGGATGATGTTCAAGAAAATTCTCGTCCCGGTCGATCTGGCGGATCTCGATATCGCGCGCGTGGCGGTCACGCGGGCTGCGGCGCTGGCGCGGGAATCGGGCGGAACCATCCGGCTGGTTTACGTCCGTTCCGTGCTGCCCGTCGCTTTCGTGGAATTCGTGCCGCCCAACTTCGATACGGAGCAGGAGCAGCAGTCCGCGGAGGAACTGGCGGAATTCGCCAAGAGCGTGCCGCTGCCGCCCGAGCGCGTGTCGACGGCGGTGCGGCTTGGCGCGGTCTATAATGAAGTGCTTGAGGAAGCGTCCGAGATCGGGGCCGATCTGATCGTCGTCTCCTCGCATCAGCCCGGCGTGTCGACCTATCTCATCGGCTCGAACGCGGCGACCATCGTTCGCCACGCCACCTGCTCCGTGCTCGTGCTGCGCGGCTGATCCGCCGGCACGACGAAGGAAGGCCGGCGCCCTTGCGGACGCCGGCCGATGTCGTTTCCGGCGATGGCCCGTCGGCGATCAGCGGGCCGGGCGCGGCGCATGCCCGCCGGGGTGGGGGCCGTCGCCGAGCGCCTCGCGCAGCAGCGGGCCGAAGCGGCGCTTCTGGGCGTCGTCGAGGCTGTCGTAGAGGGGCTTGGCCGCTTCCGCGAGCTTGGTGAGGTTGTCCGCCCGCTCCCGCAGGCCCGTGGCCTGACGGGTGAGTTGCTCCAGAGCATCCGGGCGCTCGCCGCGCTCCCTGCCTTCCGGTCCGCCGCGACGCTCGGCGAAACGCTCCGCCCGCTCGTCGGCGATGCCGCGGAGCGCCGTTTCGAGCGTGCTCCAGTGCGGTTCCTGCGCCTGCGTCAACTGAAGGCCGGCCTTCAACGCCGCGAGACGGGCGGCGGTGAACGCGGCGCGATCCTCCGGCGTCAGGCGCGGTCCATGATGGCCGCCTTCATGCCTTTCCGCTGCGGGCCGGGCAGGCTTGCCGGCAGACTCGCCGGCCGGCTGCGCCATGACATGCGTCAGGCTGCCGAGAAGCAGCGCGGCTGAAGTGGCGACGATGGCAATCTTCATATCCTGACATCCTTTCGGGTCGGTGTCTGTTGCGATATGAAAAGTATGCGGGCGGTCCGCCTTCGTTTCAAATTAATTTTCCTTAAGGCTGTGTTCATGTATCGATAATGTTTTGAATACATAATTATGTTAAGAATTTATTTCAACTTATCCTGCATTCCCATGTAATGAAAATTTCTTATTTGTTGGATGTTGTCGGGGGCCGCCACTGTGTTGGATGGCGACTATCCAGGAAAGACCTCGCTAAGCCTATGTGTTCTTTTATTGTTCTTGAGTCGTGATGTCGCTCGCATTATGATGCCCGCGTGTTGGCCGCTTTTGCGGATTTCGGGGATGGCGGATGGTTGCGCGCGTGGCGACGGTGGCTTTCGAGGGGATCGAGGCGCGTCCGGTTGACGTGCAGGTGCTCGTCTCGTCGGGGGCGGTGGCGTTTTCGATCGTCGGCCTGCCGGACAAGGCGGTGGGCGAATCGCGTGAGCGGGTGCGCGCGGCGCTGACGGCTTCGGGGCTTGCGATGCCCGCCCGGCGCGTCACGGTCAATCTCGCGCCGGCGGACATGCCGAAGGAGGGATCGCATTACGATCTGCCGATCGCGCTGGCCGTCATGGCCGCGATCGGCGCGATCCCGGCGGATGCGCTGGCGGGTTTTGTCGTGCTCGGCGAACTGGCGCTCGACGGCACGCTCGCGCCGGTGGCCGGCGTGCTGCCCGCGGCGATGGCGGCGGCGGCGCGCGGTCTCGGTCTCGTCTGCCCCGCCGCATGCGGCCCGGAGGCGGCCTGGGCGGGCGGCGATCTCGACATCGTTGCGCCCGTGTCGCTGGTGCAACTCGCCAACCATGTCAGGGGAACGCAGGTGCTGGCGCGGCCCTCGCCGGCGCTGGCGCGGATATCCGGGGCGATGCCCGATCTCGCGGACATTCGCGGGCAGGAGAGCGCCCGCCGCGCGCTGGAAATCGCGGCGGCAGGCAATCACAACCTGCTGCTGCACGGCCCGCCGGGCAGCGGAAAATCGATGCTGGCAAGCCGCCTGCCGTCGATCCTGCCGCCGCTGACCCCGCGCGAGCTGCTGGACGTGTCCATGATACACTCGGTCGCGGGCCTGCTGGCCGAAGGGGCGCTGACGGACAGGCGGCCGTTCCGCGCGCCGCATCATTCGGCGTCGATGCCGGCGCTCGTGGGCGGCGGCGCCCATGCGCGGCCGGGGGAGGTGTCGCTGGCGCACAACGGCGTGCTGTTTCTGGACGAGTTGCCGGAATTTTCTCCCCAGACGCTCGACAGCCTGCGCCAGCCGATGGAAACGGGCGAGGTGCTGATCGCCCGCGCCGCCAGACGCGCGGTGTATCCCGCGCGCTTCCAGCTCGTCGCGGCGATGAACCCCTGCCGCTGCGGCCATGCGACGGAGCCGGGCTTCGCCTGCCGCCGCCAGCCCAACGACCGCTGCATGGCGCAATATCAGTCGCGTCTCTCCGGCCCCCTGCTCGACCGTATCGATCTTGTGATCGAGGTGCCGGCGGTGACGGCGGCCGATCTCCTCCTGCCGCAGGCGACGGAAGGGTCGGCGGCGGTCGCGGCGCGGGTGGGCGCGGCAAGGGACTTGCAGGCGCATCGCTACCGCTCGCTCGGCCTTGCCGGGGAAACAACCAACGCGCATTGTCCGCCGCCCGTGCTGGAGGAGGTGGCGCGGCCCGACGGCGCCGGCCTCGCCCTGCTGCGCGACGCCGCCGAGACCATGCGCCTGTCGGCGCGCGGCTATCATCGCGTGCTGCGCATGGCGCGCACCCTTGCGGACCTCGACGGCGAGGCGCATGTCGGCCGGCCGCATCTGCTGGAGGCGTTGGCCTATCGCGGCGGCATCGGCCGGATCGCCGCCGCCGCCTGACAGCGGCCGGACAGTGATCCGCTGTGGCGAACATGCAACAAGTCGCCGCCGACGCGCTTATTCCCACAGGTGTTAACCGCATTGCAATAACTTGCTGGCGGCAACCGCGCCGGCGTCCTATGGTGGAGGTGCAGGAAACTTTCGACAAACTTTCGACGCAGCCGGGTGAGCGCACGCATGATCATAGACCAGAACGAAGCGGACGATTTCCATGACGTGATGGAAGAGAAGCGCGCGGCGCTCTTCTACGTCAAGGAAGCCTTCGCCGAGGCGCAGCTCGACGGTCTCGACGAGGATTGCGTCGCCCACGCGGCGCTGTTCGCGGCCTTTCACGCGCTTGTGAGCACCTATGGCGAGGAGGCCGTGGCGGATTTCGCCGAGCGTCTGCCCGACCGCGTGCGCGCCGGCTGTTTTTCGTCCGGCCCCCGTCATTGAGCAAGATGCCGCTGTCCATTGCGATGCCGCCGATGAAAGGCCCGCCATGCGGCTGAAAAGCGACATATGGGTTGCCGCCTATCTGCGCCGCTGCGGCGTGGAGGGGGTGCCCGCCGTGCTGCGCCGGCGCGGGGCGGCGGAGGCGGGCGCGATTTTCGTGCTGCTCGATCGGCTCAACGGGACGGTGGCGCTGTTCGGTCCCGCGCCCCAGAGCCTTGCCGACGAGGATGCCGGCCTGCGCCTGTTCGCGCCGCTCCCCCTCAAGCCCGAGCCGACGCCCGCCGTGGCGGAGGCGCGGTTGCGGCAGGAAGCGGCGTTCGACTCCGATCTGTGGATCGTGGAAGTCGAGGATCGCCAGGGGCGGCATTTTCTGGATCTCGCGAAAGAATAAAGCATTTCCGCATTCCGGCGAGAGGTGGAGATGCGAGGCGGAAATGCATGGCGTGCCGGGGCGGTATCCGCGGATGCGTTTCAGACCGGCAGGCCCCGGTCCCACGGCGGCACGGGAGAAAACCGCTCCCCGAGAAAATCGATCAGCGCCCGCACTTTCGCCGGCGGCCGCCGGTCATGCGGAAAGACGGCGTGGACGTTGCCGGTCTCCACGGTCGGCAGTTCGAGAAGGATCGGCGCGAGCCGCCCGGCGCGAATCGCATCGCCGACGAGAAAGGTGGGCTGGTAGATGATTCCCTGCCCCGCCTCCGCCGCGATGACGAGCACGTCGCCGTTGTTGACGCGCAGATTGCCTGCGACGCGCACCGACGCCCCGATCGGGCCGAAAGGCCAGCGGTCGGTGCCGACGCGCTGCGACAGCGTGTAGCCGAGGCAATTATGGTTGCCGAGATCGGCGACCGAGCGCGGCGTGCCGTGACGGTCGAGATAGGCCGGTGACGCGCACAGCATGTTGCGGCACGGCGCGAGCTTGCGCGCGATGAGCCGCGAGGCCGCGAGCACGCCGATGCGCACGGCCATGTCCCAGCCTTCTTCCACGAGATCGACCACGCGGTCGTTGAGCCCGAGCTCGATATCGAGCTGCGGATGCGCCGCGAGGAACGCCGGCAGCACGGGCGCGATCTGGCGGATGCCGAAGGAATAGGGTACGTTGAGACGCAGCACGCCGCGCGGCTCGACGTTGCCCGCGCCAGCCTCCACCTCGGCTTCCGCCACCTCCGGCAGAATGCGCAGGCAGGCGTCGTGAAAGCGCCGGCCCGCTTCGGTCAGCGTCAGACGACGGGTCGTGCGGTGCAGCAGCTTCGCGCCGAGCCGCGCCTCGAGCGCCGCGACATGCTTCGTCACCATCGTCTGCGACAACCCGCAAAGCCGCGCCGCGGCAGTGAAGCTGCCGGCAGCCACCACTTTCGTGAACACGCTCATGCTCGTCAGCCGGTCGAGCATCGGCACCGTTCCCTCATCCGCTTATTTCACACTGTCAGTTATTATTATTATGCACAAAGGCATGATTAACACCATCAGGGAAATTAACGATAGTGCGAGGCAGCATCACGGCTTTCTCGTCCGCCACCGGCCGTTCCGGCCGGCGCTTTTCGCAAGGAGCAACCATGTCTTTGACCGCAAAACTCGACAGCTATCGTCCGCAGGCGCTCGCCGTTCTGCGCATCGCCTCCAGCCTTTTCTTCCTTCAGCACGGTCTCGCCAAGCTCATCCGCTTTCCTTATGTGGAGCAGCTCGCCAACGTGCCGCTGTTTTCGCAGTTCGGCATCGGCGGCATCATCGAGGTGACGGGCAGTCTCCTTATCCTGGTCGGCTTCTACACGCGCGCGGCCGCCTTCATCGTGTCCGGTCTCGCGGCGGTGGCGTATTTCCAGTTCCACGCGCCGAGCAATTTCTTCCCGATTCTCAACGGCGGCGAGCTGGTGGCGCTGTTCTCCTTCGTGTTCTTCTACCTGATCTTCGCCGGCCCCGGCGCGTGGAGCCTCGACGGCAGGCGCGGCTAAAGCGCTTTCCGATCAAACGGAATCGTTTGATCGCGCAGAATTCGCTCAGAACAAGGAAACCGGAATATGTCCCGGGATTGAAACAGGACATGTTCCAGGCATAAGGCTCCGTCCCGGCACGGCGGCCGGGCGCCTCACAGCGCCCGGCGCCACGGGGTCAAGAAAAATCACAAGAAGAACGACACGAAAGGCATGATCATGAGCAGACTTCCCGTCATCGAACCCGCGCTGACCCCGAAATCCATCGATCCGGGCGTGCGCATCGGCCATGTTCATCTCAAGGTCGCCGATCTCGATCGCGCGCTGGCTTTCTACAACGGCGTGCTCGGTTTCGAGCTGATCCAGCGTTACGGTTCCCGCGCGGCCTTCGTCTCGGCCGGCGGCTACCACCACCACATCGGTCTCAACACCTGGGAGAGCGCCGGCGGCCATCCGCCCGCGCCGGGCACGACCGGCCTCTATCATGTGGCGATCCTCTATCCCACGCGCGCGAGCCTCGCGGATGCGCTGCGGCGGCTGATCGCGGCGGGCATCGAACTCGACGGCGCCAGCGACCACGGCGTCAGCGAGGCGCTCTACCTGCGCGACCCGGATCAGAACGGCGTGGAGCTTTATCGGGATCGCCCGCAGGAAGAATGGCCGCGCGGCGCCAGGGGCGAACTGGCGATGGTGACGGAGCCGCTCGATCTGCGGGCGCTGCTGGCCGCGGCTGCGTAAGGCAGGTTTCTCAGCGGGCGCCGCCCGCCCGCCGCCGGGGCTTGGGTGTTTGCATCGGCCAGTCCACGATGCGCTCCGGCAGTTCCTCCAGCGCGATCTCGTCCTCGCTCGCCACGACGCGCCCGCGCACCGAAACGCCCGCCTCGTGCACCGTGCGCGGGTCGCCCGAGACCAGCGGGTGCCACCAGTGCAGGTCCGAGCCCTCCCGGATGAGGCGATAGGCGCATGTCGGCGGCAGCCACCCGATGCGCGCCACTTCCGCCGGCGTGAGGCGGATGCAGTCCGGCACTTTTTCCTGCCGGTTCGCGTAGTCCTTGCACCGGCAGGTGCCGGCGTCGAGCAGGCGGCAGGAAACGTCTGTCGCGTAGATCTGCCCGGTATCCTCGTCCTCGAGCTTCACGAGACAGCAGCGCCCGCACCCGTCGCACAGCGCCTCCCACTCCTGCTGCGACATCTCCCCGAGCGTCTTTGTCTTCCAGAAGGGCGATGCCGAAGCGTTCAAGGTCATTCTCCGCAAACAGGGCGCGTGTGAGTTCGATACAACATCGCGCGGCAAACGGCGCGCGGATTAAGGATGTCTGTCTTTGGCGACGGCCGCACGATTGCGATAGCGCGCAAGGTGGACTACCAAAGGAAAAGTCGTCAGCTTCGCTCAGGGGAGCGATCGCGGTGTTCAGGTTTGTCAGGCCATCCCTCTCCAGACGTGTGAAGCGCGCGGCGCTTGCCGTCGACTCATGGCTCGACGCCTCCCTCTATAGCGCAGGTTCGGGGCTCGGCGAAATATGGCGGCGCATTTCCGCGCGCATGGATCGGCTGGCCGTCACCGGCGTGCGGCGCGTCCTGGTGGAATGCGCCAGCGAGGCGGCGACGCTGTCCATCGCCGGCGGCATGCTGCTGCTGGCCTTCGCGCAGCCCGCCTTCCGGGAAACGAGCGACGACTGGCTGAAGAAGCCGGAGTTCGCCGTGACCTTTCTGGACCGCTACGGCAACGAGGTCGGCCGGCGCGGCATCCTGCACGACGATTCGCTGGCGCTCGACGAATTCCCGGACGTGCTGATCAAGGCCGTGCTGGCGACGGAGGACCGGCGCTTCTACCAGCATTTCGGCATCGACATCATCGGGACGGCGCGCGCGCTGTCCGCCAACGCGCAGGCGGACGGCGTGGTGCAGGGCGGCTCCTCCATCACCCAGCAACTCGCCAAGAACCTGTTCCTGACCAACGAGCGCTCCATCGAGCGCAAGATCAACGAGGCGTTCCTGTCGCTGTGGCTGGAGGCGCGCCTGTCCAAGAACGAGATCCTCAAGCTTTACCTCGACCGCGCCTACATGGGCGGCGGCACGTTCGGCGCGGCGGCGGCGGCGGCGTTTTACTTCGGCAAGTCGGCGCGCGACGTCACCTTGCCCGAGGCCGCGATGCTCGCCGGCCTGTTCAAGGCGCCGTCCAAATACGCGCCGCACGTCAACCTGCCCACGGCCCGCGCCCGCGCCTCCGACGTGCTCGGCGCGATGGTCAACGCCGGCTTGATCACGGAAGGGCAGGCCGAAATCGCCCGCCGCAACCCGGCGACGCCGGTGGACCGGCATCGCGAATCGAGCCCCGATTACTATCTCGACTGGGCTTTCGAGGAAATCCGCGCGATGTCTCAGGAAGGCGCGCTGCGCGGCGAGCGGGTGCTCGTCGTCAAGACGCCGCTCGACCTCTCCATCCAGCATCTGGCCGAGGACGCGCTGGAGGAAGGCTTGCGCCAGGACGGCAAGCGCTGGGGCGTGAAGCAGGGCGCGATCGCCGTGCTGGACCCGGACGGGGCGGCGCGCGCCATGGTCGGCGGGCGCGACTACGGCGAAAGCCAGTTCAACCGCGCCACGAACGCGCTGCGCCAGCCGGGTTCCTCCTTCAAGCCCTTCGTCTACGCGGGGGCGATGATGGACGGCCTCGTGACGCCCGACAGCCCGATCGTCGACGGCCCGACCTGTATCGGCAACTGGTGCCCCAACAACTATAACCGCGGCTATGCCGGCCGCATGACGCTGACGGTCGCGCTGCAACGCTCCATCAACACGACGCCGGTGCGCCTCACCCTGATGATGGGCAAGGGCAACGCCCGCAACGGCCTCGCGCGCGTCATCGAGATGAGCCATGCCATGGGCATCACGACCGAGCTGCGCAACACCGCGCCCCTGCCCATCGGGGCGGAAGGCGTGCGCGTGCTCGACATGGCGGCGGGGTTCGCCGTTTTCGCCAACGGCGGCCTGCGCGCGAAGCCCTATGCGGCGGTCGAGATCCGCAACGGCCATGACGATGTGATCTGGCGTCACGACCGGGATGCCGGCGCGCCCGCGCGCGTGCTGACGCCCGAGGTGGCCGCCGGCATGAACTTCATGATGCACAAGGTGGTGGAGGCGGGCACCGGCCGGCGCGCGCGCATCGAGGGCGTGCCCGTCGCCGGCAAGACCGGCACGACGAACGCCTACAGGGACGGCTGGTTCGTGGGCTACACGGGCAATCTCGTGGCGAGCGTGTGGCTCGGCAACGACGATTACAAGCCCGCCAACCGCATGACCGGCGGCACGCTGCCCGCGCAGATCTGGCAGACGATGATGGCGCGCGCCCACCGCCGGCTCACGATCCGGCCGCTGCCGGGCGTGCCGACGCCGGCGCCCGCCGTCGCCGTGAGCGCCGCGGAGGCGGGCGACGACGATGCCGGCGTGCCGGCCAATCTCTCCCGCCAGTCCTATGAACTGTTGCAGGGCATGACGGCGCTTTTCCGCGAGGCTTCGGCGGCGATGCCCGGCGGCACGGCGCAGACGGCTCCCGCGCGCGAGCAGGCATCAGTGGCAGGCGAGCGCGATGCGGTTCACGTCGCCGCGCGCGGCCTCGGGACGCCGGCGGGAAAGGCGGCGCCGTGACCCGTTTCGCCAACGCCGCCGCCGCGCCATCGTTCCCGCCTGCCTGACGTCAGCTTCCGTGCGCACCATTCTCGTCGCCCTCGCAACCCTCGCCATCGCCGCTTTCGCCGGTCTGGGCTCGGCCTGGTACATGACGCGCGGCGAGCCGCCGTTCGGGGCCGTGCGGGCTGGCCCCTGGGCCGCATGGCCCGACATCGGTTCGCCCGTCATCGATCCTTACGCGCGGGCGATCGTCGCGCGCACCGGGGCGCTGCCGCTCGGCGCCGGCGAGGGGCTGGAGCTGCACGCGGTGCACGACAGCGAGGGGCGGCCGCTCGATGGTGCCTGCGTCTATGCCGTGCGCGGCGCCGTGCCCTCCGCGCGGGCGTGGACGCTGACGGTCTATGACGCCGCCGGCGGGCTGCCGCCCAACGAGACCGGCCGCAACGGGTTCACCTCCTTCGAGCTGCTGCGTGATGCGGACGGGATGGCGGAAATCGTTCTGTCTCGCGGGGTGCGGCCGGGCAACTGGCTGATGCTGCCGCCGACCGAAGGCGTGCATCTCGTGTTGCGGCTTTATGGCGCCCCGCTCGCCGCGGTTTCCGGCGTCGTCGAGGCGGCGGCCCTGCCGGCGATCGACCGGCTCGCCTGCCCCTGAAAGCCGGACGGAGCCCGCGCATGAAAGAGACGAGAGCCCTCAAACCCGCCGCCGCCTCACGCCGGCGAAGCCGCCGCGGCGCGCGCCTGCGGCGGGCGTTGGCATGGGCGACGGGTGCGATGCTCCATGCGCTCGTATTCGGCCTCGTGCTCGGCGGTCTCGTCCATATCGTCACGGTGTTCGCGATTCCGTTCGCGGGATCGGGCGATGCGGTGACGCGGCTCTCGCGGGCGGCGGCATCGGGGCAGACGCGGGAAATCGCGGACAGCGGCTTCTCGCCGCCCTGGCCCGATCCGGCGTTCGTCACCGCCTTCTGCCGGTTCGATCTGACGAACGGTCCGCTGCGGATCACCGCGCACGCCGGCGGCGGTTTCGCCGGCCTTTCGCTCTACGGGCCGGGCGGAAGCGTTCTTTATGCGGTGACGGACGAGATCGCCAATGACGGGGAACTGGCGCTCACGGTGCTGACGTCCGATCAGGCGATGGACGAGCGCGAGGCGCGCGCCGGGCGCGAGGACGGCGGCAGGGAAGTGCGCTTCGTCATGCCCGACCGCCGGGGCGTCGCGACGACGGGCGGCGTCGCCGTCTACCGGGCGCTGGCGCCGCTGCCGAGCCTGAGGGCGAAGGCGCGCGAGGCGGCGCTGTCGCTGCGTTGCGACGATGCCCCTCCGGCCGACTGACGCGATCCGCTCTTTGGAATACATTTTGATCGATCAGATGATTCCATCCGGTCGGAAATTGCTCTATGCAGGCGTCATGGCTCCACCTCTGCTTTTTCTCCAGGATATCCGCCTCACTTTCGGCGGCACCCCGTTGCTCGAAGGCGCGGAAATGTCCGTGTCCGAGGGCGAGCGCCTTTGCCTTGTCGGGCGCAACGGCTCCGGCAAGTCCACGCTGCTCAAGATCGCCGCCGGTCTGGTGCAGGCCGATTCCGGCACGCGCTTCGTCCAGCCGGGCGCGACGGTGCGCTATCTGCCGCAGGAGCCCGACCTCGCCGGCTTCGACACCACGTTGGCCTATGTCGAGGCGGGGCTCGCGGATGGCGACGATGCCTACCGCGCCGCCTGGCTGCTGGAACAGCTCGGCCTGACGGGCCGCGAAGATCCGTCGAATCTCTCCGGCGGCGAGGCACGCCGCGCCGCGCTGGCGCGGGTGCTCGCACCCGAACCCGACATCCTGTTGCTCGATGAGCCGACGAACCATCTGGATTTGCCAGCTATCGAGTGGTTGGAGAGCGAAATCCGCTCCCTCCGCTCGGCGCTGGTGCTGATCAGCCACGACCGGCGCTTTCTCGAAAACCTGTCGCGCGCCACCGTCTGGCTGGACAGGGGAACTGCCCGCCGTCTCGACAAGGGTTTCGCCGCCTTCGAGGAATGGCGCGACGCGGTGCTGGAGCAGGAAGAGATCGAGCACCACAAGCTCGCCCGCAAGATCGCGGCGGAAGACGACTGGATGCGCTACGGCGTCACGGCGCGACGCAAGCGCAACATGCGCCGCGTGCGCGAACTCGCCGACATGCGCAAGCAATTCCGCGAACGCAGGCGCGCCACCGGTTCCGTCGCCATGACGGTGACGGAGGGCGAGACCTCCGGCAAGCTCGTCGCGGAGGCGAAGAACATCGGCAAGCGTTTCGGCGAGCGCGCGATCGTGGAGGATTTCTCCATCCGCATCCTGCGCCACGACCGCATCGGCATCGTGGGGCCGAACGGCGCGGGCAAGACGACGCTGCTCAACATGCTCACCGGCGATCTCGTGCCCGACAGCGGCAGCGTGAAACTCGGCGCGAACCTGCAAATGGCCTTCCTCGACCAGCGCCGCGCCTCGCTCGCGCCCGAGACCACGCTGAAGGACGCGCTCACGGGCGGCGGCACCGATACGGTGACGGTGGGCGGCGCGGTCAAGCATGTCGCCAGCTACATGAAGGATTTTCTGTTTTCCCCCGACCAGTTGAACACGCCGGTTTCCGTGCTCTCCGGCGGTGAGCGCGGGCGGCTGACGCTGGCGCGGGCGCTGGCGCTGCCCTCCAACTTCCTGGTGCTGGACGAGCCCACCAACGACCTCGACCTCGAAACCCTCGACCTGCTCGAAGAGATGATCGCCGACTATCCCGGCACGGTGGTGCTGGTGAGCCATGACCGCGATTTTCTCGACCGCACCGTCAACGCCGTCGTGATCGCGGAGGGCAACGGGCGCTGGCAGGTCTATGCCGGCGGCTACACCGACATGCTGGCGCAGCGCGGCGAGGGCGTGACGGCGCGGAAAGTGGAAGGCGGGAAGGCCGCGCCCGAAAAGGCGAAGGCCCCGCCGCCCGCCGTATCCGACGACAAGGCGCGGAAAAAGCTCAGCTTCAAGGAAAAGCACGCGCTGGAGACGCTGCCCGATCGCATCGCCGCCCTTGAGCGCGACATCGCCAAGTTGCAGGCGCTGCTGGCCGATCCCGAACTCTACACGCGCGAGCCGGCCAAGTTCGAGAAGGCCAACACGCTGCTGGCGCGCGCCGAGGAAGAGCGCGCCGCCAACGAGGAGGAATGGTTGCGGCTCGAAATGCTCCGGGAAGAGCTGGAAGGCTGATGCCGCCGATTTGCCAGCCGATTTGCCAGCCGATTTGCCAGCCGATTTGCCAGCCGATTTGCATTGACCGGCCGGACGATCCGCGCATCGAAGCCTATGCGAGTATCCGCGAGCGCGATCTCGTCGGCCGGGGCGGGCGCTTCATCGCGGAGGGTGAGACGGTGCTGGCGGTGTTGCTGCGGCAGAAGCTGCATACCGTCGAATCGCTCTTCATCCTCGACAAGCGATTGCCGTTCCTCGCCGATCTGCTCGCGCTTCTTCCCGGTGACGTGCCGCTTTACACGGCAAGCCGCGCGGTGATGGATGCGATCGCCGGTTTTCCCATTCATCGCGGCGTGCTCGCCGTGGGGCTGCGGCGTGAGCATGGCGAGGTTTCGGGCTTTCTGAACGCGCTGCCGCGACAGGCCGTCGTCGTCGCCCTCGCCGGGCTCGCGAACCATGACAACGTGGGCGGCATTTTTCGCAACGCGGCGGCGTTCGGCGCTTCGGCCGTGCTGCTGGACGACGCGAGTTGCGATCCGCTCTACCGCAAGGCGATCCGCGTTTCGGTCGGCGGTTGCCTCGCCGTACCGTTCTTCCGCACCGGCCCCGTGCATGCGCTGATCGATCTGCTGGCAGGCGCGGGCTTCACCGTGCTGGCGCTCAGCCCGCGCGGGGCCGAAACCCTCTCGGCGCTCGCCCCGCCCGCGCGCGCCGCGCTGCTGCTGGGCACCGAAGGCCCCGGCCTGCCGGACGACGTGCTGGCGCGCTGCCGCACCGTCTCCATCCCGATGCACGGCGCGTTCGATTCGCTCAATGTCGCGACGACCAGCGGCATCGCGCTGCATCACCTCACGCAGCATGAAGGGCGGCGCTGAAGCGCGCGAGATAACGCGCCTTGGCGGTTTCCGCATCCCAGGGGTGCAAGAACGCCTCGCCGCCGGCCGGCAGCGGCACCACCTTGCCGAAGAAGCCGCGCGCTTCGTCCAGCCCGAAGCCGGCCAGCCGCGTGGCCTCGTAGAAGGCGGCGGCGCGGTCGGCCTTCTTGATGGCCCTTTCCAACGCCGGCGCCGGCCGCGCGGGCAGGCCGAAGCGGATATGGATCGCCGCGAGCAGGCGCTTTTCGATGTCCTTGTAAGTGTCGCCGAGCACGGCCTTGAAGGGCGAGATGATGTCGCCGACGACATACTCCGCCCCGTCGTGCAGCAGCACCGCAAGCCGCGCCTCGCGCGACAGCGCCGGATCGGCGATCTCGGCGAACAACTCCACCAGCAGCGTGTGCTGGGCGACGGAGAAGATGTGCGCGCCGAGCGTCTGCCCGTTCCAGCGCGCCACGCGGGCGAGGCCGTGGGCGATGTCCTCGATCTCGACATCGAGCGGGGAAGGGTCGATCAGGTCGAGCCGCCGGCCGGACAGCATGCGCTGCCACACGCGCGGCGCCTTTGCGGGTCGCGGCGTCATCTCGTCAGGAACGGGTATGCGCGGCGCATTCGGCGTGGCGGTAGCAATCGACCATGTGGTCGTTGACCATGCCGACCGCCTGCATGAAGGCATAGGTGATGGTCGGGCCGCAGAACTTGAAGCCGGCCGCCTTCAGCGCCTTCGACATCTTCTTCGATACTTCGGTCTCCGCCGGCACCTCCTTGCGGGTGCTGAAGCGGTTGACGACCGGCCGCCCGTCGACGAAATCCCACAGGAAATCGCTGAACGAGCCGCGTTCCTGAATGGCGAGCCAGACGCGGGCGCTCGCCACCGTGCCCTCGATCTTGGCGCGGTTGCGCACGATGCCGGCGTCCAGCATCAGCGCCTCGACCTTCAAGGCGTCGAAGCGCGCGATCTGCTCGGGATCGAATCCCGCGAAGGCGGCGCGGAAGTTCTCGCGCTTGCGCAGGATGGTGATCCATGACAGGCCGGCCTGAAAGCCGTCCAGAATGAGCTTTTCGTAGAGCGCCCGGTCGTCATATTCCGGCACGCCCCATTCGTCGTCGTGATAGGCGACATAGAACGGGTCGTCGCCCGGCCACAGGCAGCGATGCTTGCCGTCCGGATGCAGTTTGACGAAATCGCTGTCACTCATGCGGCGTCTCTTCCTCGCCGGGGAAGGGGAAGCGGATGAAGGCCGGCTTGTCGAGCGTGAGCGCGACGCCATCCGCCGTGATCGGCTCGCCCGCGGCAAGAGCCTCCGCCGCGCGGTCAAGGCGCAGGCTGGCCAGCGCCCGGCCCGCCGCGACGGAGCCGATGCGGCCCGAAACCTTGCCGCCCGCCAGTACCTCGGCGCCCTCCGGCGGGGCCGCGCCCGCGAAGACGACCGGCACGATGCGCGTGCGCGCCGTCTTGCGGTGGTGCATGCGCGAGACGACCTCCTGCCCCACGTAGCAGCCCTTGTCGAAGGCCACGCCGTCGAGCTGGTCCATCAGCACCTCATGCGGAAAGGCGTCGTTCCACGGAAAATCGCGGCCGCCCTCCGGCACGCCCAGCCCGATGCGGTGCGCATGCCAGGCCAGCGCATCTTTGCCCAGCGCATCTTTGCCCAGCGCATCCTCACCCAGTGCATCTTCGCCCAGCGCGGCGACGCGCTCGCGCTCCGCGACGATGCGCGTGCCCAATGTCGCGAGGCGCGGATCGGCGAAGGCGAGGCCGAGCCCTTGCGGCGGCGCATCCCCGCCCCACGCCACGCCGATGCCCAGCGTTTCCGACAGGTCCTCGACAATGACCCTGGCGCGCAGCTTGTAAAAATTCAGCCGCTTTGCCAGCGCCCCGGCCTGATCGCGGGCGACGTCCAGCAGAAAGCCGCCGCCGCGCTCCTGCGGAACGGCGACGGCGAGCCCGTCGAACAGGATCTTTCCCTGCGGCGTCAGCAGCCCGAACCAGCGCGCCTCGCCGGCGCTCAGGTTCTCGACATGGCTGGTGACGAGGTTTTGCAGGAAGGGGCGGGCATCCTCGCCCACAACCTTCACGACGCCCCTGTCTGCAAGGAAGGTTTTCGGCATGTCAGAGTCCGAGCTTGCGCCGGCGTTGCGCCAGCGTGCGCAGCCGCAGCGCGTTGAGGCGGATGAACCCTTCCGCGTCGCGGTGATCGTAGGCGACCGCGCCGTCCTCGAAGGTGACGAGATCCTGATCGTAGAGCGAGAACGGGCTCTCGCGGCCGACGATATGCACGCCGCCCTTGTAGAGCTTGAGGCGCACGCGGCCGGTGACGAACTCCTGGCTGGCGTCGATGAGCTTTTGCAGCAGCTCGCGCTCGGGCGAGAACCAGAAGCCGTTGTAGATCAGCTCGGCGTATCTGGGCATCAGCTCGTCCTTGAGGTGCGCCGCGCCGCGGTCGAGCGTGACCTGCTCGATGGCGCGGTGCGCGTACCACAGGATGGTGCCGCCGGGCGTCTCGTACATGCCGCGAGACTTCATGCCCACGAAGCGGTTCTCGACGAGATCGAGCCGGCCGATGCCGTTGGCGCCGCCAAGCGCGTTGAGTTTCGTCAGCAGCGCGGCGGGCGTGAGCTTCTCGCCGTCGATGGCGACCGCATCGCCCTTCTCGAAGTCGATGGCGATGGTGGTGGGCGTATCGGGCGCGGCCTCGGGCGAGACGGTGCGCGAGAACACGTATTCCGGCACTTCCTCGGCCGGATCCTCCAGCACCTTGCCCTCGGAGGAGGTGTGCAGCAGGTTGGCGTCCACCGAGAAGGGAGCGTCGCCGCGCTTGTCCCTGGCAATCGGAATCTGGTTCTGCTCGGCGAATTCGATCAGCTTCGTGCGCGAGGTCAGATCCCACTCGCGCCACGGCGCGATCACGGTGACGTCCGGCTTCAGCGCGTAATAGCCGAGTTCGAAGCGCACCTGATCGTTGCCCTTGCCGGTCGCGCCGTGGGAAACGGCGTCGGCGCCGGTCTTTTCGGCGATCTCGATCTGCTTCCTGGCGATCAGCGGGCGGGCGATGGAGGTGCCGAGCAGATAGAGCCCTTCATATTGGGCGTTGGCGCGGAACATCGGGAAGACGTAATCGCGCACGAATTCCTCGCGCAGGTCCTCGATGAAGATGTTTTCCGGCTTGATGCCGAGCAGCAGCGCCTTCTGGCGGGCGGGCTCCAGTTCCTCGCCCTGGCCGAGATCGGCGGTGAAGGTGACGACCTCCGCCTGGTAATTGGTTTGCAGCCACTTCAGGATGATGGAGGTATCGAGGCCGCCGGAATAGGCGAGCACCACTTTCTTCACGCGCTTGTCTGTCATCGTCAGGTCCATACGGCGGGAGGATCGGCGATCCGACGGCGGCCCCCGGCCTTGCATTGCGATCCGGTGACTATAGTAACGCGGGCGCGCCGCGCAACCCTCCATCGTCGCGCGTCCGGCAACATGAAAGATGACCTTTGCGGCGGTCTCTGTTAGGACGCTTCGAAACCATCTGCCGAAGGAACGCCGCTCATGTCCGCCGCCCCGCATCCCGCGCCTGTCGCCGCCCGCCCGTCCGGCCCGCTCAAGGGCCGGGTGCGCGTGCCGGGCGACAAGTCCATCTCCCACCGCGCCCTGCTGTTCGGCCTGCTGGCCATTGGCGAAACACATGTTTCCGGCCTGCTCGAAGGCGAGGACGTGTTGCGCACGGCCGATGCGGTGCGCGCGCTCGGCGGCGTCGCGGAGCGGCTCGGCGACGGGGAGTGGCGCGTCGTGGGCGTCGGCGTCGGCGGTCTGAGCCAGCCCGAGGGCGTGCTCGATTTCGGCAATGCCGGCACCGGCTCGCGGCTGACGATCGGCGTCGCCGCCGGGCATCCGATCACCGCGACGTTCGACGGCGACGCCTCGCTGCGCAAGCGGCCCATGCGGCGCATCGTCGATCCGCTGGCGCTGATGGGCGCGGAGGTGGTTTCGGAGGCTGAAGGCGGGCGGCTGCCGCTGACGATTCGCGGCCCGCGCGAGCCCGCGCCGATCGTGTACGAAACGCCGGTGCCCTCGGCGCAGATCAAGTCGGCCGTGCTGCTCGCCGCGCTCAATGCGCCGGGCAAGACGACCGTGATCGAGAAGGAGGCGTCGCGCGACCATACCGAACGCCTGCTGCGCCACTTCGGCGCGGAGGTTGTCGTGGAGCCGCACGGCGCGCACGGCAGGCGCATCACGCTCACCGGCCAGCCGGTGCTGCGCGCCGCGCCCGTCGCCGTGCCGGCCGATCCCTCTTCCGCCGCGTTTCCGCTGGTGGCGGCGCTCGTCGTGCCGGGTTCCGACATCGTGCTGGAAAGCGTGATGACCAACCCGCTGCGCACCGGCCTCATCACCACGCTACGCGAAATGGGCGCGGATATCGAGGAGCTGAACGCGCGCGAGGAGGGCGGCGAGACGGTGGCCGACCTGCGCGTGCGCGCGAGCGCCCTGAAGGGCGTCGACGTGCCGGCGGAACGGGCGCCCTCGATGATCGACGAATATCCGGTGCTGGCGGTGGCGGCGGCCTTCGCCGAGGGCGAGACGCGCATGCGCGGCCTGCACGAACTGCGCGTGAAGGAATCGGACCGCCTTCAGGCGGTGGCGGACGGCCTTGCCGCGGCGGGCGTCACGGCGCGCATCGAGGGCGACGATCTCGTCGTCACCGGCGGCGGCGTGCGGGGCGGGGGCGTGGCCGCGACGCATCTCGACCACCGCATCGCCATGTCGTTCCTCGTGCTGGGGCTTGCGGCGCGCGAGGGCATGCGCGTCGACGACGGGGCGATGATCGCCACGAGCTTCCCGTCCTTCGTGCCGCTGATGCGCGAACTCGGCGGCGATATCGCCGAAGACCTCGACGGGGCGGGGCGGTGATCGTCGCCATCGACGGCCCGGCCGCCTCGGGCAAGGGAACGCTGGCGAAGCGCCTCGCGGCGCACTACGGCCTGCCGTATCTCGACACGGGCATGCTCTATCGGGGCGTGGCGCGGCGGATGCTGGACGCGGGCGCGCCGCTCGACGACGCCGGGGCGGCAACGGAATTCGCGCAGGCGTTCACGCCCGGCTCCGACGACGACGAGCGGCTGCGCGGGCGGGACATGGGCGAGGCGGCTTCCATCGTCGCCGCGCATCCGCCGGTGCGCGAAGCGCTGCTCGCGCTCCAGCGCGCCTTCGCCCGGCAACCGGGCGGGGCGGTGCTCGACGGGCGCGACATCGGCACGGTGATCTGCCCCGACGCAGACATCAAGCTGTTCATCACCGCCACGCCGGAAGTGCGGGCGCACCGGCGCGCGCTGGAATTCGCGGCGCGGGGCGAGGCTGTCGACGAGGCCGCGATCCTGGCGGAAATCCGCCAGCGCGACGCGCGCGACGCGCAACGCGCCGCAGCGCCTCTGACGATGGCCGCCGACGCCGTGATGCTCGATACGTCCGGGCTCGACGTCGCCGGCGTCGTCGCGGCGGCGCTGGCGATCGTCGAAGGCAAGCTGCGGTAAGCGGTAAAATGTAAAATCCGGAGCGGCGTGACGATTCCGCTTGGATGCACGCCGCTCTAACGGTTTTTCACGAAGCGGCGCAGCACGAAGTAGGTGGCGGCGATGCTGCCCCCCAGCAGCAGCATGCTCCACCAGAAGCCGCCCGGGGTTTCGTCGAGCGGCAGGCTGGCGACGTTCATGCCGAAGATGCCGGCGATCAGCGCCGGCGGCATGAAGAAGGTCGTCATCATGGTGACGATGTACAGGCTGCGGTTCGATTCGTTGGCGATGCGGGTGGATATCTCGTCCTGAAGGATCTTGGCGCGCCCCTGTTCGGCGATCGTGTCGTGGTCGAGCGCCTCAAGGCGCTCCACATATGTCTGAAGCGCCTTGCGCCGGTGCTTGAAGGACGTGATCGCTTCCGCGCGCTCGACGTGGAACAGCGTTTGCCGCAGCATCAGCGTATGGCGATGCAGGCGCGCGACGCCGCGGCGCAGGGGGCCGAGCGACTGCGCGGTATCGTTTTTCATCCGTTCGCCGAGCACATGGTCCTCGATGTCGTCCAGCTCGTCGGACGCCTCCGCGCCGATGTCCTCCAGCCGCTGCACAATCTGTCCGACGATGGCGCCGACAAGCGCGAACGGCCCCATGTAGCGCTCGCCGCGATCGGTAGCGGCGATGATCGCGGCGATGGCGGCGATCTTTCGCCGTCTGCCCGTGATGAGGAAATTTTCGCCCAGCAGGCAATGCAGGAAGGTCACTTCGTCGGTGGGCGTGTCGAAGTCCAGCGCGCTGTCGGGCAGGCTGAAGCTGAGCACGCCCTCCTGGCTGATCACCGAGCGGCGGGCCGAGCTGGTGATGAAGCGCTGGCGCAGCGCCTCCGGCACGAAGGGCTGGCTGCCGATCCAGTTGCGCGCGCGCGTGTCGACGAGATCGACGTGAATCCACACGAAGCCCCGCGCGCCGTCTTCCGTTTCCGGGCTGACAAACGTGTCGAGGTCGATGGCCGGCGGGTGCTCCTCCCGCACGCCGATCCAGTGCGCGAGTCCGTCGACGTCGAAACGGCACAGCCACATCGTATCGCGCGTGTCGTTGGTAATGGTCGCCAGAGGTTGTTGCTGCATGGTCTAACTTCTGTGTCGCCTGCCGGAGCGAAGTCCGGCTGATCCCGTCGAAGGCTTCCAAATGGTCGCCGGAACTTCTTGTCCGCGCAATGTCCGACACGCGAATGACGGCTGCCGCGCCGATCGTCGCGCCGACGGTTCGCCGCCTGCGCCGAAAAAGCGCTATGCTGCCTTCAAACGCCTGTTGTAGTGTGAATCGAGGCGGTTATCGAGGTTGTTCGGATGGAGAAGGCGGACTGCATGGGAACCGGTCTATGACTGCCGTGAGGTTGGCGCTTGTCGCCCACGATGCCAAGAAGGACGAGATGGCCTCTTTCGCGGAGCGCCATCGGACCTTTCTCGGCGATTGCACGCTGTTCGCGACCGGCACCACCGGGCTGCGAATCATGGAGCGCTGCCCGGAACTCGACGTCAGACGGCTGAAGAGCGGTCCCTATGGCGGCGATCAGCAGATCGGCGCGCTGATCGCCGAGAGCGGCATCGACGCGCTGATCTTTTTCGTCGATCCGCTCTCGCCCATGCCGCACGATGTCGATGTGAAGGCGCTGATGCGCGTGGCGCTCGTTTACGACGTGCCGATGGCTCTCAACCGCGCCAGCGCCGAAATGGTGCTGGCCGGGCTGGCGCGCGGGGAAGGGTCCGCCGTCGAGGCAGAGGCAGGCGGGCGGGCGTGAGCCGGCAGGCACGGGCGCGAGCGGGCGGCCTGTTCTCGGTTTTCAGGCGGGGAGCGCGTCTTTCTCGGCGGCGGCCTCGGCCTCCGGCCCGGCTTCCTCCGTCTTCGTCAGCGCCATGATCTGATCCGCGACCGTCGCGATCCGCTGGCGCAGCAGCGCGTTTTCCTGCGTGACGGGATTGGCGGCGAGGATGGCGAGCCGGGTTTCGAGGTCGACGATAGCGATGCGTCTGGCGTCGCGGTCTTCGGTCACGGCGTCGAGTTCCGCCGTCAACCGCTCTTCCTCGCGCCGCAGGGTCTCGTTGTCCTGCCGAAGCGTTTCCAGCGTCGCGGCGTCGGCAAGCGTCTGCCGGCGCAGGGTCGCCTCGATGGCGCCCGCTTCCGTCCGGTGCCGCGCGCGCGCCTCGCGTTCCTTTTCGAGCAGGCGCTCGGCCTTGCGCAGCGCCACCGCGCCTTCGGCGCGGATGTAGTCCATCTGCGCCGTGAGTTCGTCGGTGGAGACGGGAAACTGTGCCTCCAGCCGTCGCCGCGCGAGACGAGCGGCCCGCGCGTTGATGCCGGGCAGGATCATCAGCGCCAGCACGGCGGCCGTCAGGAAGCCGGCCGCGAAGATCAGGATGGTTTCAAGCACGTCAGGACGTCATCCTCGGGACTGCATGTCAGAACGGATTCCAGGTGGCCTGCGGCGTGAACTTGAGGTAGCCGATGTTGATGCCGAGCTTCAACCCCACGCCGGTGCGGATCGGCACGAGCAGCACGTCCTGCCCGTTTTCTCCCCGCCCGCCGAGCGCCGAAACGGCGAAGCCGGCGACCAGATAGGCCGAACCGTCCAGGCCGGCGAAACGCTGAAACATATGGTCGATCGACGGCAGGTGATAGACGAGTATCATCGTCCTGTTGCCGGAGCCGCCGAAATCGAACCCCAGCGAGGGGCCTTGCCAGAAAACGTTCCGCTCGCCCGCGCCGCCCGTGTTGATGCCGCGCGTGTAGAGCTTGCCCTCGCCGTAGCGCAGCCCGCCGAAGAAGGCGCCGGCGGCTTCCTGCCCCAGAATGTAGCCGTTGGGCCTGCCCCAGCGCTGAAAGACGTCCTGCACCGCGAGCGCCAGCCCGCGCGAGGCCGAGCCGAAGAAGCGATGCCCCGAATCGACGATCTCCTCCACGTTGAAGGTTTCGCCGCCCTCGGGCGCGGGCTGGAAGCCGGGCGGCGGTTGCTGGGCGAGGGCCGTGCGGCCGGTCGGCAGCGCCGCGAGGCCGGCGCTCGCCGAAAGGGCGAGCATCGTGCGCCGTGTGACATCCGGCCGCGCGAAACCCCGCCGCTTCGTGTCGCGCGATGACGTATCCATGCGCTGTTCCTCCTGAGGCGTCGCCGGTCGGCCCCTGCCGCCGGTCTGCGACGGCCGGAGCAGTATTCATGTCGACTGTGGCTGTCACGAGGCGATCGCCGTCGCGCTTCTTTCACGGCCGGATGAAGATGTCGACGCAGCTACAATCGCCCCATGCGATGAATGGTCCGTTAACATGGCCCTCGTGCCGGCACCCGTAGGCGAAGGGGTTGCCGGCCGCATCGGTGACGATGCCGCCCGCCGCGCGCAGCACGGCGTCTCCCGCCGCCGTATCCCATTCCATGGTGGGGCCGAAACGCGGATAGACGTCCGCCTCGCCCTGCGCGACGACGCAGAACTTGACCGACGAGGAAGCGGAGCGGCGTTCGCGCACGGGCAGGCGCGCCAGAAAATCCTCGGTGCGGCCGTCTCCGTGACGCCGGCTCGCGAGCGCCGTCAGCCCCCCGGCGGGCGCCTTGCGGGTGTGGATGGCGCGCCAGTCGCCCCGCGCCGGGCGCGGCTCGTGCGGCGCGCGCTTCGTGGCGGCCGCATGGGCGCCGCCGATCCACAGCAGGCCGCTGGCCGGCGCGTAGACCGCCCCCGCGACAGGTGCGCCGTCGACGATCGCCGCGATGTTGACCGTGTATTCGAGGCCGCCGGTGGTGAAGTCGCGCGTGCCGTCGAGCGGATCGACGAGAAAGAAGGCCCGGCCGGCCGCCACGTCGCGCGGGCTCTCGCCGGTTTCGGCGCGTGCCGCCGTGTCTTCTTCGGCGATGACGGGCACGTCGGGGAAATGCGCTGCCAGCGCATCGAGAATGTAGCGCTCCGCCTCCACGTCCGCATCCGTGTAGCGCGAGCCGTCCGGTTTGGTGTAGACGTTGAAGCCGCGCGCGACCGCCGCCAGGATGAGGCCGCCGGCAAGGCGCGCGATCTCGCCGAGATGGTCGGCGAGGCGGTCGCGGATATCGGGCTCGCGCCACCGGAGAACGTCGCGCGTGGCGTCGTCGGGCGGGAAATCGCGCGGATCGGGGAGGGCGGGCTTGTTCGAGGACGTGGGCGCGGGCACGGGCGGTTCCATCCGGTTGGCCTGACGATCTGTTAACCTGATTTGGTTAGCGTGGGCTGCGGCTGCTTTTCAAGTCTGGCAGGGCCGTGTAACAGGTTTTTTCGCACGTTGCCGGTTCGGGAGCCGCCTTGTCGCCGCGCGCCACATCGCCGCACGCCCGGGCTATCGGAACGGCAACGGATTTTCTCGCTCGCGGAGCTCCCATGACTTCTGTCAACCTCGACGCACTCGACCTCGCCGCCTTGCTGTGCAGCCGGGTGTGCCACGACGTCATCAGCCCGGTGGGCGCCATCGTCAACGGTCTCGAAGTGCTGGAGGACGAAGACGACGCCTCGATGAAGGAGTTCGCGCTCGATCTCATCAAGAAGAGCGCGCGTCAGGCTTCCGCCCGCCTCCAGTTCGCGCGGCTCGCCTTCGGCGCGGCCGGGTCCGCCGGCGCGGAGATCGATCTGGGCGACGCCGAGCAGGTCGCCAAGGGCTTCATTCACGACGACAAGCTGTCGCTGGGCTGGAACGCCGAGCGCCGCCTGCTGCCCAAGAACAAGGTCAAGCTGCTGCTCAACCTCATTCTGGTGGCGACCAACGCCATTCCGCGCGGCGGGCGCATCACGGTCGATATCGATTTCGGCGCCTCGACCGCCGAAACGCGCTTCACCGTCACGGCGCAGGGGCCGCAGGCGCGCATTCCCGTCAACGCGCAGGAACTCGTCGCCGGGCGCTCCGCCACCGGCGAGGTGGACGCCCACGGCATTCAGGCGTTCTACACCGGGCTCGTGGCCAGGGCGGCGGGGCTCGACGTGAGCTTCGCCATCGACGGCGACATCGTCACCATCAGCGCCGATCCCGCCGTCTGATCAGGCGGTCGCGCCCGCCAGATACCGCAGGATGCCGCATGCCGCCGCGTGGCCGGTGGCGAATGTCGCCTGCAACAGATAGCCGCCGGTCGGCGCTTCCCAGTCGAGCATCTCGCCGGCGGCGAACACGCCGGGCTTCCGGCGCAGCATGAAGGCGTCGTCGAGTTCCGCCATGCGGACGCCGCCCGCCGACGAGATGGCGCGCGCCAGCGGCTGCGTGCCGGTGAGGCGCAGCGGCACGGCCTTGACGAGCGCTGCGAGCGCCTGCGGCGAGGCGGGCAGCGGGCCGGGCTCGCGCACCAGCAGCGCCGCCGCCGGCGACAGGCCGGCGACCTTGCGCAGGGTGGTCGATGCCGATTGGCCCGCGCGCGCCCGCTCCAGCCGCCAGGCGAGTTCGGCCACGCTCATGCCGGTTTGCAGGTCGATGGTCAGAACGGCCTCGCCATCGCGGTCGATGGCGTCGCGCAGCGCCGCCGACAGCGCATAGACCGCGCCGCCCTCGATGCCGCTCGCCGTGATCATCGCCTCGCCGTTGGCGGTGAGCCCTTCCGCATGGAGCGCGACGCGCTTCAGCGGCTCGCCCTCGGCGCGGGCGCGGAAGACATCGGACCAGGCAACCGTGAAACCGCAATTGGCCGGGCGCAGATCGGCGACCGCGACGCCCATGTCGCGCAGCGTCCCGACCCAGCCGCCATCCGATCCCAGACGCGGCCACGACGCGCCGCCGAGCGCGAGCAGCGTGGCATCCGCGGCGACGATGCGTTCGCCCTCCGGCGTGGCGAAGAGCAGCCCGGAGTGTGAGCCCGCGTCATCCGCAAAGCCGAGCCATCGGTGACGGAAGGCGAAGGCGACGCCGAGCTTTTCCAGCCGCCCGAGCCACGCACGCAGCAGGGGCGTCGCCTTGTAGGAGCGCGGAAAGACGCGCCGGCTCGATCCCTCGAAGGTAGGCTCGCCCAAGTCCGCGCTCCAGCCGCGCAGGCGCGCGGGCGAGAAGGCGCGGATCGCGGGTTCGAGCCAGGCGCGCGCCTCTCCGTAGCGCCGCAGGAATTGCTCCAGCGGTTCGGCGTGGGTCAGGTTGAGGCCGCCGCGCCCGGCCATCAGGAATTTTCGCGCCGGCGAGGGCATGCGCTCGAAAACGGTGACGGCATGCCCCGCGCGCGCCAGCTCCTCGGCCGCGATCAGCCCCGCCGGGCCGGCGCCGACGACGGCGACGATTTTTTTCGCATGATTGTCAGGCGACAATTTTCACTCCACGGCGGAAACGCCGCCCAAAAGCCCCCAGAGTCGAGCATGCCCCATAGCACGGCGCGGCGCGGCGCACGATTCATGTTATGAAGCGGCATGCAATGGCAGGACGAAGGCATCGTGCTCGGCATCAGGCGGCACGGGGAGACGAGCGTCATCCTCGATCTGCTGACGCGCGCGCGCGGCCGTCACGCCGGGCTGGTGCGGGGCGGCCGTTCGCCGCGCCTGCAACCCGTGCTCCAGCCGGGCAATTCGGTCGCGGCCGCGTGGCAGGGACGCATCGAGAACCAGTTGGGGCACTACCGCGTCGAGGGCACGGTCTCGCGCGCGGCGCGCTTTCTCGATTCGCCGCTGTCGCTCAACGGCCTCGGCCTGCTCGCCGCGCTGCTGCGGCTGCTGCCGGAGCACGATCCCCATCCCGCCCTCTACGACGCCGCCCTGGTGGTGCTCGATCATCTCGACGATCCGCACGTCGCCCCGGTTCTGCTGGTGCGCTTCGAACTGGCGCTGCTGGCGGAATTCGGCTTCGGCCTCGATCTGGCGCAATGCGCCGTCACCGGCGCGACGCAGGAACTGGTCTATGTGTCGCCAAGATCGGGCCGGGCGGTGTCGCTGCGCGCGGGCGCGTCCTACCATGACAGGCTGCTGCCGCTGCCCGCCTTCCTGCGGGATGCCGACAGCGGGCGGGGCTTCATGGCGGGCGCGGGCCATCCCGGCGTTGACGCCGTGCGGCAGGGTTTTGCGCTCACCGGCCACTTCCTCGCGCGTCATCTCTTCGCCCCGCGCGATGCGCCGTTGCCGGACGCGCGCGCCCGCTTCCTCGCCCTGCTGGAATGACGGCTTGCGGCGGCGGATATCGTTCGGTATATGTTCGCGCCGGGCATATTTCGGTCGGATGGAATCATCCGATCGATCGGGATGTGCCCGCAATCGACAACTTGGAGCATGCCGTCGTTTCCGTGACATGACGGCGTGCTCGCGTGCGGGATCGGGGCGGGTTTCAGGGATTCGATGGGCAAGAAAGCGGATCTGCCGCCGGCGGGCGGCCATGACGGCAACGTGGAGGAAGTCGCCCTGCGCGCCGCGCTGGAGGAGCGCTATCTCGCCTATGCGCTCTCCACCATCATGCATCGCGCCTTGCCGGATGCGCGCGACGGCCTCAAGCCCGTGCACAGGCGCATTCTGTACGGCATGCGGCTGCTGCGGCTCGATCCGGGCGCCGGGTTCAAGAAGTCCGCGCGCGTCGTGGGCGATGTCATGGGCCAGTTCCATCCGCATGGCGACCAGTCGATCTACGACGCGCTGGTGCGGCTCGCGCAGGATTTCGCCCAGCGCTATCCGCTGATCGAGGGGCAGGGCAATTTCGGCAATATCGACGGCGATAACGCCGCCGCCATGCGTTATACCGAGGCGCGGCTCACCACCGTCGCCCAGTTGCTGTTGCAGGGCATCGACGAGGACGCCGTCGATTTTCGCGATACCTACGACGAAACGAATCGCGAGCCGATCGTGTTGCCGGCCGCGTTTCCCAACCTGCTGGCGAACGGCGCGCAGGGCATCGCGGTCGGCATGGCGACGTCCATTCCGCCCCACAACGCGGCCGAGCTGTGCGACGCCGCGCTTTACCTGATCGCGCACCCGCAGGCGGATGTCGACAGCCTGCTGACCTTCGTGCAGGGGCCGGACCTGCCCACCGGCGGCGTGATCGTCGACGATCGCGCCACCATCGCCGAGGCCTACCGCACGGGGCGGGGCGGCTTTCGCGTCCGCGCCCGCTGGTCGCGGGAAGAGGGCGCGCGCGGCCAGTGGCTGGCTGTCGTCACCGAGATTCCCTACGGCGTGACGAAGGGGCGGCTCATCGAGAAGACCGCCGATCTGTTGCTGGCGAAGAAGCTGCCGCTGGTCGCCGATATCCGCGACGAATCGGCGGAGGACATCCGCATCGTCATCGAGCCGCGCACCAGGGCCGTCGACGACGTGCTGATGATGGAGTCGCTGTTCCGGCTGACGGAACTCGAATCGCGCCTGCCGCTCAACCTCAACGTGCTGGCAGGCGGGCAGATACCGAAGGTGCTCGATCTCGCCGAGGTGCTGCGCGAATGGCTCGGCCACCGCCGCGAGGTGCTGCTGCGCCGCTCCCGCTTCCGGCTGGGCGAGATCGTGCGCCGCCTCGAAATTCTCGACGGCCTGCTGATCATCTATCTCGATCTCGACCGCGTGATCAGGATTATCCGCGAGGAGGACGAGGCGAAGCCTGCGCTGATCGCGGCCTTTTCGCTGACCGACATGCAGGCGGAGGCCATTCTCAACACCCGCCTGCGCTCGCTGCGCAAGCTGGAGGAGATGGAACTGCGCCGCGAGCACGAAAAGCTGACGGAGGAACGCGCCGGCATCGAGGCGCTGCTCGCTTCCGACGAAAAGCAATGGAAGGTCGTGGCCGGCGAGGTGCGCGAGGTGCGCAAGCTTTTCGGCCCGGAAACCGCGCTCGGCAAGCGGCGCACCACCTTCGCCGAGGCGCCGGAAACGGCCGACGTCGATCTGACCGGAGCGATGGTCGAGCGGGAGCCGATCACGGTCGTGCTGTCCGTCAAGGGCTGGATCAGGGCGCTGAAGGGGCACGGTGTCGATCTGTCAAGCCTTCAGTTCAAAGGCGACGACGGGCTGTTCCTGTCGTTCGCGACGGAGACGACGGCGCGCATCCTGGTGCTGGCGGATGACGGGCGCGTCTACACCCTCGACGCCGCGAAGCTGCCGGGCGGACGCGGCGTCGGCGATCCGCTGCGGCTGATGGCGGATATCGACGAGAATGCCGGCATCGTCGCCGCTTTTCCGTATGTTCCGGGCGAGAAACTGTTGCTGGTCGCTTCCGACGGGCGCGGTTTCGTCGCGCCGGCGGATGACATCGTGGCCAACACCCGCAAGGGCAAGCAGGTGCTGAATCTCGACGCCGCCGGCAAGGACCGTGCGCGCCTGTGCGTCCCCGTGCGCGGCGATCACGTCGCCGTCGTCGGCGAAAACCGGAAGCTCCTCGTGTTTCCGCTGACGCAGGTGCCGGAAATGGCGCGCGGCCGCGGCGTGCGCCTGCAACGTTACGGCGACGGCGGCATCGCCGATGCGCGCGTCTTCAACCTTGCGGACGGCTTGACGTGGACGGATACTTCCGGCCGGACATGGACCGTGCCGGAAGCCGATATCCGCGCCTGGCTCGGCAACCGCGCCGATGGCGGCCGCCTGCCGCCGAAGGGCTTTCCGCGCAACAACAGGTTTCAGTAATCGTGGCGGCCTTGCAGGGTGCTTAATGTAATAACATTTCATAATGAAACGTTATTATGTATCCATGTTGGAATGTAAAGTATTTCTCCGCTTTTTCGCATTCGGTCATCTGCCTGACATGCGGCATTTCTACTGTCCCGGCAATGCCGCCGTGCGTGACGCCGTGTCGGCGCGGATAGGCTAAGTGTTTCTGCAAACGCGGGGAATTTCAGCATGCGACATTATTGGTTGGTCGCGACGGCCGTGGCGCTTGTGCCGGGCGTCGCTGGTGCGCAGACGATCTATCCGATCGATCGCGCGACGATCCTTTCCGGCTCGAAGTTCGATTTCAAGGTCGAGTTTCCCGAGGTCGTGAAGGAAGCCGACGTCAAGATTCTGGTGAACGGCGAGGATTATGCCTCGGTTCTCGGCAAGAAGGCCGAGTTCATCGAGAAGGAAAAGGACGCTGATGCTTCGGCCGTCCGCCTGGACGACGTCGTCATCACCAAGCCCGGCACCTACAAGATCGAGGCCAGCGTCGCCGGCGCGCCCGCGAAGACCGTGACGTGGGAAGTTTACGGCACCGCCGAGACGCCCGTCGCGAAGAACGTGATCTTCCTCATCGCCGACGGCATGTCGGTCGCCCACCGCACGGCTGCCCGCGTCATGTCGCGCGGCAACACCGAGGGCAAGGCGAACGCCAAGCTGAACATGGACTACCTGCCGAACCTCGCTTTCATCGGCACGTCGAGCACCGACTCGATCGCCGCCGACAGCGCGAACACGGCGTCCGCCTACTTCACCGGCCACAAGTCGGCGGTGAACGCGCTCGGCGTCTATCTCAGCCGCGCCAAGGACTCGCTCGAGCATCCGAAGCAGGAAACCCTGGGCCAGGCGCTGCGCCGCGCCGCGCCGAACAAGAAGCTCGGCATCGTCACCACCGCCGAGGTGGAAGACGCGACCCCGGCGGCGCTCGTCTCCAACACCCGCAAGCGCGCCGACAAGGACAAGATCGTCGGCATGCACTTCGCCGTGCTTCCCGACGTGCTGCTCGGCGGCGGCTCGGCCTACTTCCTGCCGCAGTCCACGCCCGGCTCCAAGCGCAAGGACGACATCGACTACATCGCCAAGTTCCGTGACGAAGGCTTCGCCGTCGCCACCGACCGCGACGAGCTGATCAAGGCCGCCGCCGAGACGAACTCCGGCAAGGTCCTCGGCCTGTTCCACACCGGCAACATGGATACGCTGCTCGACCGTCAGTTCCTCAAGAAGGGTTCGGTCGGCAAGTTCCCGAACCAGCCCGGTCTCGTGGACATGACGAAGGCGGCGCTCGACGTGCTGTCGAAGAACGAAGACGGCTTCGTGCTGATGGTCGAGGGCGCTTCCGTCGACAAGATGTCGCACCCGCTCGACTGGGACCGCGCCGTCGTCGAGACGATCGAGTTCGACAACGCCATCGGCGTTGCGCGCGAGTTCGCCGAGAAGAACCCCGACACGCTGATCATCGTCACCGCCGACCACACCCACGGCGTTGCCCTCATCGGCACGATCGACGACAACAAGCCGGGCGAGGAGATGCGCGAGAAGGTCGGCACCTATCAGGACGCCGGCTTCCCGAACTACGAGGACAAGGACGGCGACACCTATCCTGACGACATCAACGTCAGCAAGCGTCTCGCCATCTTCGCCAACAACTTCCCGGACTACTACGAGACGTGGCGTCCGAAGCTCGACGGCCCCTTCGTTCCCGCGATCAAGAACGAGAAGGACCAGTACGTCGCCAACGAGCAGTACAAGGACATCCCCGGCGCCGTGCTGCGCATCGGCAACATCCCGCGTGACGGCGACACCGGCGTGCATGCCGTCGACGACGTGGTGCTGCAGTCGCAGGGTCCCGGCTCCGAGAACCTGAAGGGTTACATGGAGAACTCGGACGTTTACCGCGTGGTTGTCGACGCCCTCGCGCTCGGCGCCAAGCAGTAATCAGGCGATACCGCGTTTCGATCCGGGCGGGAAACCGCCCGGATTTTGTATTGTGGGAATGGCGAAAACGCTAGGGCGCAATGATGTTGCGTTGTCGCAATGTGTTGTTTCCGCTTTTCTGTGATGGGTAAACGAGAATTGAATGGACGTTCCGTTGCGGTTGTCCGACATCTGCCCGCGAGAGGCATCGGCTTTTCCGGCATCGGTGCGGGATGGCTATCGGAGGCTGGCATGAAACTTTCGTCATCAATATACGGTCAACCGTCGCGGCGCGATGTCGTGCGCGCGGGGCTGGGCGCGGCCGCCGCGCTCGCCTTGCCGGGCTTCCTGGCTCCCGCCCGCGCGGATGACAATACGCTGACGTTCGAGCAGCTCTACGGCAAATTCTCGGCCCTGGGGCTGGAGTTTTCAGAGCGCGTCAAGACGTTCACGGGCAAGCGGGTATCGATGCGCGGTTTCATGGCGCCGCCGCTGAAGGCCGAATCCAAGTTCTTCGTGCTCACGAAGATGCCGATGGCGCTGTGCCCCTTCTGCTCGTCGGATGCCGACTGGCCGGAGGACATCGTTGTCGTCTATCTGGGCGACAAGCAGACCTTCGTGCAGTCCAACCAGACCATCGAGGTCACGGGCACGCTGGAGATCGGGTCGTGGACCGACCCCGAAACCGGCTTCGTCAGCCAGCTGCGTCTGACGCAGGCCAGGTTCAGGTCCATCTGATGACCGCGCTGTTCCTTTCCGACGTGAGGGTGAGCTTTCCGGGCCTCGACGCACCGGTGCTCGACATCGCGAAACTCGAGATCGCGCCCGGCGAGAACGTCGTCGTCACCGGCCCGTCCGGGTCCGGCAAGACGACGCTGATCAATGTCATCACCGGCCTCGAAAAGCCCGACCGGGGTATCGTGCGGTGGGGAGACACCGATCTCGCGCGCCTTTCCGAATCGCAGCGCGATGCGTGGCGCGCCACGCATGTCGGGCTCGTCATGCAGGAGTTCCACCTGTTTCCGGGCCTCAGCGCCATCGAGAACGTGCTGCTGCCGGTTCGCTTCCGCGTGCTGTCGGTGCCGGCCGCGCTGCGGCAGCGCGCCGCGGCGCTGCTGGAGCGCGTCGGGCTGAAACGGCACGGCCAGCGCATCGAAACCATGTCGCGCGGCGAGATGCAGCGCGTCGCGGTGGCGCGTGCGCTGCTCGGCAAGCCGGCCGTGCTGGTTGCCGACGAACCCACGGCGAGCCTCGACGTCGCGAGCGGCGCCGTGGTTGGCGATTTGCTGACGGAGCTCGCCGCCGAGGAGAAGGCCACGCTGATCGCCGTCACGCACGACCCGCGCCTTGCCGCGCGCCTGCCGCGCCGGCTGCGGCTGGTCGCCGGGCGCATCGTCGAGGATACGACCCAGGCCGCGCAGCAGGAGCAGGTGACGCCATGATTCCGGTTCGTTTCATTCTGGCCGATCTGCGCCGTCTTTGGGCCGGCTCGCTGGTGATCGTGCTGCTGATCGGCCTTGCGACGGCGCTCGGTATCGCGGTCGGCATTCAGGAGCGCGCCCTGCGCCTTGGCAGCGCCCGCGCCGCCGATCGTTTCGACGTCATCGTCGGCGCGGCCGGCAGCGAGACGCAGCTCGTGCTGAGTTCGGTGTTCCTCCAGCCGGCTCCGCTCACGCTGCTGCCGGGCGCGGTGCTGAAGAAGTTGTCCGAGGATCCGCGCGTCGCCTGGGCTGCGCCGGTGGGGTTCGGCGATTCGTTTCAGGGCTCGCCCATCGTCGGCACCACGAACGAGTTTCTGACCGACAAGGGCCAGCGCCCGCTCGCCGAGGGCGAGATCTTCCGCGGACGGACGGACGCCGTGATCGGCGCGCTGGTCGATCTGCGGCAGGGCGACACGGTAAAGCCCATCCATGGCCAGCCCGGCGAGGGCGGGCACAGCCACGACGAACTCGCCTATACCGTGACAGGCCGCCTCGCGCCCACCGGCACGCCGTGGGACCGGGCGATTCTCGTGCCCATCGAGACCGTCTGGAGCATTCACGGCATGGGAGCGCCGGCAAGCGCGGGAACCGCGGAAGCGGACGACCACGACCATGACCACGATGGCGCGCAGGACCACGCGGCGGCGGATCATCTCGGCCCGCCGTGGCACGATGACATTCCCGGCGTGCCCGCCATCATCGTGAAACCGCGATCGATCGCCAACGCCTACCAGATCCGGCAGGAATATCGCGCGGATACGACGGTCGGCGTGTTTCCGGCCGAGGTGCTCACGCGCCTTTATGCGACGCTCGGCGATGCCCGGCTGGTGTTGACGGCGATCGCCATCGGCACGCAGGCGCTCGTCGGCGCGGCGGTCGTGCTGGTGTCCGTGGTGCATCTGTCCCAGCGCCGGCGGCAAATCGGCGCCCTTCGCGCGCTCGGCGCGCCGCGCGGGGCCATCTTCGGCGTGGTGTGGGTGGAACTGTTGCTGCTTATCGGCCTCGGTGTGGGGTTGGGCGTGGGGCTCGGCTATGTCGGCGCGAAGGTCGCGGCTTCCGTCTTCACCCGGGAAAGCGGCATCGTCCTGCCGGTGACGCTGGAGGCGGGCGACATCGGCTTCGCCGGTCTGCTGCTGCTGGTCGCCGCCGTCATCGCGCTCGTGCCCGCATGGCTCGCCTACCGTCAGCCGCCCGCGGCTGCGCTGAGGGCGTGACAGCCCTGCCGGTAATTCGGGACCCGATGCGTGGATTATGCCTATAATGCAGTGGCGGGGCCGGGGGCTCCGCCATTGTTTTCAGTTGTTCGGGTTCGATGTATCACACGACATTGACATTTGCCGTCGCGCCAGATGCCGAAATCTTCGCCATCGGCGACATTCACGGCCACGCTCCCCTGCTGGAAGCCTTGTTGGAGCGGATCGCGCAGACGCCGCGGCTGGCCGGCCGGCGGCGCATCGTGGTGTTTCTGGGCGATCTCATCAACCGGGGGCCGCAGTCCCTCCGCTCGCTCGATCTCGCGGCCTCTGCGCGCGAGCGGACGGGCGCGGACGAGATCGTCGGCCTGTGGGGCAATCACGAGCAGATGGTGCGTCTTGCGATGCTGTCCGCACACGATCCCCGCTGCATCAGCGCGCGCGCATTGTGGATGGAACACGGGGGACCGGGGTTCCTGGCGGAACTCGGCATCGAATCTCCGTTCGCCCTGGCGAACGCATTGGGCGAGAAGCGCCTTGCGTGGTTCATCGGGCTGAAGCCGCATTTCCGCTCCGGGAATGTGCTTTTCGTGCACGGCGGCGTCAATCCGCGCATTCCGCTGGCGGCGTTTCTGCTCGCGCCCGTGGAGGTCGATATCGCGAAACTCGATTACGACCTGCACTGGGCCTGGATACGCTATACTTTCGCCCGTTTCGAGCCCCGGCAGGAGGGGCGGCGCGGACATCAGGGCGTGTTCGTAGCGCATGGCCATCTGCAAGGCCATCTCGACATCGCGACGGGCGCCGGGGCGCAGATCGCGCGCGACCGCATCAATCTCGACGGCGGCTCATACAGCACCGGCCGCGCCCGCATGGCCCGTTTCGTCGGCAACGAACTGTCGCTGTACGAAGCGGCGATCGCGGATGACGAGGCGGCGGGCGTGCGCTTCAGCGCGCAGCCCGTCGACTGGATCGACACGCCGGCGTGAGGCCTGCCCCGCCGGGCTGCCGGCTGCCGCGCTTTGCCGCATGCGGTCGCGCCGCGTGGCGGGAGGTGTCGCTTGTGCGGGCGTTCGCCGGCCTTTAAGAGTGCCTGACGAAAGCTCCGGTGCTGAAGGGTCGGCGTGCGGGGGCGATCGGTATCGGGAGAATGTGACATGGCAACGGGAAATCTGCGCCGGGCCCTGCCCCTGATCGTTTTTGTCGCCGGCTTGCTTGTTCTGGGCGGTGCGATCCTGCTGCAATTGCGCGGCGGAGCCGATGCCCCGGCTCCCTCCACGGTCGGCGGGCCGTTCACCATGACCGATCATAACGGCAGGACGGTCACGGAAAAGGATTTTCTGGGCGCTCCGACGCTGATCTTCTTCGGTTTCACGCATTGTCCCGACGTCTGCCCGACCACGCTGTTCGAGGTGTCCGAGGTGCTGCGGGCCGCGGATTCACAGGCGGACGGCGTGCGCGTGCTGTTCGTCACCGTCGATCCCGAGCGCGACACGCCGGCCTTGCTGCGCGATTATCTGGGGAGCTTCGATTCCCGCATCATCGGCCTGAGCGGCGATCGCGCGCAGACGGACGCCATCATCAAGGCTTTCAAGGTCTATGCGAAAAAGGTGCCGACCGGCGACGCGCCGGACGACTACACCATGGACCACACGGCCATCGTCTATCTGATGGACAAGCAGGGCCGTTTCGTCGGCGCTTTCGACCTGAAGCGGCCGCCCGAGGCGGCCGCGCGGGATCTGATCAGCCGCTTGTGAACGGCGCGGTGCGCCTGCGCGAGAAGCCGTGCCCGGTCTTGTGCCAGCGGTGCGGCTCCGTCACCAGTTCCGCGAGCCCCCGCCAGGCAGCGAAAGACAGCAGCAGCAGATATAGCGGCAGGAACGGCACCACCCACAGCAGCCGCAACCTGCGCTGCCGCCATAGCCCGACGACGATGGGAAGCAGCAGCGCCAGCAGGCCGCCGACCCATACCGCGCACGAAAAGCCAAGTACGATCGCGCGCGGCCAGGGTTGCGATTCGCCCAGCGCCTCGTGAAGCATCCAGATCGAGACGGGCACGAAGACCGGCATGGCCAGCGCGCCGATCACGGTGCCGAAGATCAGCGTGGAGGCGATCAGAAAGCCGGCCGGCCGCAGTTCGCGCCAGGCGGTGCGCGGATGGCGCGCGTGCGTGATGCAGACCTGCATCCATCCTTTCATCCATCGCGCGCGCTGACGAACCCAGGCGCGCAGGCCGATCGGCGCTTCCTCCCGCGTGGCGGAGGGCAGATCCATGACGCACCACCCGAGCCGCGCCAGACGAATGCCGAGATCGGCATCCTCGGTCACGTTCCAGGCGTCCCAGCCGCCGACGCGGCGCAGCACGGCCGTGCGCAGATGGTTCGAGGTGCCGCCGAGCGGCATCGGCATTCCCGTCGCCGTGAGCCCCGGATTCACCGCGTCGAACAGCGCCGCGTATTCGGCGGCGAACAGGCTCGGCAGCAGGCCGTCGCGTTCGTTGTCGATCACCAGCCGCGCCTGAAGGCAGGCGACATGGGGAAAGGCGCTGAACAGCGCCGCCGCAAGCCTCAGTTGCCGGGGATCGGGAATGTCTTCCGCGTCGTAGACCACGACGCGGCTGCCGCGCGCCACCGCGAGCGCCATGTTGAGGGCGCGCGGCTTCGTGCGCGGAAGCCCCCGGGGCGCGACGAGAATGCGGAAATGGGCCGGCAGATCGCACGCCTCGATGGCCCGGCGGGTGCAGGCATCGTCCTTTTCCAGCACGAAGATGATGTCGAGCTTGGGCGGCGGATAATCCAGCGACAGCAGCGCGTGCAACAGTTGCGGCACGATCCGCGTCTCGTGATAAAGCGGCACGATCACCGAATAGACCGGCAACTGCGCATCGGTGAGGGAGGGCGGCATCGGTGTGCGCGCCGTCCATTGCGGAAGCTCAAGGCAACAGGCGATGCGGGTGATCTCCATCGCCAGAAAGACGAACGCCGCGCCCAGCATCATCCCTTCCAGCGCGCGAAAGGGATGGAACACGAACCCCGTCAGCAGCAGGCCGCAAGCCACCAGCAGGCCGATGTGCTGATACTGGTGCAGGCCGCTGAAGTAGGAGAAGTGCGGCATGCGGTGGGCCAACCCGTAGGCGATCTCGTGGGCGATGTCATCCTGAAACCGGCCTTCGACAAGCGCGGCGAGGCGACGGGGCGTCGTCAGCGCGAAATCGAACGCCTTCAGACGATAGCGGTGCTGAAACAGAAGCCGGATGGTCTCGCCGTCCGGCGCGATGGCGTAGCGAAGGCCGTGCCGGTTCGGTGCGAGCGGGACCGTGCTGGCGCGAAGCGCTTCGGGGAATTGAGCTTCCGCGCCCGCATGCAGGCCATCGGGCATGAAGGGCAGGTCGAGCTCGCTCGCCAGTGCGCGGTAAAGATCGTCCTCGGAAATCAGTTCCAGCGCCAGCACGGCGTCGGCGGCCGGCACCCGCCAATGGCGCGCCCATGATGCCGCGTAACGGAGAAGGCGGGGAGCGACGCCGTGCCGGGCCAGAAAGACGATATCCGCCGGGATACTGCCCTGCTCGTCGGTGCGGGGGCCGCTCATCGGCCGCCGGCCGGCGCGAAACGGAAGACGGACCCGCCAAAGCACGATTCCGGGGAGCGGAGACCGCTTTCCGGGAAAAGATTATGGTCGAGCAAAAGGATAGAGCATTTCTGCGTTTCAACGGAAGCTGGAAATGCTATAGAGGCCGGCGCTTCGGACCCGCCGCCGTTTTCAGCGTATGCGCGGCGAGTTCCTGTCGGTTCGGATAACAAGATCGGTTTCCACCATAATATATTCGATATAAGGTGCTTGTCGCAATGCAGCACTCATCTATCCGGTCCCGGTGCCTGTGTCATGTTTCAGCTCTGCTGTTGACGGCGGCATGGGCGTTTCTGTGCGCGCCGGTGCGCGCGGACCCGGCGGGCGTCGCCGTTCCCGGCTTCTGGGGCGCGGAGGCGCGCGTTGCGAAGCCCGATCTGGTGGGCGCGCGTGTCGTCCGCTTCCTGACCGACGACGAATATCCGCCGTTGCATTTCGCGGGAGCGGGTGGCGAGCCGGGCGGATTTTCCGTGGATCTGGCCCGCGCGGCGTGTACGCTGCTGGAAATGAGCTGCACGATACAGGTGCGCCGTTTCGATACGCTGCTCGACTCGCTGGCCGACCGGCGCGGCGATGTCGTGGCCGCCGCCATCCCCATCCGCGCCGCGCTGCATGAGCGGTTCAGCGTGACAGGCCCTTATCACCGCACGCCGGCGCGCTTCGTCACCCGGCGCGCCGGGCTACGGGCAGAGGAGCCCTTTTCGCCGATCTTCCTGTCGGGGCGCCGGGTCGCGGTGGTGCGGCGCACGGCGCACGAGGCCTATCTGACGGCCTTCTTTCCGCAGGCGATGCGGGTGCCGTTCGCCGACATCGCGCAGGCGCAACTGGCGCTGAAGGAGGGGGAAGTCGATTATCTCTTCGCCGACGGTCTGTCGCTCGCCTTGTGGCTCAACGGCGCGGCGGCGGGCGATTGCTGCGTGTTCACCGGAGGCCCCTATCTGGAAAGCCGCTTTTTCGGTGAGGGCGTCGGCTTCATCCTGCGAAACGACGATACCGCATTGCGCGACGCGCTGGACTACGCGCTTCAAAAGCTGTGGGAAAACGGCACTTACACGGAAATCTACCTGCGCTATTTCCCGGTGAGCTTCTACTGACCCGAGCCGCCGCGCAGCAGGCGCAGCAGCAGCCAGACGGGCACCACCACCATCGCGCCGTACATGAGCCAGGTGCCGACATGGCGCAGCCCGGCGAAGCCGTCGTCGACGAGATCGCGCACGAGCGCGACGGTTCCCTCGTAGAGATCGATCGGGGTCAGTCCGAGCCACGACATCACGGCGCCGACGACGAGCGAGAGAAACAGCAGCCGGATGAGGACGCCGCCCGGCGAGCCGCCCAGAAAGCGGTTGAGGGAGCCATTCGCCATCGTATTCTCTCCGTCGCTCGATTCTGCCGCCGCGCGTGGGGCCGCCGCTTCTTTCTGTCACAATCCGGCAGTCATGCCTACCTCGATGCGGGGTAACGCGAAACGCATCGTGCGGTATCATAACGTTGTATCCGAATCGCATGATAACAAGCCTGCGTTTTCATGCCTGCGGCGCGACGGAGCGTTTGCGGGTCACAGGGGGAAAAGATGACCGGGGCCGCGCCACACCCATTGCCCGCACTCGACGCTTCGTTGTTCGATCCCGGACGGATCGATACAGAGACGCGCAAGCTGAACGAGGCCATCGTCGCACTGATCAACGCCGCTCCCGACCAGTGGAGCCTGCCGCCCGCCGAGGTGCGCGCCCTGCGTGCCGAGGGGCGCGGCGCTTTCCCGGCGCCGGTGCTCAGCCCGCGCGCCCGCACCGTCGAGATTCCGGGGCCGGGCGGCGCCGTTCCGCTGCGCATCGTCGAGCCGCGCGGCGCGGTGCGCGGCGCCTTCCTGCACATTCACGGCGGCGGCTGGACCTTCGGCACGGCGGACGGCCAGGATGCGCGCCTGGAACGGCTGGCCGACAATCTCGGGCTCGTGGCGATTTCGGTGGAATACAGGCTTGCGCCCGAGCATCCCTATCCCGCCGGTCCCGACGATTGCGAGGCGGCGGCGCTGTGGCTGGTGCGCGAGGGCGCGGCGCTCTTCGGCGCGGAAAAGCTGTTCATCGGCGGCGAATCGGCCGGCGCGCATCTGTCGCTTGTCACGCTGCTGCGGCTGCGCGACCGCCATGGTCTTTCGCCGTTCGCCGCCGCGGTCCTGACCGCAGGCTGCTTCGATCTCGGCCTCACGCCCTCCGTTCGGCACTGGGGCGCGGAAAAGCTGGTGCTCAATACGCACGATATCGAGAAATTCGTGGAGAGCTTTCTCGGCGGTGATGCGGCCGGGCACGATCCGCGTCACCCCGATATCTCGCCGCTTTACGCCGATCTCGCCGGCCTGCCGCCGGCGCATCTCATCATCGGCACATGCGATCCGCTGGTCGATGACACGCTCTATCTGCATGCGCGCTGGGTCGCTGCCGGAAACCGGGCCGAACTGGCGGTATGGCCGGGCGGGGCGCATGTTTTCATCGTCTTTCCGGGCACGCTCGCCGACAGGGCGCTGACGCGCTCCGAATCCTTCCTCGCGACCTTTCTCTGAGGCGTCGCGGCCTGTTGCCGGAGCATTCGCCGATCTGACCGGATCGGCGAATGCTCCGGTACTGCGTATCCTGAGCAACTTCAGGTGGTGCTCGACGAGCCGGCCGTGGCGATGCGCGCGGCGGCGATTACCGCCTGCGTGCGGCTTTCGACGCCGAGTTTCTGCAATATGGCGGAGACATGCGCCTTCACCGTCGCCTCCGAGACCATCAGTTCGTAGGCGATCTGCTTGTTCAGCAAGCCTTCGGAGAGCATCATCAGCACCCGCACCTGCTGGGGCGTGAGGCTGGAGAGCCGGCGCACGAGTTCGTTGGTCTCCCGGTCCGGCGGCTGCGAGAGATCGATATCGGGCGGCGTCCAGGCATGGCCGGCGAGAATGGCCTGCAAGGCGTCGCCCATGGTGCGCATGTCAAGCGATTTGGGAATGAAGCCCGATGCGCCGAAATCGATGGAGCGGCGAATGGCCGTCGGATCGTCGTTGGCCGAGACAATGGCCACGGGAACGTCGGGATATTGCGCGCGCAGATAGATGAGCCCGGAAAAGCCCTGCACATCGGGCATGTTGAGATCGAGCAACGCCAGATCCGCGCCGCTGTTGCATGCCAGCGTTTCCAGCAACCCCTCGAAGTTGCCGCTTTCCGAAATCGCCGCTTCGGGCACGACACCCTCCACCGCCTGACGCAGGGCGCCCCGGAATAATGGATGGTCGTCCGCTATAACGATCCGTGCCGTTGATCCAGCACTCAAGAACCTCTCCCCCCTGAAAATTATGGTTCGGCCCCGGATGCCGGCAAGGTTTCGTCGCGGTGGCGCCCGAGTCTGTCACCTGCGCGAAGCCGAATGCCCATTATTCAGAACTATATTAGATTACTAGCAGGAATGTCGACGGCATATGCATGATCCGGGTCAATAACAGCCCCGTCAGGAGAGCCGCGCCGCTCCGTGCATCAGGGCGGCGCTGATCTGCGCGGCGCCGGTGGCGGCGATGAGCGCGCCGAGGCCGATCATCAGCGACCGTCGCCGCGCCGCCGCGCCGTCCTCGTCGCCGGCAGGCGCTTCCGGCGAGGGCGTGCTCCGGGAGGGCTTGCCGCGGGTCTCGTCGGCGCCTGCCATCGCCGCGCGGCGGGCGGCCGCGATGAAGCTCGCGGTGAAGCCGACATTCTCGGTCAGTCCGGCTTCCGACCGCGCCAGCAGGTTTTCCGGCCCCTCGACCTCCGCCCCGCCGGCCGGCGCGCCGGCGCGCAGGAGCGCCTGCGCGGCGCGCTTTTCCGGCTCTTCGGCGACGATGTCACGCAACCCACGCGTGCGCAGGTCTTCTTCCAGAAGGGCGAGGCGGTCAACGATTCGCTCCAAGGTGCTATGCACCGCGTCGAGCGTATCGCCGGTGCGCAGTTCCCGTTCCCGCAGTTCCCGCGCCCGCCCGTCGTCGGCGTCGTCCCGCGAGGAGAGGGCCGCCAGCGCCTCGCGGGCGGCGACGCGGGCCATGCGCTCCAGCGAGGCGTCGTCCGCCTGCGGCAGCCCGCGCAACTGCGCCGAGAGCGCGCCGATGCTGGCCTCCAGCGCTTGCAGCCGCTCGACATCGACCGGATTCGAGGCGCTTCCCGACGTCTGCCGCGCGGCGGCGTCAAGGCGCTGGGCCAGATGGCTGATCTGCTCCGCGAGGCTGTCGATCGGGCCGGCCGCGCCGGGAGAGCGCGGCGGCTCAGTGCCGTCGCCTGCGCGGTGCAGGGCCTCGACATTCTCCGCCAGGGTGCGCACCATGTCCTCGATGCGCGCCAGTTCCGCCGGCGCATTCTCGCCGACCAGCCGCGAATCGATGCGGTCGAGTCGGGTCAGCACGTCGTCCAGCGCCGGGTGCCGCAGCGCCTCCGTGGTGGGGCGCAGCGCGTCGTCGAGCTTGCGGGACAATGTCTCCAGCCGCTCGATGATGACATGTTGCGAAACGCCGTCTTCCTCGCCGGCCTCGATGCGCGCCAGTTCCACCTGCCGGGTGCGGATATCGACGATGGCGCGCGCCAGCCGGTCTTCCACTCCGATCTGTCCGCCGTCCTGCGGCGGGTCGCGGCTCTCGCGCAACTGGGCCAGAATGTCCTGCATCTGCCGCGTGAGGCGCTCCTCGGCGGCGGCGATGGCTTCCGCCTGCTGCCGGGCGGTGTCCTGCATCGGCGCGGCGATCGCTTCCGGCAGCCGCGCCATCCGCTGCTCGACATGGCGCACACGGCGGGCGACGAGGGCGAGGGTGCGCGTCAGGCTTTCCGCCTCCTGCTCCTGCCGCAGGGCGATCTGGCGGGCCTCCTCGCGCCGCCGGTCCTCGGCGCCGGCGATGTAGCGGGCAAGGCCGGTCAGCGCCTCGGCGACGCGGGCCGCCTGCTCGCGGTTGCGCTGCTCGTTGCGGGCGGCGATCTCGCGCACGAGCCGTTCGACGGCCGGCAGCGGCAGCGCCCCGGCGCGCGAGGCGGCGTCACGCGGCGGGGCGGCCTGTTCGCGCGGCGAAGAGACGTCGCGCCGGACAAGGCGGGCGAGGTGGGCCGCGATCTCGGCCCAGCGCTCGTCCTGCGGATCGCGATGTTTAGCGGGCGATTCGGCCTGGTGCGCGATGGCGAGGCTGAGCCATTCGCCGACCGTCATGTCCGCCCGGCGCGCGGCTTCCTTCACGGCCTCGCGCATCGACGGGGAAATGCCCTTCACGCTCCAGGAGGCGGAGGGGGCGGCGGGTTCTGTCGCTTGCCGCGCAGGGCGCGTCGATTGGCTCGTCATGATCCGGTGTCATCCAGTTCCTGCATCGGGCGGCACCCGTCTCCACGGCAGCCCGCGCCCGCGACGGCGAATCGCGCAAATCAACGGCCCCGGAAAAATCCTTCGTCAGTGACTTTTGTCGCTCACGGTAAACAGGCGGTTAAGCTTTCCGTCATTTCGGGGACGGCTCTTTCGCGGGCCGGGTTCCGCCGTCATGCATCAGGCGGATGGCAGCATGGGAAAAATCGAGACTCGACGTTGCGCGGTAAAACATGGTAAACGCCAGCGCCAACTCAGCTTCAGCTCGATCGGCGTCCGGCTTTCCCGGCACGCCATCCGCCAGGCGCCGGCTCAGGCCCTGCGGTCCTGCTGAACCCTATGATTCGGAAAGGTTGGCGATGGCGGCTATCCGCGAAAAGACGATCCGTGAAGCTTTGACCTTCGACGACGTGCTCCTTCAGCCGGGGCACTCGGAGGTGATGCCGGGGCAGGCCGATCTTCGGACGGCGCTGACCCGCTCGATCTCGCTCAACCTGCCGATCATCGCCTCGGCGATGGATACGGTGACGGAAGCGCGCATGGCCATCGCCATGGCGCAGAGCGGCGGTCTCGGCGTCATCCACAGGAACCTCACGCCCGAGCAGCAGGCGGATCAGGTTCGCCTCGTCAAGAAGTACGAATCCGGCATGGTGGTGAATCCCGTCACCATTCATCCCGACGAAACGCTGTCCGATGCGCTGGCGCTCATGAAGGCGCATTCCATCTCCGGCATCCCGGTGGTGGAGCGGGGCGCGGGCGGCCACAACGGCAAGCTCGTCGGCATCCTGACCAACCGCGACGTGCGTTTCGCCACGAGCCCCGAGCAGCGCGTCTCGGAGCTGATGACCAAGGACCGCCTCATCACCGTGCGCGAGGGCGTGGGGCAGGAGGAGGCCAAGCGGCTCCTGCATCAGTTCCGCATCGAGAAACTTCTGGTCGTCGACAGCCATTATCGCTGCATCGGCCTCATCACCGTCAAGGACATCGAGAAGCAGGTCGCCTATCCCAACGCCGCCAAGGATGATCAGGGCAGGCTGCGCGTCGCCGCCGCCACCACCACCGGCGACGAGGGTTTCCTGCGCTGCGAGATGCTGATCGACGCGGGCTGCGACGTGCTCGTGGTCGATACCGCTCACGGCCATTCCCAGCGCGTGCTCGACACGGTGGCGCGGGTGAAGAAGCTGTCGAACGCCGTGCAGGTCATCGCCGGCAACGTCGCCACCGCCGCCGGCACGCAGGCGCTCATCGACGCGGGCGCGGATGCGGTCAAGATCGGCATCGGGCCGGGCTCCATCTGCACCACCCGCATCGTGGCGGGCGTGGGCGTGCCCCAGCTCACCGCCATCATGGACGCCGCTTCGGCTGCGCACCAGGCGGGTGTGCCGATCATCGCCGACGGCGGCATCAAGGTGTCCGGCGATCTCGCCAAGGCGCTGGCGGCCGGCGCCTCCACGGCCATGGTCGGCTCGCTGCTCGCCGGCACCGACGAGACGCCGGGCGAGGTGTTCCTGTGGCAGGGACGTTCCTACAAGTCCTATCGCGGCATGGGCTCGGTGGGCGCGATGTCGCGCGGCTCGGCCGACCGCTACTTCCAGCAGGACATCAAGGACACGATGAAGCTCGTGCCGGAAGGGGTCGAGGGACAGGTGGCCTACAAGGGCTCCGTCGCCGCGGTGCTGCACCAGCTCGCCGGCGGCCTGCGGGCGGCGATGGGCTACGTCGGCGCGCACACCATTCCCGAGTTGCAGGAAAAGGCGGAATTCGTGCGCATCACCAATGCGGGCCTGCGGGAAAGCCACGTCCATGACGTGACCATCACCCGCGAGAGCCCCAACTACCCGTCGCGCGGCTGATGCGCGACGCACCTTCGCCGAGGACGGGAGCCGCCGCATGACGCCTGCCGCGCGGGTCGCCGCCGCCATCGACATTCTGGCCGATCTCGACATCCGCCGCCGCCCGGTCAACGATGCGCTGCGCGAGTGGGGGCAGACGCATCGCTTCGCCGGCTCGAAAGACCGCGCGGCGGTGGCCACGCTGGTTTACGACGCCCTGCGCAGGCGGGCGTCGGCTGCCTGCCTGCTCGGCGAGGATACCCCGCGCGCGGTGGTGCTCGGCATGCTGCGGCTCGGGCGCGGTCTTGAGGCGGACGATATCGCCCGCCTGTTTTCGGGCGAGCGCTTCGCTCCCGCGGCCCTGAGCGCGGATGAGCGCGCGCGGCTCGCTGCGCCGGTGCCCGACATGCCGGCTTTCGCCGCCGGCGACTTTCCCGAATGGGTTGAGGAATCGCTCCTGCGCGCCCTCGGCGACGAGCTGATCGTGGAAACGCAGGCGCTCGCCGACCGCGCGCCGATCGATATCCGCGTCAACACGCTCAAGACGTCGCGCGAGGCGCTGGCGCAGACACTGGCCCATCTGTCGCCCGAGCCTACGCCGCATGCGCCGGACGGTTTGCGCTTCCATGTCGACGCCGACGGGCGCGGCCCGGCCTTGCAGGCGGAGCCGGAATTCCTGCACGGCCTGTTCGAGATTCAGGACGAGGGCTCGCAGCTCGCCAGCCGCCTGACACTGGCGGCGGCCGGCGAGCAGGTCATCGACCTGTGCGCGGGCGCCGGCGGCAAGACATTGGCGCTTGCGGCGCAGATGGACAATCGCGGCCAGATCTACGCCACCGATATCGATGCCCAGCGCCTGACGGCCATTCACGCGCGGCTGGAGCGCTCCGGCGCGCGCAACGTGCAGTTGCGGGTGCCGCGTGGACGCTTCGATCCGGTACGTCGCCCCGAAGTGGCCGATCCGCTGGCCGATCTCGCGGCCGGCGCCGATCTCGTGCTGGTCGATGCGCCCTGTACGGGCACCGGCACCTGGCGGCGCAATCCCGACGCCAAATGGCGGCTGCGTCCCGGCGCCTTGAGGGAGCGCGTCGCCGATCAGGCCATCGTTCTCGACCGCGCGGCGGGCCTGGTGAAATCCGGCGGACGCATCGCCTATATCACCTGCTCGTTGCTGCCGGAGGAAAACGACGACGCCATCGCCGCGTTCCTGATGCGCCATGACGATTTTTCGATTCTGTCATCGGAAGAGGTCTGCCGACAGGCGGGGGTGTCGGAACTGGCCTCGTGCGCCACGACAGGCGGCGGCTTGCTGCTGACGCCGCACAGGACGGGGACGGACGGGTTTTACGTGGCGGTGCTGCGCAAGGGCGCGTCCGGGTAGGGCGGCATGCCGGCGGCGGCCAAGCGGATGATCAAGCGGGTGATCTTCCTGACGGGACCGATCGGCGCGGGCAAGACCACGCTGGGACGCGCGCTCGCGCAGGCGCTGGCCGGCTCCTTCATCGACGGCGACGACCACGCGCAGCCGAACCGGCCTTGGTACGCGTCAAGCCTGCGCACGAGCCGGGCAATCGTCGATGCCGCCACGACCGGGCTGATGCGCGGCGATCATGTCGTCGTGGCGTATCCGCTGCGCTGCATCAACTGGATTTATTACCGCCGTCGCTTTTCCGATGCCGGCGTGGCGCTGTCGGTCATCAATCTGCGGGCGAGTTACGAACAGATCGTTCATCCCGCGCGCGGCCGAGATTTTGACGCGCGTGAACGGCGGCGTATCGCGGAGATGATCGATCAAGGTTATGGCGAACGCACCTTCGCCGATGCCACGGTGGATACGGGAACCCTGCCGCCCGACGCGGCGGTGGCGGCGCTTGTCGCCACTCAGTGCTTGTAGCGCCGGTCGAAATCGGTCGAAATACGGTGTAGCCACAGATAACCTATCGCGGCAAAGGCAAGGCCGAAAACCGGCAGGCCCCATTCGGCCATGAAGTTCTCGAACATTGGTCAATCCTCGCTCTTCAGCAGGCGGTAGGCGCCCTGCGCAGTTAAATGTAGTAAAATAGCGACCGGAATCCAAGCCCAGTTCGGCGAACCGGCTCCTCCTATCGCCGGCAAAATCGCCGCCGTGCCGAAAGTCGCCAATGCGATTGCATTGATCGTGGAGGCAAACAGTTTGACGTGTTCGTTGACTCTTTTGGCCGCGAGCCTGCGCCTTGTCGCCTCCTTGCGCCGGCTTTCCTCTGCCGCGCCGCCATCGATATCACTGCTGCCGTCGTCGCTCATCAGTGCATTTCAGGGGCCATAAACCGACCCTCTCGGTAGGGATGCCCGTTTTCCGGAATGTGTTTCAGCTTTTCTTCCGGTCATACGGGTTTTCTCCCGACCGGAGCGACAGCCGGATCGGCGTGCCCTTGAGGCCGAAGGTGTCGCGCAGGCCGTTGACCAGATAACGCGTGTAGGAGCGCGGCAACTCGCCGAGCTGGTTGCCGAACAGGGCGAAATGCGGCGGGCGGCTCTTCACCTGCGTGATGTAGCGGATCTTGATGCGCCGGCCCGAAACCGCCGGCGGCGGATGACCCTGCACCATGTCCGCCAGCCACTTGTTGAGGCGCGCGGTGGAAATGCGCTCGTTCCAGATGCGATAGGCTTCCATCGCCGCTTCCATCAGCGGGTCGATGCCGCGCCCGGTGAGCCCGGACAGCGGGATGATGGAGACGCCGCGCACCTGCGACAACAGAAGGCCGGCCTCCTCGCGCAGCGTCTTCAGCAGCCCGTGCTGGTCGGAGACCAGATCCCACTTGTTGAGGCCGATGACGAGCGCGCGTCCCTCCTTCTCGATCAGGTCGACGATGGTGAGATCCTGCTTCTCGAAGGGAATGGTGGCGTCGAGCAGCACGACCACGACTTCGGCGAAGCGGATGGCGCGCAGGCCGTCCGAGACTGACAATTTCTCCAGCTTGTCATCGATGCGTGCGCGCTTGCGCATGCCGGCCGTGTCGTAGAGCTTGATGTCGTGGCCGCGCCATGTCCAGTCGAGCGAGATGGAGTCGCGCGTGATGCCCGCTTCAGGGCCGGTCAGCAGGCGGTCCTCGCCGATCATCTGGTTGATCAGGGTCGATTTGCCGGCGTTCGGCCGTCCGCAGACGGCGATCCTGAGCGGCTTGTGCAGATTGCCCCGTTCGTCGGCATCGGCGTCTTCCCCGGCCTCGTCGTCGGGCTCGGGAAAGAAGGGCATGAGGGCGGCAAGCAGGTCCGCCGTGCCCTCGCCGTGCTCGGCGGAGAAGGGTACGGGATCGCCCAGCCCGAGCGAGAATGCCTCATAAGCGCCGTCGAGGCCGGTCTTGCCCTCCGCCTTGTTGGCGATGAGCACCACCGGCTTGCCGGAGCGGCGCACGAGTTCCGCGAACTGCCGGTCGGTGGGGGTGACGCCGGCCCGCGCGTCGATCACGAACAGGATGACGTCGCTGTCGTCGATGGCGGTTTCCGTCTGCTGGCGCATGCGCCCCGCGAGACTTTCGTCGCTTGCTTCCTCAAGGCCCGCCGTGTCGAACACCGGAAAGGTGAGATGGCCGAGCGTCGCCTCGCCCTCGCGCCGGTCGCGCGTCACGCCGGGCCGGTCGTCGACGAGCGCCAGCTTGCGCCCCACCAGCCGGTTGAAAAGCGTCGACTTGCCGACGTTGGGGCGGCCGACGATGGCGACCACGGGGGAAAGAGATGCTTCGGACAAAACGGGTTGCTTCCGGTTCGATGCGTTGATGAAGAGATATGGAGCTTTGTGCGCCGGTCAACGCCCCCGGCGCTGCGGATCAGTTCGGGGTTGCGGCGGATGCCTGCGCCGGCCCGCCGGCGACCAGTGCCATGTAAACGCTTTCCACGCGCTGGCGCAGACTCGCGGGCGCGGTGGAGTCGGTGAGAATCTGGTCGAACCAGCGCCCGGCGTCCTCGATCTTTCCGGCTTGCAGGGCGGCGAGGCCGAGCGTTTCCAGCGCCGAAAGGCGCCAGGTGCGGCCGGGGGCGGCGAGCGGTTGCAGAATGGCCTGCGCCTCATCGGGCGACAGCGTGTCGATCCGCAGCATGGTGGCGCGCAGCCGCGCGAGATCGCGCCACACGGCATCCATGCCGCCGTCGTCGGCGATGGCCGTGAAGGCGGCCGCGCCCGCCTGCGCATCCTTCGCGCCGGCGATGGACGCCAGGCGCAGGCGCGCCAGCAACCGGTATCCCGCCGGCCCCTCGCCCGCGATGGCGGTGAGCGCCTGCTCCGCGTCCGCGAGATTGTTTTCACGCGCCGCCTGCAAGGCCTGCTCGAAGCGCGCGCCGGTCGCCTCGGCCGATTGACGGCCGAACCAGCGCCACGCCTGCCAGCCGCCGACGCCTGCGAGGATCAGCACGATGGCGGCGATCAGCAGCGGCGCCAGCCGGCGCAAAAGCTGCGAATACCGGTCGCGGCGCAGGTCTTCATCGATTTCGCGGAAAATGTCGGTCATGGATCAACGGCACCGGTAAGCGGAACGGGACGAAGCCGGACCGTTATCACATCCCGGCGGCGAAAGCGAGTTCGCCGCGCCGCTCCGTCAGACCGCGCCGTCTCCCGCTTCGACGAAAGCGCGCAGCAGGTGGTGGGCGATGGCCATCGGGCGAGGCGCGCTGAGGCCCTGCGGATGCGCGCCCGCCAGCATCAGGCCGGCTTCGTCGCGCGTGAACCAGCGGGCATCCTCCAGTTCCAGCCGGTCGACGACGATGGTGGGCGCGAGCGCCTGCGCCATGCAGCCGATCATCAGGGAGGAGGGAAACGGCCACGGCTGCGAGGCGAGATAGCGCACGGCCCCCACCGGCACGCCGGCCTCCTCCATGACCTCGCGGCGCACGGCGTCCTCGACGGTCTCGCCCGGCTCGATGAAACCCGCGAGCGCGGAATACATGCCCGGCGCGAACTGCGGCTGCCGGCCGAGCAGGCAGCGCGCGCCGTCCGTCACCAGCATGATGACGACCGGATCGACGCGGGGAAAATGCCGCGCGTCGCACGCCGCGCAGTCGCGCCGGAAGCCGCCGGTGAAGGCGACGGTGGGCGCGCCGCAATTGGCGCAGAAGCCGTGCCGACGATGCCAGTCCATCAGCGCCTTGGCCTCGCCGAGAGGGCCGAGCTCGTCGGGCGGCAGCAGCCCTTCGGCCGCGAGCGCGCGCAGGCCCGTCAGGACGACATCGGAACGGCCGGCGAGCGCCGGTGCATCCGATGCCGGTAAAAGCTGCGCGAAAAGGGGCGTGTCGTCCAGCAGGCCGAGATAGGCGCTTTCCCGTGGCCGCCCGATCGCCGCCGCCTGCGCAAAAGTAAAACGCGCCCGGTCCGCGCCGTCTCCCGACCTGAGGAGAGGCGTGTCGCCGACGATGATGAAGGTGCGGGTCCGGGGATCGACGCGCAGCGCCTCAAGCTCCGATGCGATCTCGCGCCGCTCCGAATGCCGGTTGAGCCGGTTGCGGGCGAAGGCGGTGCGCGCCGACAATTCGCCGGCAACGGAAGGCTGCCGTTCAGGCGCGGAAGGAGCATCGGGCATCGCCGCCTATCCCTGTTTCGAAGCGAGAATCAGTTGCGGCGCCGTCAGGCCCGCATGCCGATGGTAGGGCCGCTTTCCGCCGCGCGCCAGTGCCGATCGACACCGCGCGGCGACGGCTTATGGCGCTGATATAAATGGTATTTCATCCGTGAATGGCAGGTATGCGCAAACATAGGCTCCCATCAGGGGGGAAATCGCACTTTTCCCTTGACGCGCGAGCCGGATAGTCTCATTTAGAATTCATCTTCCGTGTCGCACAGCGGTGCGGGACGGAACCCATCGGAAATCGAAACCATGCCCAGCGACAGTACAAGTCGATCGCGTATGCCGTCTGCGGCCTTCTGGACAGCCTGATTTCTGACAGGCTCACCCCGGACGGCCCGTTGACGGCCGTATCGACAGGAAGGTGAGCCCATGACCCCTGCGAAGTTCAATCGCAGCCTCACGGCTGCAAGCTATGAAGAGACCCGCGCCGACCGTTCCGTCGCGTGGCTGCTCGTGCTCATGCTCGTCCTTGTATTCCTCCCGGTGATGGGAGTGTGGTGCACCGCGTTCTTCACGCGGTGAGGCCGGAAACGAAAACCGGAGCAGGATGCATGTTCGATGCGGCCTGCTCCGGCATCATGCCGATCGGAAACGGCGCTGCCGCTGGGGAGATTCCCCCAGCCGCGGCGCCGTTGTCGTTTCGGCGCTGCTTTCCGGGACGGGGCGTCGCCGATCAGATTCCATCCTGTTTCAGCTGAAACGGGATGGAATCTGGATTTCCTTGTTTCGAGCGAATTCCGATCGATCAAATGATCCCATTTGATCGGAAAGCGGTCCAGAGCGGCGTGCATTCAAGTGGAATCGTCACGCCGCTCTAAACTTTACATTTTACCGCAACTTGCATTCGATTCGACGGATCGATTTGAACGCAAACCGCTCTAGCCGTTAATGGCCTTGCGCAGGTTCTCGTCGATCTTGTCGAGGAAGCCGGTCGTGGACAGCCACTTCTGGTCCGCGCCGACGAGGAGCGCGAGATCCTTGGTCATGAAGCCCGACTCGACCGTGTCGATGACGACCTTTTCCAGCGTTTCGACGAAGCTCTTGAGTTCTGCGTTGTCGTCGAGCTTGGCGCGATGGGCGAGGCCGCGCGTCCAGGCGAAGATCGAGGCGATGGAGTTCGTAGAGGTCTCCTTGCCCTTCTGGTGCTCGCGGTAGTGGCGGGTGACGGTGCCGTGGGCGGCTTCCGATTCCACGGTCTTGCCGTCGGGCGTCAGCAGCACGGAGGTCATGAGGCCGAGCGAGCCGAAGCCCTGCGCCACGGTGTCGGACTGCACGTCGCCGTCGTAGTTCTTGCAGGCCCAGACATAGCCGCCCGACCACTTCAGCGAGGAAGCCACCATGTCGTCGATCAGGCGGTGCTCGTAGTGGATGCCGGCCTTTTCGAAATCCGCCTTGAACTCGGCTTCGTAGATTTCCTGGAAGATATCCTTGAAGCGGCCGTCATAGGCTTTCAGGATGGTGTTTTTCGTCGACAGATACACGGGATATTTGCGCGACAGGCCGTAGTTGAGCGAGGCGCGGGCGAAGTCGCGGATCGATTCGTCCACGTTGTACTGCGCCTGTGCGATGCCGGAGCCCTTGAAGGTGAAGACTTCGCGCTCGATCTTCTCGCCGTCGTCGCCGACGAAGGTGATGGTGAGCTTGCCGGGGCCGGGCACGCGGAAATCCTGCGCCTTGTACTGGTCGCCGTAGGCGTGGCGGCCGATGATGATCGGCTGCGTCCAGCCGGGCACGAGGCGCGGCACGTTGCGGGCGATGATCGGCTCGCGGAAGATGACGCCGCCGAGAATGTTGCGGATGGTGCCGTTCGGCGACTTCCACATCTGCTTGAGGTTGAATTCCTTCACCCGCGCCTCGTCGGGGGTGATGGTGGCGCACTTCACGCCCACGCCGTACTGCTTGATCGCCTCGGCGGCCTCGACAGTGACCCGGTCTTCCGTCGCATCGCGGTTCTCGATGCCCAGATCGTAGTACTTCAGGTCGATATCGAGATAGGGATGGATCAGCTTGTCCTTGATCAGCTTCCAGATGATCCGGGTCATTTCGTCGCCGTCGAGTTCGACGACCGGATTCGCCACCTTGATCTTGCTCATGGGTTTCTTCACCTCGCACGGGACAACAGCGTAGGGGGGCCTCGGCGCGGGTTCCCGTGCGCAACCCACACCGGCAGTTTGCCTATACGCATTTTCTCGTGTCGATGTCACCTGCGGCAGCGGTGAAACGGTGACAAAATTATAATTTTGAACGGCGGCAGGGCGCATGTCCGTCGCGGTGCGCGGGGGAATGCGCCTTTCGCCCCGGAAATGCGCCGCGACGGTCCCTCACGGTTTAGTGAAAGTCCGACCGAGAATTCGCGACATATCTTGCAAGAAATGGTAAATGATAATTTTATTGATTTTTATCATATATTTATACGAATCTCTGAATGAATCCGCCTCATTCCCGTATCCGGGGCGACCTGCCGGATGATCTGGCATGCAGGAGCGCGCCCTTGCGCGCGGGCGTGATTCGGTTCACACATCAAGTGGCTGACGCTGGGGAAGATTTTCTCGGGAAGATTTTCTCGCAGCGTTTCGGGTTGGGATTTCGGGACAATTCATCATGCGCCTTATTGCCGCTGTCGCAGGATTGTGCGCCGCTCTTGGCGTCGCGTCTGCCACCACATCCGCCGCCGCTTACCAGATCGATCCGCTGACGCAGGAGCTGTTGCCGGAGCCGGAAAATTTCGGCCCGCGCGCTTCGGCGATTGCGCGTGAGACGGTGACTTACGCAGGACCGCACAAGCCGGGCACGATCATCGTTTCGACGAAGGAGCGCCGCCTGTACCTCGTGCAGCCCGGCGGCAAGGCGCTGAAGTACGGCATCGGCGTCGGTCGGGAAGGTTTTCAGTGGGGCGGCCGGCAGGTCGTCACCCGCAAGGCGGAATGGCCGGGCTGGACGCCGCCGCCGCAGATGCGCAAGCGTCGCCCCGACCTGCCGAAATACATGCCCGGCGGTCCCGACAATCCGCTCGGCGCCCGCGCCCTCTATCTCGGTTCCACGCTCTACCGCATCCACGGCTCCAACGAACCCGAGACCATCGGGCAGGCGGTGTCCTCCGGCTGCATCCGCATGATGAACCAGGACGTCATCGATCTTTACAAGCGCGTCAAGGTCGGCACCGTCGTCGTCGTCCAGCGTTGATTCCCGCGCCATGACGGCATGCGCGGGGCGCGCTCACGGTCGCCCCGCGATCATGCAACTTCCGGGCGGCGGGCGCGCCGCCCCGTTCAGGCGGCTTTCCTGCCGTCGGGCAGGGCGTCGTCCGTCGCTGGCAGGCGCGCCATGAGATCGAGCAGCGCGCGGTCCGTGTAGAGCACCGCGCGCTCCCTGGGCGTCAGCCAGGCGCGGACTTCGGCCAGCGACTGCGCCTCCAGCAGCTTGGCCTGCGCCAGGGTGCGGTCGGGGTCGAATTCCCCGCGCCGGCGTTGCGTTCCCGGCAGCGACTGCTCGTGCCACGCGCGGACATACGCGTCGCCGTGCAGCACGGCGAGGCTGTCCGCCTCGTCATAATTCAGGGCGCCGAACTTTTCCCCGATTTCCTGCGCGCGCGCGGCGATCGGGGCGCGCGTCGTTTCCTCCGGTATGAGCAGCAGCCCCGCGCGCCGCAGGGCGAGCCCGATGGCGAGCTTGCCGCTTGCCCACGAGATCGGGATCGCCAGCACGAGGCCGAGGATCGTCGGCGACATCCACGCGAACAGCGACGGCGCGATCATGAAGGCCGAAACGCCCGTCGCCACGCCCAGCAGCACGTGCCAGCTATGCCGGCGCACGATGTCGCGCAACGGGATGGAGCCGTCGTCGCGCCGCTGGGGCTGCCAGCCGGTATCGCGCCCGGCGAGGATCTGGAACACCGCGCCCGACTGGATCACCATCATGATCGGCGCGAGCAGCGCCGAGGTCAGCACCTCGAACAGCATGGACAGGAACAGCAGGACGCCGCCGCCGGAGGCCCGCCGCACCTTTCCGTCGAGCAGCGCGAGCAGGAAGCCGAGGAACTTCGGCGCGAGCAGGATGCCCATGGTCAGCGCGAAGAGCGCCAGCGCGCGCTCCGAGTCGAAGCGCGGCCAGATGGGAAACAGCGAGAAATCGTGCGTGAAATATTCCGGCCGCACATAATGCGTTTGCAGCACCAGCAGGATGCCGACGATGAGCTGCGTCAGCCATAGCGGCGAGGACAGATAGGACATGATGCCGGTGGCGAAATGCTGGCGCGTGGCGAGCTTCAGGCCGTTCGCGCCGATGACGCGGCTGTGCTGGAGATTGCCCTGGCACCAGCGCCGGTCGCGCGCCGCGACGTCGATCAGCGAGGGCGGGCTTTCCTCGTAGCTGCCCTCGATCTCGGGCAGCATGTAGACGGACCAGCCGGCGCGCCGGATGAGCGCCGCCTCCACGAAATCATGGCTCAGGATGTGCCCGCCGAAGGGCGGCTTGCCCTTGAGGTCCGGCAGGCCGCAATGGGCGGCGAAGGCCCGCGTGCGGATGATGGCGTTGTGGCCCCAGTAATTGCCGTCCCGGCCCGACCACACGGCGAGGCCCTTGGCGATGACCGGGCCGTAGATGCGGCCCGCGAACTGCTGGATGCGCGCGAACAGCGTGTTGCGGTTGATGATCAGCGGCAGGCTCTGGATGATGCCGGCGTCGGGGTCCGCCTCCATCGCCGCCGTGAGGCGCACGATCGCCTCGCCGGTCATCAGGCTGTCGGCATCGAGCACCACCATATGCTCATAGGCGCCGCCCCAGCGGGTGACGAAATCGGCGATGTTGCCGGCCTTGCGATGGGTGTTCTTCAGCCTGCGGCGGTAATAGATGCGCGCATCCGCGCCCGCCTCTCCGCCGGCCTCCCGCCGCAGCGCGAGGAACATGCGCTCCTCCGCGATCCAGATGTCGGGGTTGGTCGTGTCGGAGACGATGAAATAGTCGAAATGCCCGCCGAGCCCCGTCGCCTCCACCGATTCGCGGATCGCGGCGACGGCGGCGAACACCTGCGAGGGCGTTTCGTTGTAGATCGGCATCACGATGGCCGTGCGCTCCCGCAACGCGGTCGGCAGCGCGCTCGGCCCCGGGCGGCGCAGGAGCGTGACGAAGCCCAGAATCGCGCTGGTGAAGGCAAGGGCGATCCACGAGAAGTTGATCGTGAACAACACCAGCAGCAGCCATTGCAGCACGGTCGTGCGGCTCACCGACACCACCTGATACATCTGCCATGCGCCGTAGGCGGTCAGCGCCAGCGCCGCGCCGAATACGAAGATGCGCGCCAGCCAGATGCCGACCGGCGATGCGCCGACGCGGCCGCCGGCGACGGGCTTGCGTTCCTCGTCCTTGCGCCAGCGGCGCAGGGATTGCGTCGGCATGGCGAGAGGATGCTCGTCCGGCGTCGCCGGCGGCCATGCCGCCACTTCCGCCGCGATGCCTGCGCAACCGCCGTCGTTGGGAGAAAGGGACGTATCGTTCATGATATATCGTTCATGGCGTATCGTTCATGGCGTGTGGCACTTCATGGCGTCCAGCGGAAGAGCCAGCTTTCGCTCAGCGGCTTGCCGGCTTCCGTCAGTTCGAGCCTCAATTCGCTGCTGGTCTCGTTGCCGGGGTCGAGATCGAACAGAACCCGCACCAGCTTGCGTTCGGGATAGGCCCACAGGCGCGTGTTGCCGACCGTGCCGCGCGAGGCGGAGAGCGCCACTTTCGCGGCGGTGGCGATGTCGGGCCGGGCGAGTTCGTCGCCGGCGAAGGAGATGGCGAAGCGGCGCACGCGGCTGCCCGCCAGCGCGCCGATGCGCGTGCCGCGCACATAGGCGAGTTTCGGCCGCCCCGGCACCGACCAGCTCCAGAACAGGCGCCACACGAAGCGCGCCTCGGCGCCCACCTCGACGGCCTGCGCGGGCCGCCAGTAGGAAATGATGTTCGGCGTGCCCTCCGACGGCGTGGGCACCTCGATGAGCTGGACCGCGCCTTCGCCCCATTCCTGAAGGGGTTCCACCCACAGGCTCGGACGGCGCTCGAAGTGCTGCACGTCATCCTCGTAGGCCGAGAAGTCGCGCGCGCGCTGCAACAGGCCGAAGCCTTTCGGGTTGACGTCGAGGAAGGCCGAGATTTGCAGCGTTTGCGGGTTGTCCAGCGGCCGCCACAGCCATTCCGACCGTCCGTTGTGAATTTGTAGGCCGCCGACATCGTGCACGGCGGCGCGCGTGTCCGGGACGCCGGCCGGCCGGATGGGGCCGAACAGGAAATTGGCCGTCGACCCGCCGATGCCGATATGATCGAGGCGCACGCGCGGGATCAGCGTCGCCTCGACATCGGTGATCGCGGTGTCGCCGGGCCGGAAGGTGAAGCGCACCACTCCCGCGACGCTTTCCGAATCGAGCAGCGCGTGGATGACGAGCAGGTCCGCCCCCGCCAGCGGCCTTTCGATCCAGAATCCGCGAAACTGCGGCAGTTCCTCGCCCTTGGCGTCGGCCGGGCGCAGCATCAGCGTGTGCGCGTGCACGCCGTAGTTCTGCCCGCGCGCCTTGGCGCGGAAAAATGTCGCGCCCTGAAAGATGGCGGCTTCCTGCGGCGCTTCGCCGGGCGCATCGGTGTAGATGCGGAAGCCGGAGAAATCGAGCGGCTCGTCGGCGGCGCCGTCCGGCGTTCCGTTCCGCGCCTGCTCGCCCGCCCCGTTTCGCGCCGGCTGGGCGGCCGGAGGCGCAGGCTTGCCGAAGTCGAACAGGTCGCGCGCATAGCGGATGCGGCGGACCTTGCCGTCCTCGACGGCGTGAAGCCGTACAGGGTTGGAGAAGATGAAGCCGCGATGCAGCGGCTCGATCGCGAAACCTCGCCCTTCGCCGCGCCACAGGTAGGCTTCCGGCCGGGCGCGGATGCCGATGTATTGATCGTAGCTCAGGCTGGCGAGATCGTCGGGAAGGTCCGTCGCGCCGGCGGCGTAGGTGCGCCCGGCGAGGAGCCGCGCGATTTGCAGCAGCCGCGCCGGGTCGAACGTTTCCCCGTCGCCGACCGTCGCCAGCGCCGCCTCGAGAAAGTTCGCCTCCTGCGCGCGCGCCGGCCCGACAGGTGCGATGGCCGCGCCCGCGGCGGCAAGTCCGAGCGCCAGCGCGCCGCGCCGCGTCAATGCGCCGCCACGGTCCGATTCCATGTGTTGCGGGGCGGCTTTTCCGAGCGCGGCGGTCTCGCCCGTCTTCGCGGCTTCCGGCAGCATTTCGAAAAGTCTGGCTTCGTGGGACATTTGCGGGAAAACTGCCTTCTTGGAAAAACTGCCTTCGCCTGCGGTTTTCCGACCGGGACGGGTGTTGCGGTTGCCGACAAGATGCAAAAGCCGGAAGGTGAGGTACGGCATCACGTTTTTTGCGGAACTGAAACGGATCGTGTGCTTTGTAGCACGTCTGAATTGCTCCGTGTGAGGCTCATTTACGTTTGTTTTAAAAGTCGTTAAAACTGGCGATATCGTGGCGTCCGGGCAAAGCGGGACGCTTCGGCATGGCGGCCGTTCGGGGGTTGCGGGTTTTCGGCAAAGGGCTAAAAAGCTCGTCCTGAATGCGCTTCCTGACAGAATCCGTTGAAAGAAACCGAATGACCGGTGCCGGAACCAATCACAGCCTCGCGCCCCTCACCGGCGGGCCGAAGATCATCCTCGTCGAGCCGCAGATGGGCGAGAACATCGGCATGGCCGCGCGCGCCATGGCGAATTTCGGCCTGTCCGACATGCGCATCGTCAACCCGCGCGACGGCTGGCCGAACGAGCGCGCCGTCGTCACCGCCGCCAACGCCGCCCATGTGCTGGAGCGGGCGCAGGTTTTCCCGGACCTGCTGTCGGCCGTGGCCGATCTCAACGCCGTTTATGCCACCACGGCGCGCGAGCGCGGGCAGATGAAGCGCGTGCTGGACGCCGACGAGGCGCTGACGCAGGTGCTGGACCGCCTGCACGGCGGCGAGGGCGTGGGCATCCTGTTCGGCCGCGAGCGCACGGGGCTCGACAACGACGAGGTGGCGCTGGCCGACGCCATCGTCACCTTCCCCGTCGATCCCGCCAACGCCTCGCTCAACCTGGCTCAGGCGGTGCTGCTCGTGGGCTACGAATGGTTCAAGAAGGCGCACGGGCAATTGCCGTTCAATCTGGAGGAGCGCTCGCCGCCGGCGAAGCGGGAGGCGCTGGTGTCCTTCTTCGGCTGGCTGGAGACGGAGCTGGATACCTGCGGCTTCTTTCCCGCGCCGGAGAAGAAGCCTGCCATGATCCGCAACCTGCGCGACATCCTGCTGCGTCTCTCGATGACGGAGCAGGACGTCAAGACGCTGCGCGGCGCGGCCGGGGCGCTGCGGCGCGGGCCGGTGCCGCCCGCCGCGAAACAGGATGAACCGTTAACGGATGAGGGCTAAACCGTTCCTGCGTTTCGTTGAAACGCGGGAACGGTCCGTCTTTTCGGGTTAATGTGTTTTCCTCACGCGGGGCGGTGTCCGCTTCGTTCGAAAACGCTATGGAATCGCGGCGGGTTGCAGGTGAGGAGCGGTCTTCGATGACGACTGATCGTGTCGCGGAAGGCGAGGCGCGCCCGCCCCGCGTGCTGGTGTTCGATTCAGGGCTCGGCGGGCTCACGGTTTTTTCCGAACTGCGCAAGGCGCGGCCCGATGCGGCGTTCGTCTACGTCGCCGACGACGCCGGCTTTCCGTATGGCGGCATGGAGGCGCAGACGCTGCTGGCGCGCGTCGTGGACCTGATGGACGGGCTGATCGGCCGCTTCTCGCCCGATCTCGCCGTGATCGCCTGCAACACCGCATCCACGCTCGTGCTGCCGGCGCTGCGGTCGCGGTTCGCGATTCCCTTCATCGGCACGGTGCCGGCCATCAAGCCGGCGGCGGAACAGACCGTCTCCGGCGAGATCACCATTCTCGCGACGCCCGGCACCGTGGCGCGCGACTACACGCACGACCTCATCCGCAAGTTCGCCGATTCGTGCAACGTGCATCTCGTCGGCTCGCTGCGCCTTGCGGGCTTCGCCGAACGGGAGCTTGCCGGGCAGCCGGTGGACGACGCGACGCTGCGGGACGAGATCCGTCCCGCCTTCGTCACACGCGACGGCGCGCGCACCGACATGATCGTGCTGGCCTGCACGCATTATCCGCTGCTGCTCGAACGGTTCCGCAAGCTGGCGCCCTGGCCGGTTTCGTGGATCGATCCCGCGCCGGCCATCGCGCGGCGGATGGTGCATCTCATCGGCGAAGCGTCGGGGAAGAGCGCGCCGCAACCTGCGCGGATGGTTTTCACCTCGGGCAGGTCCGCATCCGCCGCCCTTGCGCAGGGGCTCGCCGCGCGCGGGCTGGCGGTGGAAGGCCCGGCCGCCGACGGGCGGGAAAATCGGCGGCCGGATGTGACAGCCGTTTGACATCGGCGGGAATCGGGGTTAGGAAGCCGTCACCTGCGCGGGCCTCATGGCCCGCGTCGGCGTTTTGCGCTCCCGTGGCCCGTGTTCTCCTGCGAGAACGCCGGGTCTGTCGTCTCCCTGACCGGGGAAGAGGAGGGCGCGTTCCTCATGTCGAGCCTGTTTGAGAGGACACGCGATGTCGAAGAGAATTTCGGCCAAGTATAAAATCGATCGCCGTCTTGGCGAGAACATCTGGGGTCGTCCCAAGAGCCCCGTCAACCGCCGCGAGTACGGCCCCGGCCAGCACGGCCAGCGCCGCAAGGGCAAGATGTCGGACTTCGGCACCCAGCTGCGCGCCAAGCAGAAGCTGAAGGGCTACTACGCCAACATCTCCGAGAAGCAGTTCCACCGCTATTACGTGGAAGCTTCCCGCCTGCGCGGCGACACCGGCGAGAACCTGATCGGCCTGCTGGAGCGCCGTCTCGACGCCGTGGTGTATCGCGCCAAGTTCGTGCCCACCGTGTTCGCTGCGCGCCAGTTCGTCAACCACGGGCATGTGAAGGTCAACGGCCGTCGCGTCAACATTCCGAGCTATCTCGTGCGCCCCGGCGATCTCATCGAGATCAAGGAATCGTCCCGCCAGCTCGTCGTGGTGCTCGAAGCCGCGGCGCTCGGCGAGCGCGACGTGCCGGATTATGTCGAGGTGGATCACAACAAGGGCGCCGCCCGTTTCGTGCGCGTGCCCACGCTGAGCGACGTGCCCTATCCGGTGCACATGGAGCCCAACCTCGTCGTCGAGTTCTACTCGCGCTGATCGGTTCCGCTGGACGGAATACGGAGAAGCCGCCCTTTCGGGCGGCTTTTTTCATGGCTTGCGCCGCGCGTTCATGGCGCGCGCCGGGTTTGGCGGCTGCACCAGAAGGCGGCGGCCATCAGCAGGCCGATCCACCATCCTTGCCAGGCGCCGTGAAAGACGCTCACCACCGCCGCCGCGGCGACGGTGCTCGCGACGGCGGCGGCCGTCATGTCCGCGGGCAGGCGGGCGATGGCGCGCAGGATGAAGAACCCGTTCAGCGCCGCGAGCAGCGCGCCGACGAGCCCGAGTTCCGCCCATATCTGAAGGAAGCCGTCATGCGGGTGGCCCGCCGCGAGCAGCCGCCCCCGCCCGGCCGGAATATCGGCGGCGGCGGGCGCTTCCGCCATCCGCGCGCTCACCCCGAAGCCCGCGCCCGTCAGCGGGCGCTGATGCAGGATGGCGGCGAAATCCTGCCAGATCTCGATGCGGTCGGCCGCATGCACGGATTCGAGGCGCTCGACGAGCCGGGGCGGCATGAGCCCGTCCAGAAGCGCGCCCTTGAAGGGGGCGATGGCGAGGCAGCCCGCCAGCATGGCGCCGGCGATCAGCAGGCCCGCGCGCCGGCTCCACAGCGCCGCGAGGAACGCCGGCAGCGCCAGCAGCAGCCCCAGCATCGCCGCGCCCGACGTGGCGCGCTCGATGGTGACGACGAGCAGGACGCCGAGCCCCCAGGCCCATCTTTCCCAGCCGAGACGCCGCATCTGCACTGCGAGCGGCCAGAACAGGATGAGCAGGGTCATGACCGGCCGGTTGAAGATGAAGGATTGCGCCCGCATCCCGAGCGCGTCGCGCGCGCCGAGGCCGGTGGCGAGTTCCGCGACGATGAGCGCGCAGGCGCTCGCGAAGGCTATCGCCGCCCAGCGCACGAACGCGGGCGGGAGCACGCGCGGCAGGCCGGTGAGCAGCAGCGCGCCGCCGAGGAAGGGCAGGCCGGCTTCCGCCGCGACGAACAGCGACGTCGCCGGGGCATGGCTCCAGGTGAGCGAGAGAGCGGCGAAGGCGACGAAGCCGAGCGCGGCTGCGGCGGCCGCGCGCGGCGGGAGCGGCAGGCGTTCGCCGCCCGTGATTCGGGCCGCGAGCGCCAGCACGCCCGCCAGCGCGACGACGGCGGCGGCGGAACGGTTGGCGAGCGCCATCGCCAGCGGCAGGATCGCCAGCAGGATCAGGGCGGCGCGGTCGAGGGCGGGGCTGAGGGAGCGCATGGAATCTCTTTGGAATGCCTGAAATCCGCACGATCTGTAGACGATTTCAGGTGCACGCGGGATTAATTCGCGCGGGCGGCGGCGGCGCGCGCCGATATCCCCGCTTGGCCGGCGGGCCGTCATGGTCTATGCAAGCCCGCTGCCCTTCCGCTCCCAGCCCCGGATCATCGCCCTGTCGCCTTCCGTTGCCCGCACATCTTCGGTTCTCATTGCGCTTCGGGACGGAGCGGGCGAACGGCTGACGCTCGGCGAGATCGTCGATGCGCTGGGGCCGCAGGCGTTCGCGCTGCTCTTCGTGGTGCTCGGTCTGCCCAATTGCCTGCCGATGCCGCCGCCGATCCCGCTCATCTGCGGATTTCTGGTGCTCGGCGTCTCGGCGCAGATCGTCTATGGTCGCACGACGCCGTGGATACCGCGCCGGCTGCTCGGCCGGTCCGTGGCGCGGGCGGATGTCGCGCGGGCGGTGGAAACGGCGTTGCCCTACGTGCGGCGGCTGGAGCAATGGTCGCGGCCGCGTCTGATCTTCTTCGGCGCGCCCCTGCGCATGCGCCTCACCGGCGTGGCGCTGGTGCTCATCGCCTTCAGCCTGTTGACGGCCCCGCCGATCATCGGCCAGATTCCGCCGGGCATCGCGATCTGTCTCGTCGGGCTCGGGCTTGTGGAACGCGACGGCCTCGTCGTCATCTGCGGTCTGGCGGTCGGCGCGGTGGGCGTGAGCCTGAGCGCCGGTTTCGTCGTTGCCGTCGTTTCCGGCCTCCTGGCCGTGTTGTAACGATCATGCCAAGGATTATGCCCATGCGTCCCGTCATCGGTGTCGTCGCGGATGTGAAGCCGTCGCGCAAACATGTCTGGCATAAGGTGCAGGACAAATATCTTTACGCCGTCGCGCGCGGGGCGGATGCGGAGGTGGTGATCCTGCCCGGCCGCCTCTCCGCCACCGATGCGGGGGAGCGGAGCATCAGCCCCGATCTCGACCGGCTGCTGGCTTTCCTCGACGGCGTGTTCCTGCCCGGCAGCCCGTCGAACGTCGATCCGGCCGTCTATGGCGGCGAGCGCACGTTCGCCGACGAGCTGCTCGACCGGGATCGCGACGACCTGTCGCTGCCGCTGGTGCGCGCGGCGGTGGAGCGGGGGTTGCCGCTTCTTGGCGTGTGTCGCGGCTTTCAGGAGATCAACGCCGCGCTCGGCGGCACCCTGCACCAGCATGTGCAGGATGTCGGCGGTTTCAACGACCACCGCGAGCCCGACGGCGATCTCGCGACGCAATATGCGCCGGCGCACGAGGTCGCGCTGGTGGAAGGCGGCATTCTGCATGAACTCGCGGGCGTGGCGCGGGTGCAGGTCAATTCGCTCCACAGCCAGGGGATCGACCGGCTCGCGCCCGGCCTCGTGGCGGAAGCTCACGCGCCGGACGGGCTGATCGAGGCGTTCCATGTCGCCGCCGCCCGCGAGCGCGGCGCCTTCGCGGTGGCGGTGCAATGGCATCCCGAATGGCGGGTGTGGGCCGATCCGCTGTCGACGGCGCTGTTCCGCGCCTTCGGCGAGGCGGCGCGCGCCTACGCCGCCGCCCGCTGATCGCGCGCGGCGGTTCCGCGCAGGCGCGTTTGCAGGCGGTCGAACAGCACGTAGACGGCGGGCGTCGTATAGAGCGTCAGCAACTGGCTGAGCACGAGCCCGCCGACGATGGCGACGCCGAGCGGCTGGCGCATTTCCGCGCCTTCGCCAAGCCCGGCCGCGAGCGGCACCGCGCCCAGTATCGCGGCGAGCGTCGTCATCATGATGGGGCGGAACCGCAGCAGCGCCGCCTGCACGATGGCCGCCTCCGGCGCGAGGCCCTGAGCGCGCTCGGCCTGGATGGCGAAGTCGATCATCATGATGGCGTTCTTCTTCACGATGCCGATGAGCAGGAAGACGCCGATGAGCGCGATGAGGCTGAACTCCATGCCAGCCAGCATCAGCGCCATCACCGCGCCGATGCCCGCCGAGGGCAATGTCGACAGGATCGTCAGCGGGTGGATGTAGCTCTCGTAGAGGATGCCGAGCACGATGTAGATGGTGGCGAGCGCCGCGAGGATCAGCCACGCCATCGACGACGACATCTCCTGAAAGGTGCGGGCGGTGCCCTCGAAACTGCCGTGGATGGCGCGCGGCACGTTGAGCTCCGCCATCACGCGGTTGACGGCGACGACGGCGTCGCTCAGCGCCGCCCTTTCCGCGAGGTTGAAGGAAATGGTGGTCGCGACGAACAGCCCCTGATGGTTGACGGACAGCGGCGTGGTGCCGAAGCTGTGGCTCGCCACCGCCGACAGCGGGATCATGTCCCGCTTCGCCGTGCTGACGGCCGAGCCTGTGGAAGCCTGCCCGCGCCCCGTCACCGCGATCTGGTTGAGGAGCTGGTTGCGCACCGGGTCGCCGGCGATGTCGGCGGCGCTCGCCGCCGCGCCGCCGCCCGATACGGTGCCGGAGAGCGCGCCGGACAATTGCGTGGCGCTGATCGTGCCTCCCTTGGCGCTGATGTAGATGGCGCCGAGCGATTCGGGCCCGGCCAGATAGCGCGGTTCGAGGCCCATGATGACGCTGTACTGGTTCAGCCGGTCGTAGATGGTGGAGACGGCGCGCTGGCCGAAGGCGTCGTAAAGCACGCCGTTGATCTGGCTCATGCTGAGACCGAAGCGCGCCACCGCGTCGCGGTCGACGGCGAGGTTCACTTGCAGCCCCGCTTCCTCGCGGTCGGAATCGATGTCGGTCAGCAACGGCTCGCGCTTGAGCGCCTCGGTGATCTTCGGCGCCCAGTCGCGCAGCGCCGCGAGATCGTCGCTTTGCAGGGTGAACTGATATTGCGAGCTGCTCTCGCGCCCGCCCACGCGCAGATCCTGCACCGGAAACAGGAAGGTCGACGCGCCCTCGACGCGCGCGAATTGCGGGCGCAGGCGGTTGACGATCTCCCACGCCGAGGCGTCGCGCTGTGCGAGCGGCTTCAGCGTGACGTTGAGGAAGGCGGAGTTCGCCCGCCCGCCGGTGAACACCACGACATTCTCGACCGCCGGATCGGCGCGCACGATCTGCTCGAACTCGGCGATCTTGTCGCGCAGGTTGAGGAAGGAGGTGCTCTGGTCCGCCCGCACGCCGCCGATGAGCGCGCCCGTGTCCTGTAGCGGCAGCAGGCCCTTGGGCACCACGGTGAAAAGATGGACGTTGAGGCCGATCGTGACGAGCAGCGTCAGCACCAGAAGCCACGGATGGCGCAGGGCGGCGGTGAGCGTGCGGGCGTAGAAGCGCAATATCGCGCCCGACAGGCGCGATGGCCCGGGCACGTCTGATTTGGACGCGCGGCCGAGAAGGCGCGCGCACATCATCGGCGTCGTCGTCAGCGAGATCACCAGCGACACGATGATCGTCGACGACAACACGACCGCGAATTCGCGGAACATGCGCCCCGGCAGGCCGCCAAGCAGCAGCAGCGGGATGAACACGGCCACGAGCGACACGCTCATGGAGAGCACGGTGAAGCTCACTTCCCGCGCGCCTGTCAGCGCCGCCCGCACGCGCCCCGTGCCGGCCTCCACATGGCGCATGGTGTTTTCCAGCACCACGATGGCGTCGTCCACGACGAAGCCGGTGGCGATGATGAGCGCCATCAGCGAGAAGTTGTTGAGGCTGTAGCCCAGCCAGTACATCGCCCCGAAGCTGACGATCAGCGACACCGGCACCGCGACGGCCGGGATCAGCGTGGCCCGCCAGTCGCGCAGGAAAAGATAGACGACGAAGATGACGAGCGCGATGGAGGCGGCGAGAGTGAACTGCACGTCGACCATCGAGGCGCGGATCGTCGTGGTGCGGTCGAGCGCCACCGACAGGTCGATGCCCGCCGGGATGGCGGCGCCCAACTGCGGCAGCAGCGCCTTCACGGCGTCGACGGTCTCGATGATGTTGGCGCCGGGCATGCGCGTCAGCGTCATGAGCACGGCGGGCTCGCCGTTGAACAGGCCGCGGTTGCGCACGTTCTCCACCGAATCCGTGACGGTGGCGATATCGCCGAGCCGCACCGGCGCGCCGTTGCGCCAGGCGATGACGAGGGGGCGATAGTGCTCCGCCAGGCGGTAGGGCTCGTTGGTGTAGATCTGCCAGCGCCGGTCGCCGTATTCGATGGCGCCCTTGGGGCTGTTGGCATTGGCGGCGGAAAGCGCCGCGCGCACGTCCTCCAGCCCGATGCCGAGGTTGAAAAGGGCGGTGGGGTTGATGTCCACCCGCACGGCCGGCAGCGAACTGCCGCTGACGCCCACTTGCCCGATGCCCTTCACCTGCGACAGCTTTTGCGACAGGATCGTGGAGGCGGCGTCGTACATGTCGCCGAGCGGCAGCGTCTTCGAGGTGAGGGCGAGCAGCATCACCGGCGCGTCGGCCGGGTTGGCCTTGCGGTAGGTGGGGTTGCCGCGCATGGCGGCGGGCATGTCGGCGCGGGCGGCGGCGATGGCCGCCTCCACGTCGCGCGCCGCGCCGTCGATGTCGCGGTTGAGGCCGAATTGCAGCACGATCCGCGTCGAGCCCTGCGAACTCGACGAGGTGATTTCGGTGACGTCCGCGATCTGGCCGAGATGGCGTTCGAGCGGCGTCGCCACGCTCGTCGCCATGATCTCGGGGCTCGCTCCCGCCATGGAGGCCGACACCATGATGGTGGGAAACTCCACCTGCGGCAGCGGCGCCACCGGCAGTCGGAAATAAGCCAGAAGCCCCGCGAGCGCCAGGCCGATTGTCAGCAGCGTGGTCGCCACCGGGCGGCGGATGAAGGGCGCGGAAATGTTCATGGCCGCGCTTCTTCCGGCTCGTCCTCTTCCGGTTCCGGCCGCGTATCGAGCACGCGCGCCAGCCTGTCGAAGGCCAGATAGATCACAGGCGTCGTGAACAGCGTCAGCACCTGGCTGACGATGAGCCCGCCGACGATGGTGATGCCGAGCGGCTGGCGCAGTTCCGAACCCGCCCCCTCGCCCAGCATCAGCGGCAGGCCGGAGAACAGCGCTGCGAAGGTCGTCATCAGGATGGGGCGGAAGCGCAGCAGGCACGCCTCATGGATCGCCGCGCGCGCAGACAGGCCGCGGTTGCGTTCCGCGTCCAGCGCGAAGTCGATCATCATGATGGCGTTCTTCTTCACGATGCCGATGAGCAGCACGATGCCGATGATGCCGATGATGTCGAGCTCCCGCTCCATCCAGATGAGCGCCAGCAGCGCGCCGAGGCCCGCCGAGGGCAGGGTGGAGAGGATCGTCACCGGATGCACGTAACTCTCGTAGAGCACGCCGAGCACGATATACATCGCCGCGACCGCCGCGATCAGCAGCAATACCTGGCTGGTGAGCGCCGCTTCGAAAGCGAGCGCCGCTCCTTCGAACGACGTGGTGACGCCGGGCGGCAGGCCGATGTTCGCCGCCGTGGCGCGGATCGCGTCCACCGCCTGCCCGAGCGCCGCGCCCGGCGCGAGGTTGAAGGAGATGGTGGCGGTGGGAAACTGGCTGCGGTGGTTGAGCTGGAGCGGCGCGAGCCGCTCCGTCACCGTGGCGATGGCCGAGAGCGGCACCTGCCCGCCGCCGGCCGAGGGCAGGTAGATGTCGCGCAGCGCGGCGGGCGTGAAGCGCAGCGCCGGATCGGCTTCCAGAATGACGCGGTACTGGTTCGCCTGCGTGAAGATGGTGGAGACGATGCGCTGGCCGAAGGCGGAATAGAGCGCGTTGTCGACGGTCGCCGTGGTGATGCCGTAACGCGCCGCCGTGTCGCGGTCCACCGTGACCTGCGCGGCGAGGCCGCGCTCCAGCAGGTTGCTGGTCACGTCCTCAAGCTGGGGCAGGGTGCGCAGCGCCTCCACCATGCGCGGCACCCATTCCGAGAGCACCTCCGGGTCGGCGTCGTCGAGCACGAACTGGTATTGCGTGCGGCTCGCCGTGGAATCGATGGTGAGATCCTGCACCGGCTGCATGTAGAGGCCGATGCCCGGCACCCCGGCCGCCTGCGCCGTGATGCGGCGCGCGATCTCGGCGGCGGTGGCGTCGCGCTCGCCGCGCGGTTTCAGCTCGATCTGGAAGCGGCCGGTGTTGAGGGTGAGATTCGTGCCGTCGACGCCGATGTACGAGGTGACGCCGGCGACGTCGGGATCGGCGAGGATGATCCGCGCGATCTCCTGCTGCCGCTCCGCCATGCCGGTGAAGGATATGGATTGCTCCGCCTCCGACACGCCGGCGATGAGGCCGGTGTCCTGCACCGGAAAGAAGCCTTTGGGCACGATGACGTACAGCCAGACCGTCAGCCCCAGCGTGCCGAGCGCGACGAGAAGCGTCACCCAGCCGTGATCCAGCACGACGTCGAGCATGCGCCCGTAGGCGGCGATGAGGCCGTCGAACCATGTGCGGCGCTCGACGCGCGCCTCGCGGCGCAGGATCTTCGCGCACAGCATCGGCACCAGCGTCAGCGAGACGACCGCCGATATCAGGATGGTGACGGCGAGCGTGACGGCGAATTCGCGGAACAGCCGGCCCACGACATCGCCCATGAACAGTAGCGGAATCAGCACCGCGATGAGCGAAAGCGTCAGCGAGATGATGGTGAAGCCGATCTGCCCCGCGCCCTTGAGCGCGGCGTCGAGCGGCTTGTCGCCCTTCTCGATGTAGCGGGCGATGTTCTCGATCATGACGATCGCGTCGTCCACCACGAAGCCGGTGGCGATGGTGAGCGCCATCAGCGACAGGTTGTTGAGGCTGAAGCCGGCGAGATACATCACCGCGAACGTGCCCACGAGCGACAGCGGCACGGACAGGCTCGGGATGATCGTGGCCGGAATGTTGCGCAGGAACAGGAAGATGACGAGCACGACGAGGCCGATGGCCATCATCAGCTCCACCTGCACGTCATGCACCGAGGCGCGGATCGTCTCCGTGCGGTCGGACATCACGGCGACGTCGACGGAGGCGGGCAGCGATTCGGTGAGCGCGGGCAACAGCGCGCGCACGTTGTCCACCACGGCGATGACGTTCGCGCCCGGCTGGCGGCGGATGTTGATCAGGATCGCCGGTTGCTGGCTTTCCCCGCTTCCGTCCGCCCGGCTGCCCTCCCGACTGCCTGCCCACGCGCCGAGGCGCTCGTTTTCCGCGCCCTCGATGACGTCCGCCACGTCGGAAAGGCGCACCGGGGCGTTGTTGCGGTAGGCGATGACGAGGTTGCGGAACTCGTCGATGCCGCGCAACTGATCGTTCGACTGGATGGCGTAGGCGCGCCGCTCGCCGTCGAAACTGCCCTTGGGCGTGTTGACGTTGGCGTTGCCGATGGTGGAGCGCAGATCGTCGATGTTGAGGCCGTAGGCGGCGAGCGCCAGCGTGTTGGCGCGCACCCGCACGGCGGGCCGCTGCCCGCCCGCCAGCGTCACCAGCCCGACGCCCGCCACCTGCGAGATTTTTTGCGCAAGGCGCGTCTCCACCATGTCCTGCACCTGCGTCAGCGGCAGGGTGGCGGAGGTGACGGCGAGCGTCATCACCGGCGCATCGGCCGGGTTGACCTTGGCGTAGACGGGTGGCGCGGGCAGGTCCGAGGGCAGGAGATTGCCGGCCGCGTTGATCGCCGCCTGCACCTGCTGGCCGGCGATGTCGATGCCGAGATCGAGGTTGAATTGCAGCGTGACGACGGACGCGCCCGCCGCCGAGGTCGAGGACATCTGCCGCAGGCCCGGCATCTGGCCGAGCTGGCGCTCCAGTGGCGCGGTGACGGAAGCGACCATCACCTCCGGCGAGGCGCCGGGGTAGAAGGTCTGCACCTGGATCGTCGGGTAATCGACCTCGGGCAGCGCCGCGAGCGGCAGGTTGCGAAAGGCGATGACGCCGACGATCATCAGCGCCAGCATCAGCAGCGTCGTCGCCACCGGCCGCAGGATGAAGGGGCGGGAGACGTTCATGTCGTCACATCCGGCTTCACTGGGGCGGCGGGCCGGGCGGCCCGCGGCGCGGCCGCTCTTCGCCGGAATTGCCGGGGCCGGAACCGCGGGGGCCGGGGCCGCCCTGGCGCGTCCGGGCGGTGGCGGGTGCGGCCGCCGGAGCGGCGGGCCGTTCGCCCGGCAACGCGACCTGCATGCCCTCGCGCAGCCGGTCGGAGCCATCGGTCACGACGAGATCGCCCGGTTGCAGGCCGTCGAGAACCTGCACCAGATCGGCGGTGGAAAAGCCGGTGGCGACGGGACGGATGGCGACGGTGCGGTTCTCGCGGTCGATGAGCCAGGTGTAGGTGCCGGGCCTGCCGGTCAGTCGCGCGGTGGCGGGAATGACGACGGCATCGCGCACCGTGTCGACGCGCAGTTCGACATTGACGAACTGGTTGGGAAACAGCGCTTCGTCCGCGTTGTCGAAGACGGCGCGCAGGCGCACCGTGCCGGTGGTCGTGTCGATCTGGTTGTCGATGGTCGACAGCCGGCCTTCCGCGAGCTTGCCGGTGCGATTGCGGTCGTAGAGCGCGACGGGCAGCGCCTCGCCGCCGGCGAGGCGGCGGTTGATCGCCGGCGCCTGATCCTCGGGCACGCTGAACAGCACCGAGATCGGCCTCATCTGGGTGATGGTGACGAGGCCGCCGGCGTCGCCGGTCTGGGCGTAGTTGCCCTCGTCGATCTGGCGCAGGCCGGCGCGGCCGGCGATCGGCGCGGTGGTGCGCGTGTATTCCAGATTGAGTTCGGCCGTGCGCACGGCGGCGGCGCTCGCCTTGACGGTCGCCTCAAGCTGGCGGACGGTGGCCTGCTGCGCGTCGAGCTGCTGGCGCGCGATGGCGTTCTGGCGCGCCAGCGCCTGATAGCGCGCGAGATCGGTCCTCGCGTTCGCCAGTTCCGCCTCGTCGCGCGCGAGCTGGCTTCTCGCCTGATCGAGCGCGATCTGGTAGGGGCGCGCGTCGACCTCGGCGAGCAGGTCACCCTTCTCCACCTGTTGCCCTTCCGTGAAGGCGACGCGGGTGATCTGACCCGCGACCCGCGTGCGGGCGACGACGGTGGCGAGCGGCGTGACCGTGCCAAGCGCTTGCACGGTAACGGGAATATCGGACCGGGCGACGGCCGCCGCGCCTACCGGCATGGCGGCGGGCTGGCCGGAGCGCGGGCCGAAGGGGGCGCCCGCGGTGCGCGCGTCCTCGGCTGGCCGCAGGAAGAAGACGATCGCGCCTGTCGCGGCGGCGAGCAGCAGCAGCCAGACGATGCGCACGAGCCACGGCCGTCGCCGGCCGTCGCCGCGTGCGTCGGCGGCAAGGTGCGCGGCATGCCGCGCATCGGCCTCCTGCTGCTGCGGCCCTGCGGGTGACAGCATTCCTCGCTCTCCCAATCGCTTCCGTCCGGCCGGGACCGCTTGTCCCGCGCAAGAGCTATGGCCTCGGGCCGCTTGTTCGATCAAGGCTTTTCCGGTTTCGGCAAGATTAAGATTTGCTCATCTTGCCGCGAGATGCGGCCGCAAGCGGGGCAGAAATGGGGCTTGGCAATGCGATGCGTGGGCTGCTAGTGTGACGGTAACGAGTAATACCGGGATGATCCGGCGCCGCGCGGCACTGGCTGACCGCGCCGGAGGCATTCCGACAGGAACAGGGCCGTGACGGTCAACGATGAAGCTGTGGGCAGCTATAACAGGGCCACGGCCGAGCTGACTGATGGGTATCAGCGGCATGGCGCGGGGATGCAGAGCGCGGCGATCAACGGCGCGGCGGTGCTGATGGAGCCGGCCGGCGCGGGTGCTGGCATGGCCCGCGCAACCCGTGCTCGCACGCCCCTGTGGCAGAAGGAAAGCGAGCGCGGCGCCCGCACCTATGCCGCGCTCGATCTCGGCACGAACAATTGCCGCCTGCTGGTGGCGGAGCCCACCTACGACAGTTTCCGCGTGATCGACGCCTTTTCGCGAATCGTGCGTCTGGGCGAGGGTCTCACCAACGTGAACCGGCTGGGTGAGGACGCCATTTCCCGCGCCATCGACGCGCTGAAGGTGTGCCGCGCCAAGATGGACGCCCGCCGCGTGGGGCGCGCGCGCCTCATCGCCACCGAGGCGTGCCGGGCCGCCGCCAACGGGCAGGATTTCATCGACCGCGTCGAGAGCGAGACGGGGCTCGCGCTGGAGATCGTGAACCGCGAGACCGAAGCGCTGCTCGCCGTCAGCGGTTGCACGGGGCTGGCCGATCCCGAGGCCGAGAGCGTTCTTGTGTTCGACATCGGCGGCGGCTCGACGGAACTCGTCTGGACCAGCGTCCGCCGGCGATGGGGCCGCGGTCGCGCCGAAGCGGCGCATGGGCGGGACCGACAGCCTCACGCGGGCGCGGGCGCTTCTCCGCGTCGCGACGACGCCCGCGGCAAGCATGCCGGCGGCCACGGCGTGCGGGCGTGGGAATCTCTGCCGCTCGGCGTCGTCTCGCTGGCGGAGCGTTTCGGCGGCGTCGACGTCACGCCGGCCGCCTTCGCGGCGATGGTCGGCGAGGTGGAGCGCCACCTGGCCCCGTTCGCCTGGCGCGCGCGCGATGCCTCGCGCATGAAGGGGTTTCACCTGCTCGGCACCTCCGGCACCGTCACCACCATCGCAGGCGTTTATCTCGACCTGCCGCGCTATGACCGGCGGCAGGTCGACGGTCTGTGGATGAACGACCGCGACGTGAGCAAGGTCATCGCCAGCCTGCTGAACTGCTCCTACGAGGAGCGGATCGCCAATCCGTGTATCGGGAACGACCGGGCGGATCTCGTGCTGGCGGGGTGCGCCATTCTGGAGGCTATCCGCCGCGCTTTCCCCAGCCGCCGTCTGCGCATCGCCGACAGGGGGTTGCGCGAGGGCATTCTCCTCAACATGATGCGCGAGGACAACGTGTGGAACAGGAGGCCGCGGGCGTGAGCGCAGGCAGCGGGAAGGGCGGCGGCAAGAGCGGCGGCAAGAGTGAAGGTGCCCGGGCGCTGAAGGTGCGCGTGAAGACCGCGGCCAAGCGCTCCCTCGCCTCCGCGCGCTGGCTGGAGCGCCAGTTGAACGATCCTTATGTGGCGCGGGCCAGGCGCGAGGGCTATCGTTCGCGCGCGGCGTTCAAGCTGCTGGAGATCGACGAGAAATACAAGCTGCTCAAGTCTGGCCAGCGCGTCGTCGATCTCGGCGCCGCACCCGGCGGCTGGTCGCAGGTGGCGGCGCAGAAGGTGGGCGTGGGCGCCGGCAAGGGCCGCGTCGTCGGCATCGACCTGCTGGAGATCGAGCCGCTGCCGGGCGTGGACTTCATCCAGCTCGACTTTCTCGCGCCCGAAGCGCCGGAACGGCTGATCGCGCTGCTCGGCGGGCCGGCGGACATCGTGCTGTCCGACATGGCGGCGAACGCGACCGGCCACAAGAAGACGGATCACCTGAAGATCATGGGGCTGGCCGAAACAGCGCTCGATTTCGCGCGCCAGGTGCTGTCGCCCGGCGGCGTGTTTCTCGCCAAGGTGTTGCAGGGCGGCACGGAAAACGCGCTGCTTGCCGATCTCAAACGCGATTTCGCCGTGGTGCGCCACGTCAAGCCGGCGGCGAGCCGCAGCGATTCGGCCGAGCTTTATGTACTCGCGACCGGCTATCGCGGCGCGGCGGCGACACCCATCACGCCCGACGACGGGGCATGATCGGGCGCGCACAATAATCGAAGAAGATGGCTTGACCGATCGTTGCGTCCGGGCTAGTTTTTCAGCAACTTTAAGGAAGGCACGGGCATCATGCACACGAACCTTATCGTATCGGGGGCGCCATCGACGGAGCAGGGATGACCTGCTGGTCCGGTTGATGGCGCACAAGGGTCCTTCGGGGCCCTTTTTTGTTGCCTGAAACGGATCGCCACCGAACAGAAGCCGACAAGCAAAGACGGAGTGTTGAGGCGATGAGTGAGACGATTACCGGCGCGGAGATGGTGATACGCGCTTTGCAGGACCAGGGCGTCGAGCATATTTTCGGCTATCCCGGCGGCGCCGTTCTCCCGATTTACGACGCATTGTTTCAGCAGGACAAGGTTCGTCACATTCTCGTGCGCCACGAGCAGGCCGCGGTGCATGCGGCGGAGGGCTATGCGCGCGCGTCCGGCAAGGTCGGCTGCGTGCTCGTCACCTCCGGCCCCGGCGCGACGAACGCCGTCACCGGCCTCACCGACGCCATGATGGATTCGATCCCGCTCGTCGTCATCACCGGGCAGGTGCCGACCTACCTCATCGGCTCCGACGCCTTTCAGGAGGCGGATACGGTGGGCATCACCCGCCATTGCACCAAGCACAATTATCTGGTGAAGGACGTGGCCGACCTGCCGCGCATCCTGCACGAGGCGTTCTATGTGGCCAGCCACGGCCGGCCCGGCCCGGTGGTGGTCGACATCCCGAAGAACATCCAGTTCGACAGCGGCGCCTACGCGCGGCTCGCCGACAACCAGCACAAGACCTATCGGCCGAAGGTGCAGGGCGACCCCGTGCGCATCAATGCCGCCGTGGAATTGATGACGCGCGCGCGCCGGCCGGTCTTCTATACAGGCGGCGGCGTGATCAATGCCGGGCCGGAGGCTTCGGCGCTGCTGCGGGAGCTGGCGCGCCTCACCGGCTTTCCCGTGACGTCGACACTGATGGGGCTCGGCGCCTTCCCGGCCTCCAGCCCGCAGTTCCTCGGCATGCTGGGCATGCACGGCACCTACGAGGCCAATCTCGCCATGCACGACGCCGATCTCATCGTCGCCGTCGGCGCGCGCTTCGACGACCGCATCACCGGCCGGCTGGACGCCTTCGCCCCGCATGCGCGCAAGATCCACATCGATATCGACCCGTCGTCCATCAACAAGACGGTGAAGGCCGATATCGGCATCGTCGGCGATTGCGCCCACGTGCTGCGCGACATGGTGCGCGTGTGGAAGGAAACCGCCCCCGCCATCGACCGCGAGCGCTACGCGCCCTGGTGGGCGGACATCGCCCGCTGGCGCGCGCGCAACTGCCTCGCCTATCGCAAGGACGGCAAGTTCATCAAGCCGCAATACGCGCTGGAGCGGCTCGAAGCGCTCACCGAGGGCCGCGACCGCTACATCAGCACGGAAGTGGGCCAGCATCAGATGTGGGCGGCGCAGTTCCTGCATTTCGAGGAGCCCAACCGCTGGCTGACCTCGGGCGGGCTCGGCACGATGGGTTATGGCCTGCCCGCCGCCATCGGCGCGCAGATCGCCCACCCGCAGGCGCTCGTCATCGATGTGGCGGGCGAGGCATCCATCCAGATGAACATCCAGGAAATGTCGACGGCGCTGCAATACCGGCTGCCGGTGAAGATCTTCATCCTGAACAACGAATATATGGGCATGGTGCGCCAGTGGCAGGAACTGCTGCATGGCGGGCGCTACTCGGAAAGCTATTCCGACGCGCTGCCCGATTTCGTGAAGCTCGCCGAAGCTTACGGCGCCACCGGCATCCGCTGCGACAGGGCGGACGATCTCGACGCCGCCATCGTGCGCATGATCGACACGCCCGGCGCGGTGATCTTCGACTGTATCGTGGACCCGGCCGAAAACTGCTTCCCGATGATTCCCTCGGGCAAGGCGCACAACGAAATCCTGCTGGGTGACGCCGCCGCCGATATCGGCTCGGTCATCGACGACAAGGGCAGGGCGCTGGTGTAACCGCCATGAAACATTTTTCGCCTTCAGAGCGCTTTCCGACCGGACGAGTTCGTCCGGTCGACGGGAATTCGCTCATCCTGAGGAATCGCGGAACATTGTCCGATTTCGTGAAATCGGAGAGTGCTCCAGCGCCGCAACCTTCCACCGGAATCCTTCCCATGTCATCGATCTATTCCGACGCGCCGCCGCCCACGCCCGAGACCCGTCACACGCTCGCGATCATCGTCGACAACGAGCCCGGCGTGCTCGCGCGCATCGCCGGCCTGTTCTCGGGACGCGGCTACAACATCGAAAGCCTCACCGTCTCCGAAACGCAGCACGAGGCGCACCTGTCGCGCATCACCATCGTCACGGCGGGCACGCATGCGGTGATCCAGCAGATCAAGGCGCAGTTGTCGCGCCTCGTGCCGGTGCACAGGGTCACCGACCTGACGGTGGAAGGCGCGGCGGTGGAGCGCGAACTGGTGCTGTTGAAGGTCGCGGGGCAGGGCGACGAGCGCGTCGAAGCGCTGCGGCTGGCGCAGGCGTTCGGCGCCAGAACGGCCGACGCCACGCTGACCTCGTTCGTCTTCGAGCTGACCGGCACCTCGGAAGAGGTGGAACGGTTCATCAGCGTGATGGCCGACTGCGGTCTGGTCGAGGTGTCGCGCACCGGCATCGCGGCGTTGAGCCGGGGCGCGGAACCGCTTTAGAGCGGCATGCACTCAAGTGAAATCGTCATGCCGCTCCAAATTCCATGTTTTACCGCAACTTGCGTTCAAATCGATCAATCGGCTTGAACGCAAACCGCTCTAGCCGGAAAAACCGCCGTCGTCGAGATAAGCCTGTTCCTCGGGCGTCGTCTCGCGCCCCAGGGCCGGGTTGCGGTGGGGGAAGCGGCCGAAGCGGGCGATGGCGTCGCGATGGATGCGGGCGTACTCCAACCCTTCCGCGTTGCCGAGCGCTTCGTAGAGCGCGACGCAGCGGTCCTGGTCGGCGAGGTCTTCGGAATGCATGAAGGGCAAATAGAAGAAACCGCGCAGTTCGGCCGGCACCTGCCGGTCGTATCCGGCCTGGAGCGACCGGCGGGCGACCGCGCGCGCCAGCGGGTCCGCGGCGAAGGCGCGCGCCGTGCCGCGGAATATCTGGCGGGGAAACTGGTCGAGCACGATGGCGAGCGCCAGCGCGCCGTCCGCCGTCGCCTCCCACGGATGGGGACGGTCGAGGATGTGCTCGTTTTCCGCCAGCGTCTCGTAAAGGGTGAGGAAGCGCTCGCGCACCGCCTCGTCGAACGCGTCGTCGCGCGCGAACCACAGGGAAGGGCCGGCCTCGCGCCAGAATGCGAGCACCGTCCCGATGGCTTCCGTCATGGCATTTCCTCCGTGAAACAACAATGCTACGGCATCCTACATCATCCGCATCGCGCTTTCATGGCGCATCAAACCGGACAACGGGTGCCGTTTTCGGGAGACATTTGATGCACAAGCAAACGGCCGGAGCAAATTGCCCCGGCGCGCGGCGGAAATCCGCTTGACCATGCCGCCCTTCGCTCATTATCAGCGGGGCGGGAAGGAAAGTAACCGTGCGTGGCGCTTTTGCCACAACGATATTGCCAGGGAAAGGGCATCTTATGCGTGTTTATTACGATCGTGACGCCGACATCAATCTCATCAAGGGGAAGAAGGTCGCGATCATCGGCTATGGCAGCCAGGGCCACGCCCACGCGCTCAACCTGCGCGACTCCGGTGTGAAGGAACTCGCCGTCGGCCTGCGCGCCGGGTCCGCCAGCGCGAAGAAGGCCGAGGCCGAGGGCCTCAAGGTGCTCACCCCCACCGAGGCGGCGAAGTGGGCCGATGTCGTCATGCTGCTGACGCCGGATGAGTTGCAGGCCGATATCTACAATGAGAGCCTGCGCGACAACCTCAAGGAAGGCGCGGCGCTCGTCTTCGCGCACGGCCTCAACGTGCATTTCAACCTGATCGAGCCGCGCAAGGATCTCGACGTGCTGATGGTGGCGCCCAAGGGGCCGGGCCACACGGTGCGCTCCGAGTACCTGCGCGGCGGCGGCGTGCCGACGCTGATCGCCATCGCGCAGGACGCGACCGGCAACGCCCACGACATCGCGCTGTCCTACGCCTCCGCGAACGGCGGCGGCCGTGCGGGCGTCATCGAGACGACCTTCAAGGAAGAGTGCGAGACTGACCTCTTCGGCGAGCAGGTGGTGCTGTGCGGCGGCATCGTCGAGCTGATCCGCGCCGGCTTCGAGACGCTGGTGGAAGCCGGCTACGCGCCCGAGATGGCCTATTTCGAGTGCCTGCACGAGACCAAGCTCATCGTGGACCTGATCTACGAGGGCGGCATCGCCAACATGAACTATTCGATCTCCAACACGGCGGAATACGGCGAATACGTCACCGGCCCGCGCATCATCACGAAGGAGACGAAGGCGGAGATGAAGCGGGTGCTGGAGGATATCCAGTCCGGCAAGTTCACGCGCGACTGGATGCTGGAGAACAAGGTCAACCAGACTTCGTTCAAGGCCACCCGCGCCCGCAACAACGCCCACCAGATCGAGGAAGTGGGCGCCAAGCTGCGCGCCATGATGCCGTGGATTCAGGAAAAGGCGCTGGTCGACAAGACGAAGAACTGACGGATCGCGCGGGCGCATCGCGCCCGCGCGTCTCTCGGCAAAAGCGGATACCACTTTTTGTCGACTAAAGCGTTTTCAAGCAAAGCGGATACCGCTTTGCGTTAAGAAAACGCGTCAATTCAATAAGATAGAGCATTTCTGCGTTTCAACGAAACGCCGAAATGCTCTAAGACGCGCGGGCGCAGGCATTTTTGTTTAAGATTTATTTATTTCATCTTCGAGTTTTTTAGTTGAGCTTTGCTTGCCGAACAACCTCCGGGCTTCCTCGATTTCGTTCGCGTCTATCGCCTTCGAGACGTCGGCAAAAATCGCCTTCGCGAAAGCATTTTGCTCGAAGAAGTCAGGATTGTCATCATATGCGGCAAACAGGGCTTCCTTCCACTCCGGCCTTTGCTCCACCTGCGCGAGGACGTCGCTCACCACCCATTTCTGAACGGCGTCTGTGTAGCCTTCAGCTTTGCATTTTTCCGCCATATGCTTCAATGCGCTTATGACACCTTCAGTGGTCAACGTGTCATTGCCGGAATATGCTTTTATCGTCACTGTCGCATTGTCGAGAGTCTGACCAGCCCAACCCGCCGGCGGTGCGCGCAGAAGTTCGGCTGCTTTCTCGCGGTAGTCCGCAGGATCAATTTTCGCCAAGTCCTTATTGACCTTCTCAAAGTCGTACTTGTCCGAGACTTCCTTCGCGAAGACGTTCTCGTCGAAGTAAGACTTGCCGTCGAAATCGTGGGGGCTGTCCCGGTGCGCCTCAAGCAGGGCCGTCTTCCATTCCGGTTGTTCCTCTATACGCGCGAGAAAGGCGTCCATCATCTTCCGCTGAGATGCGGGCGTCGCCGTCTGGTTCTGGTATTCCCGTGACAGGACCCGCAGCGCATTCATGGCGTAGTTGGAGTCCAGCTTTCCTTGAGCGGAGGGGAGTTCCCTCAGGGCCTCTGCCCTGCTCATGAGCGACCCGACGCGTTCTTCGGGGCTCGTCGTGCCCAGCTTCGGGCTGATCGGCAGCATTTCCACGTCCCGGTCGGCCAATGCCTTGCCGGGTTTGTTCCCGAAGCCGGGAATGATGGAAAATGCCTTGCCCAAGCTCTCGTACAGCTTGGCGACACGTCCCGATGCCGGAGGCAGCCCGTCCGAAGAGGAATTCGCGGGTACCGTGCCGGAAGCAGCTTCAGCGTGCCATCCAAAGAACTTCAAAAAAGAACTGGTTATATTCATCTCAATGACCTCAATTATAGCAAAGACCGACCCCGCGCTACGCATTTGCAAGTTACATCATGTAACAGGCGGCCGTGTGGCACGAAAAAGCATATCAATGTATATAATAATTATGTGCTGTCCCGGAAAGTGTCAGCTATAGGAAAGCACGGAAGAATACTATCAAAATACATAAAGATAGCAAGACATATTTTGCCGTATTTTCTGTCGCGCCTGAATCCCTTCCCAGATCGCCTGCCGATATGAAGTTGCGTCGGAATCGTCTCTGAAGCCATTATGATGTTTGTTTCAGTATCGAGTGACTGACAGATGTCGTTCCCGCATCCATGTGCGCATTTTTACTTGTGTCCTGCGATTGAAAGCATTGGACTTCGCGACGCGTGATATGATCCCGGTTTCGACGGCGCTCAGGCCGGCGCGGCGGCGGGATGGCCGTCGCTGTCGTTCAAATGCCGTTCTATCTTGCGCGCGGCGTTCTGGAGCGTCGCGAGGTGTTGCCGTTTCGCCTGCTCGATGGATATCGCCTGTTTCAGCATGACGATGTTGATGCAGCCGGCCACCTTCCGGCCGCGCAGCACGGGTACCGCGAGGGCGACGAACTTCTGTTCGGTCTCCCATTCGCCGAGGTTGCTCGCATATCCGGCCGCGCGGCATTTTTCCAGCATGGTCACGAGCGCGCGCCTCCCGCCCGTCGATTCCGGCAGCCCGCCGAACGTTTCCTCCAGCCTGTCGAGCAGGTCCTCGCGCTCCGCGTCCGGGCAGAACGCGAGATAGGCCCGGCCCGCCGCCGTGGTCAGAAGCGGCAGGCAACGCCGCACCATGGCCCTGTGGAACGACAGCGGGCTGAAGCGATGCGTGGTCTCCCTGATCCGCATGGTCAGCCCGTCCAGCGTCGTCAGGTCCGATGGCCACACGACCTTTTGCAGCAGTTCCCCGAGAACGGGCGAAGCCACCTGCGAAATCCATTCGTCGTCGGTGAAGCCCTCGGACAGCGCCCGGACCTCCAGAGTGAGGCGATAGCTGTCGTCGGAGGGCGAGCGGCGCACCAGCCCCTCCGCCTGCAAGGTTTCCAGCAGGCGGCGCACCGTCGTCCGGTGCAGCCCGGTGGCTTCGCTGAGTTCGCGAATGGAGGCCCAGTTGCCCTCCGCGCGGTTGAGCGCGCGCAGGATGGCGAGCCCGCGGCTCAACCCCTGCACGTGTTTGTAGGCGCCCGTGTTCTGCCCGGTCATGGCGGCGGCGTTCCTTGCGCGGAAAGGTCGGTGCACCTGGTGCACACAATGCAAGCAGCGTTTGTGCGGTCAACCGTTGATCGCTACGGTTGCGGCCAATCAATAACGCACGTCCGACGGCGTGCCGACAACGAAATTACAGGGAGTTTTCAGCATGAAGCACCCCGCTCGCCCCAGCCGTTGACGACCGGCCGGCCATCGGGCGCCCATGGCCGCGGGAGACAGGTTCCCGGCCGTGCGCGCCGCCGGTCGGCCCGATCGACGCCGACCTCTTCCGGCCGCTTCGGATGGCCGGAGAAGACGCCCTTTGCTTGAATAACGGATTGAGCCATGTCCAGCGAGAGCCCGCTCCCGGAAACGCCCGTGGTCAGTAAAACCGCCGCATCGGCAGGCAACGGCGCGCCTCCTTCCGGCGCCGTCCTGAAAACGCAAGTCGCGATCGTGGGGGCCGGGCCCGTGGGCCTGACCATCGCCAATTTTCTCGGCATCTACGGCGTGAACGCCATCGTGCTCGAGCAGCTTCCGAAGCTGATCGACTATCCGCGCGCCATCGGGCTCGACGACGAGGCCCTGCGTACCATGCAGGCCATCGGCGTGGCCGACAGGATCGAGCCTCATACGACGCCGTTTCACTGGATGCGCTTTCTGACTGCCTCCGGGCGGTGCTGGGCGTCGATCGAGCCGCGCACCGACGAATTCGGCTGGTCGCGCCGCAACGCCTTCATCCAGCCGCAGGCGGATCGCATCCTGTTCGAGAGCCTGGGGCGCTTTCCCCATGTGCGCACGCTGTTCGGGGCGGCCTTCTCGCATCTTTCCCAGAACGACGACACGGTGACGCTCGCGGTGAACGGCCCGGAAGGCCCGTTCACGATCGAGGCCGACTACGTTGTGGGCGCCGACGGCGGCCGCAGCCCCGTGCGCGAGGCGCTCGGCGTGACGTTCGACGGCGAGACGGCCCCGAACCAGTGGATCGTCATCGATGTCGAGAACGATCCGGTCGGCACGCCGAACATCTATCTGGGCTGCGATCCGCAGCGGCCCTACGTATCGGCGGCGTTGCCGCACGGGGTGCGCCGTTTCGAGTTCATGGTGATGCCCGGCGAGACGGAGGAGCATTTCAGCCGCCCGGACGTCATGCAGGCGCTGCTCTCCAAGGTCGTGGACAAGCCGGAGGAAGTGAAGCTCATCCGCCAGCGCATCTACAACCACAACGCCCGGCTGGCGAGCCGCTTCCGGGTGGGGCGCGTGCTGCTGGCGGGGGATGCCGCCCACATCATGCCGGTGTGGCAGGGGCAGGGCTACAACAGCGGCATGCGCGACGCCGCCAATCTGGGCTGGAAGCTCGCCCTCGTCGCGGGCGGCAAGCTCGGCCCCGCGCTGCTGGATACCTATGAGGCGGAAAGGCGCACGCATGCCAGGGCCATGATCGATCTTTCGGTCACGGTCGGCAAGGTCTTCAACCCGCCCTATCCGTGGCTCGGCACGCTGCGCGACGCCGTGACCAGGGTGCTGAACCATTTTCCCGCCGTGCAGCGCTATTTCCTCGAAATGCGCTTCAAGCCGATGCCGAAGTTCGACGCGGGCGCGGTGGTGCCCTCCGTCGCCCGCGGCAACAGCCCGGTCGGCAAGCTCTTCATCCAGCCCCGCGTCAGGACGGCCGCCGGCGATGTCCGGCGCCTGGACGACGTCATCGGGCCGAACTTCGCCATCGTCGCGTGGAGCACGAATCCGCGCCAGTACATGACGGAAGATCAGGCGGCGATATGGGAATCGTTGGGCGCGGTGTTCGTCAGCGTGAAGCCGGACGTGCAACTCGGCGCGCGTCCCGACGAGGCGCTCGGTTTCAGGACGGACCCGTTCCAGGGCGTCGTGCAGGTCGGCGATACGCAGGGACGCCTGAAGGAATGGTTCGGCGCATGGCCGGAGTCGGTCGTGTTCCTGCGGCCCGACCGCGTGGTCGCGGCCACGGCCACCCCGCAACGGGTGACGGAAGTGTCGCGCGCGCTGGTCAGGGTGCTGGCGTTTACGGAAACTTCCGACGAGTGGCAGGCGAGGCGGAAGGTCGCCTGACGCGCCCGCCGCCGATGCAGATGGAAGAATGGTCATGGCTTCACGGGAACTGATCGAAACCCTTGCCGGGGAATTGCGGCAGGCCGAGGCGAGCGGCACGCCGATCGCGCCGCTGCGCTCGCGCATCCCCGACGATGACGGCGTTACCGCCTACGCCGTCCAGCAGGCCAATGTCGATTACTGGGTGAGCAGGGGCAGGCGTGTCGTGGGCCGGAAAATCGGCCTGACCGCCAGGGCCGTGCAGCGCCAGCTCGGCGTCGACCAGCCGGATTTCGGCGTCATCTACGCCGACACGGTTTTTGGCGACGATGAGGAAATTCCGTGGTCGCTGCTGTTGCAGCCCAAGGCGGAAGCGGAAATCGCGCTTGTGCTGGCGCGCGATCTGCCCGCTCCCGACACGACCGTCGTCGATCTCGTGCGCGCGGTGGAATTCGTGCTGCCGGCCGTCGAGGTCGTCGGCAGCCGCATCGCGAACTGGGACATCCGTTTCAATGACACGGTGGCGGACAACGCCTCCTCCTCGGCCGTGGTGCTCGGCGCCGTGCCGGTGCCGCTCGCGGGGCTCGACCTGAAGCTGCTTCCGATGACGATGACGCGCGGGGAAGCCGTCGTTTCCTCGGGCACGGGCGCAGCCTGCCTCGGCCATCCGCTCAACGCCGCCGTCTGGCTCGCCCGCCGCATGGCCCTGCTGGGAACGCCGCTCAAGGCCGGCGATCTCGTGCTCACGGGCGCGCTCGGCCCCATGGCGCAGGTCGGCCCCGGCGACCGGTTCGAGGCCACGATCGGCGGGCTCGGCGTTGTCCGCGCCCTTTTCGGCCGGCCGGCCGCCACGGAAACCGCAAGCGCCTGAGCATCGGGCGCACCAACAAAAACGGAGGAAACACCCAATGAATCGCAAATGCATGTTGCGCCGCCACCTGCTTTCGCTGCCGGCGCTCGCCGTCGCGGCGGCGCTCGGCATGACCGCAGCGGCGCAGGCGGCCGGCGATACGGTCAAGATCGGCCTGCTGCTGCCGATGTCCGGCACCTTCACGGAATACGGGCGGCAGATGGAAAACGGCATCCGCCTGTTCCTCAAGCAGCACGGCGATACAGTGGCGGGCAAGAAGATCGAGCTCGTCATCAAGGACGACGGCGGCATCGCGCCGGAGAAGGCCAAGAAGGCGGCGCAGGAGCTTCTGGTGCGCGACAAGGTGGACGTGCTGGCGGGCTTCGCCTTCACCGCCTCGGCGCTGGCCGTCGCGCCACTCGCCAAGTCGTCGGGCACGCCGATGGTGGTGACGAACGCCTCGTCGTCCGGCATCACGGCGGCCCATCCCTACATGGTGCGTGTCGGGCAGACCCTGCCGCAGATCACCGAACCCGCCGGCCGCTTCGCGGCGGAATCAGGCCGCAAGCGCGTCTACGTGCTCGTCGCCGACGTCACCGCCGGCCATGACGCCGAAAAGGCGTTCGTGCGCGGGTTGACCGCCGGCGGCGGCGAGGTGATCGGCAGCGTGCGCGTGCCGGCCCAGAATCCCGATTTCGCCCCTTTCATCCAGCGCATCAAGGACGCGAAGCCCGATGCCGTGTTCACCTGGCTGCCGCCGGGCGAGGCGACGATCGGCTTCATCAAGGGCTTCAACCAGCGCGGCCTGGCGGCGGAAGGCGTCGAGATGCTCGGCACCGGCGACCTCACCGACGACCTGACCATCGAGGCGACCGGCGATCCGGCCATCGGCGTCATCACCACCGGCCATTACTCGATGGCGCACAAGTCGGCGCTCAACGAAACCTTCGTGAAGGAATATCTGGAAAGCTATCCGAACGACAAGCGGCCCAACTTCCTCTCGGTCTCCGCCTATGACGGCATCGCGGCGATCTACAAGGCGCTGGAAGCGACGGGCGGCGACACCGACGGCGAGAAGTTCACCGCCGCCCTTGCGGGAATCAGGTTCGAAAGCCCGCGCGGACCGCTCGAGATCGACACGGCCACCCGCGACATCGTGCAGACGATCTACGTGCGCAAGGTCGAGAAGGTCGACGACAAGCTCTTCAACGTCGAATTCCATGAGTTTCCGCAAAGCCGGGATACGGCGCAGTAACACCTGAGCCGCAGCGGAAGCCGTCCGCATCCGCTTCCGGGCGGGGCGGCTTCCTTCCCTGCCGCGTTTGCTGCTGGAAGGCGCGATGATCACCAATCTGACCGGTATTCTCTTTGACGGCATCGCCTACGGCAGCCTGCTGTTTCTCATCGGCGTGGGCCTGTCGATCACCATGGGGCTGATGAATTTCATCAACCTCGCTCACGGCGCGTTCGCCATGGCCGGCGGCTATGTCGCCGTGCTGGCGATGAACCGCGCCGGGCTGCCTTTCCTGGCGACGCTGCCGCTGGCCTTCCTCGTCACGGCGCTCGCGGGGGCGGTGGCGGAGCGGCTGCTGTTCCGCCGGCTTTACCGCGCGCCGCACCTCGACCAGATGCTGTTCACGGTCGGCTTCATCTTCTCCTCCATCGCCGCTGCGACCTATTTCTTCGGCGCCGGCCAGCAACTCGTCACCATGCCGGAGGCTCTTCAGGGGCAGGTGCGGGTGTTCGGGGTCGATCTCGGCACCTACCGGCTGTTCCTGATCCTGATCGTGGCGATCATCACGATATTGCTGCACCTGATGATCACGAAGACGCGTTTCGGGGCGCAGATACGGGCGGCGGTGGATAATCAGGACGCTTCCGCCGGGCTCGGGATCAACGTCGGTCTCGTGTTCAGCCTGTGTTTCGCGCTGGGCTCGGGGCTCGCCGGGCTCGGCGGCGCGCTCGGCGTCGAGGTGCTGGGGCTCGATCCGACCTTCCCCATGAAATACATGGTTTACTTCCTGCTCGTCGTCGTGGTCGGCGGAGCGGGCACCATCAAGGGGCCGCTCTACGCCTCGATCATTCTCGGCATCTGCGATGTCGCGGGCAAGTATTACGTGCCCGAGGCCGGCTCCTTCATCATCTACGTGCTCATGATCGTGTTGCTGCTGGCCTTTCCGGCCGGTCTCGGCGGGAGGCGGGCATGACGCGCCCCATCCCTCCCGCGCCGGCGGATATCGCGCCGCGCACCTCTTCCGTGGAAAGCCGACAGATGGAAAGCCGACAGATGGGTCATCCGGGTCATCGCCTCGCCTCCGCGCGCTTCACGCCGCTTGAAATCCTGTTCTGGCTGGCGCCGGTCGCCGCCTACTTCCTCTTTCCGGGCCATTACGCGCTCGGCGCGCTGATCATGACCTACGCGCTCGCGGTGCTGGGGCTCGATCTGGTGCTCGGTTACGCGGGTATCGTCTCGCTCGGGCACGCGGCCTTTTTCGGCATCGGCGCCTATACGGCGGGGCTGCTTGCCGTTCACGGCTGGCGGGAGCCGCTGTCCGGCCTGCTGATCGGCGGCGCCGCGGCCATGCTCGCGGGCGCGGCGGCGAGTTTTCTCGTGGTCAGGGGCAAGGATCTCACGCGCCTCATGGTCACGCTCGGTATCGGGCTCGTCGTCTACGAACTCGCCAACAAGATGAGCCATGTCACGGGAGGCACCGACGGGTTGTCGGGCATCGAGATCGCCCCGCTGTTCGGCGTGTTCGCGTTCGATTTCTACGGCATGACGGCATGGTGGTACGCCTATGCGGTTCTGCTCGTCGTCTTCGTCGCGCTGAAATTCATCGTCAACTCACCGCTCGGGCTGTCCCTGCGCGCCATCCGCGAGGGCGTCGGCCGCATGCCGGCGCTCGGCGTGGCGGTAGACGGGCGCCTGCGGGTCGCCTTCACCCTGTCGGCGGCGGTGACGGGCCTTGCCGGCGCGCTGATGGCGCAGACGACCCAGTTCGTTGGCGTCGACGCGCTGTCGGTGCCGCGCGCGGCGGAGTTTCTCGTCATGCTGGTGCTCGGCGGCACGGGCCGGCTCTACGGCGCGATCGTCGGCGCGGCGGTGTTCCTGATCGCCCACGACCTGTTGTCGGACGTGAACGCCGTCTACTGGGAGTTCTGGATGGGTATCCTGCTGATGGCGGTGGTGATGCTTGCGCGCGGCGGCATCACCGGTGGCTTTGCGGCTCTCGCCGGCCGTCTGTCGGGCGGGCGCTTCGCGAGAGAAGGCGGGGCGGCGAGAGAAGGCGGGGCGGCGAAGGAAGGCGTTGCGGCGAGGAGGGCGGCACCATGACCGGCGCTTCCGTCACGCCCGCTTCCGCCACGCCTGCCCTGGCAACACGCGGTCTGTCGCGCACCTGGGGAGCCTTCAAGGCGAACAGCGATATCGACATGGAACTGCCCGAAGGCGCGCGCCATGCGTTGATCGGCCCCAACGGCGCGGGCAAGACGACGTTCATCAACCTGCTGACCGGTGTCGTTCCGCCCACAAGCGGCGAGGTGTTTCTGGGCGGCGAGGCCATCACGCATCTGTCGCAGGAGCAGCGGGTGCGCAAGGGGCTGGCGCGCACCTTCCAGATCAACAACCTGTTTCCCGGCCTCACCGTGCTGGAGAGCGTCGTGCTCGCCATCCTGGAGCGCAAGCAACTGACCCGGCACTGGTTCCGGCCTGTCGCGCGCTATCGCGAGGAGATCGAGGAAGCCCGTTCGCTCGCCGCCGACCTGCATCTCGACGACCGGCTCGACGAGGAGGTGCGCACGCTGCCCTACGGCAAGCAGCGCCTGCTGGAGATCGTGCTGGCGCTCGCCACCCGCCCGAAAATCCTGCTGCTGGACGAACCGGCGGCCGGCATTCCGGCGGGCGAGAGCACCGAGGTGTTCAACGTCATCGCGAAACTGCCGGCCGATGTGACCATCCTGTTCATCGAGCACGACATGGACCTCGTGATGCGCTTCGCCGACCGCATCACCGTGCTCGTCGGCGGGCGCGTGCTGACCGAGGGAACGCCGCAGGCCATCACGTCCGATCCGCGTGTGCGCGAGGTCTATCTCGGGGAGGCGGATCATGGCTGAACTTCTGAAGGTGGAGGGGCTCGTCGCCGGCTATGGCCCCTCGCGGGTGCTGGACGGCATCTCGCTCACGCTCGGCGCCGGCGACAGCCTGGCGCTGCTCGGGCGCAACGGCGTCGGCAAGTCCACGCTGCTGATGACGCTGATGGGGCTGACACGCCGCCATGGCGGCGCCATCCGCTTCCAGGGCAAGGATATTTCCGGCTGGTCGCCGCACCGGCGCGCGCGGACCGGCCTCGGCTGGGTGCCGCAGGAGCGGCTGATGTTTCCCTCGCTGTCCGTGGAGGAGCATCTGACGGCGGTTTCCCGCCCCGGCGAATGGGATCTGGCCACCGTTTACCGCTTCTTTCCGCGCCTCAAGGAGCGGCGCAACAACATGGGCAACCAGTTGTCGGGCGGCGAGCAGCAGATGCTCGCCATCGGCCGCGCGCTGATGGTGAACCCGCGCCTGCTGCTGCTCGACGAGCCGATGGAGGGCCTCGCGCCCATCATCGTGCAGGAACTCAAGACCATCATCGGCGAGCTGATGCGCAGCGCCGGCCTCGCCGTGATCGTGGTGGAACAGCACGCGCGCCTTGCCCTGCAACTGACGAGCCAGGCCATCGTGCTCGACCGCGGGCGCGTCGTCCACGCCTCCGCCAGCGCCGATCTGCTCGACGATCCCGACAAGCTGCACCGGCTCGTGGCGGTGTCCTGAAACCCGCGCTGTCACGGCGCACCCGTCCTTTCGCAGAGGGAAAGCACCATGCGGAAAATCAAATGCGCGATCATCGGCTCCGGCAACATCGGCACGGATCTGATGATCAAGATCATGCGAACGTCGAAGCATCTCGAAATGGGCGCGATGGTCGGCATCGATCCGGGCTCCGACGGCCTGGCCCGCGCGGCGCGGCTCGGCGTTCCCGTCACCCATGAAGGCATCGACGGCCTGCTGAAGCTCGACGGCTACGCCGACATCGACATCGTGTTCGACGCCACGTCCGCCCGCGCCCATGTCCACAACAACGCCCTGCTGCAACAGGGCGGCAAGAAGGTGATCGACCTCACCCCCGCCGCCATCGGGCCGTTCGTCATTCCGGCGATCAACGGCGAGGCGGCGCTCGACGAGCCCAACGTCAACATGGTGACGTGCGGCGGGCAGGCCACCATTCCCATGGTGCAGGCCGTGAAGCGCGCCACGCGGCGCCTCGTCTACGGCGAGATCGTCGCGTCCATCGCCTCCAGATCCGCCGGGCCGGGCACGCGCGCGAACATCGACGAATTCACGGAGACGACCTCGAAGGCCATCGAGGTGCTGGGCGGCGCGGAACGCGGCAAGGCGATCATCATCCTCAACCCCGCCGAGCCGCCGCTGATCATGCGCGATACGGTGTTCACGCTCTCGCAGGGCGGGGACCCGGCCGCCATCGCGGATTCCATCGCGCGGAAGGTGGAAGAGGTGCGCGCCTACGTGCCCGGCTACCGGCTGAAGCAGCAGGTGCAGTTCGAGGTCATCGGCGACAACGCGCCGGTGCGCATTCCGGGCATCGGCCTCGCCTCCGGCCTCAAGACCACCATCCTGCTCGAAGTGGAAGGGGCGGCGCACTACCTGCCGGCCTATGCCGGCAACCTCGACATCATGACCTCCGCCGCCCTCGTCACCGCCGACCGCTGGGCCGCCCGCAAACTTGAGAAGGAGGCCGCATGATGGCGCGTCCCGACCCGAACAGACTCTATGTCCAGGATGTCACGCTGCGCGACGGCATGCACGCCATCCGCCACCGCTACACGCTCGATCAGGTGACGGAGATCGCCCGCGCGCTCGACCGCGCCGGCGTCGACGCCATCGAGGTGACGCACGGCGACGGTATCGCCGGCTCCACCTTCAACTACGGCTTCGGCGCGCATGACGACGCGGAATGGATCGCCGCCGCTGCCGCCGCCTGCGAGCGCGCCGTCATCACGGTGCTGCTCATTCCCGGCATCGGCACGGTGCATGACCTGCGCCACGCCGTCGAGGCGGGGGCGCGCTCCGTGCGCGTCGCCACCCATTGCACCGAGGCCGACGTGTCTCGCCAGCACATCGAGGAGGGGCGCAAGCTCGGGCTCGACACGGTGGGCTTCCTGATGATGGCGCACATGGCCCCGGTGGAAACGCTGGTGGAACAGGCGAAGCTCATGGAAAGCTACGGCGCGGAATGCGTCTATGTCACCGACAGCGCCGGCGCGCTCCTGCCCGGCGGCTATGCCGAGCGGGTGAGGGCGGTGCGCGATGCGCTGAAGCCGGAGACGGAAATCGGCGTGCATACCCACCACAACCTCACGCTCGGCGTCGCCAACGCGGCGGCGGGCATCGAGGCCGGCGCGGTGCGCGTCGACGCCTCGCTCGCGGGCATGGGCGCGGGCGCGGGCAACGCGCCGCTCGAAGCCCTGATCGCGGTGCTCGACCGCATGGGCATCGAGACCGGCGTCGACCTGTTCGCGCTGATGGACGCCGCCGACGATCTCGTGCGGCCCTTGCAGGACCGTCCGGTGCGGGTGGACCGGGAAAGCCTCGCGCTCGGCTATGCCGGCGTCTATTCGAGCTTCCTGCGCCACGCGGAAAACGCCTCCGGCGTCTACGGCGTCGACACGCGCGACATCCTCGTGGAACTCGGCCGCCGCCGCATGGTCGGCGGACAGGAAGACATGATCCTCGACGTGGCGCTCGATCTGCTGAAGCAGGCCCGCGCCGACGGTTCCGCCGCCTGAAAAGGCGCCGCCTTCAACCCGTTTCGCGATCCGAAAGGCGATTGACATGAGCACACGTCCCTACACGAGCATCTGGAACGATCTCAACCAGGTTTCCTTTTCCCAGGGCTTCATCGACGCTGGCGGATACCGGACCCGCTACCTGCGCGCGGGCGATTCGTCCAAGCCCGCCCTCGTGCTGCTGCACGGCGTGACGGGGCATGCCGAAGCCTACGTGCGCAACCTCGCCGCCCATGGCGAGCATTTCGATGTCTGGGCCATCGATCTGATCGGCCACGGCTACAGCAGCAAGCCCGCGCATCCGCTCGAAATCCCCCACTACATCGACCATGTGCTGAAGTTCCTCGACGCCATCGGCGCGGAGCGCGCGCATTTCTCCGGCGAGTCGCTGGGGGGGTGGGTGTCGGCGCGCTTCGCGCAGCTCCATCCTGAAAAGGTCGGCCGCATCGTGCTGAACACCATGGGCGGCACGATGGCGAATCCGCAGGTGATGGAACGCATCTACACCCTGTCCATCGAGGCGGCGAACGATCCGAGCTGGGAGCGCGTCAAGGCGCGTCTCGAATGGCTGATGGCCGATCCGACCATGGTCACGGACGACCTCATCCGCACGCGCCAGGCGATCTTCGAGCAGCCCGACTGGAAAATGGCCTGCGAGATGAACATGGCCTTGCAGAACCTCGACATCCGCAGGCGCAACATGCTCTCCGACGACGATCTGCGCGCCATCGCCGCGCCGGCGCTGGTCATCTGGACGACGAAGGACCCCTCCGGGCCGGTCGACGAGGGACGGCGCATCGCCTCGCTCATTCCCGGCGGCCGGCTCGCCGTCATCGAGAACGCCGGCCACTGGCCGCAGTACGAGCAGACGGACATCTTCAACCGCATCCACCTCGACTTTCTGCTGGCGAACGACTGACGCCGGCACCATCCAAAATCCAAAACACTGGAGGAACCATTCATGTCACGACTTTCCGATCGTTTCGATCCCGGACCGCAGGTCGCCCAGTGCGGCACCATCAACCTCGGCACGAAGGATATCGAAAAGTCGCTCTTCTTCTTCCGCGACACACTCGGCATGGAAGAGGTGGAGCGCCACGGCAATGTCGCCTACCTGCGCTGCTATCAGGAACTCGGCCATCATTCGCTCGTGCTGACGCAGCAGGAGGAGGCGATCGTCAACTCCTACAGCTTCCGCGTCAGGCGTCCGCAGGACGTGGAGCTGTTCTACGAAGAGCTGAAGCGGCAGGAGATCGAGGTGGTCGAGGTGCCCGCCGGTGCCGAAGCGGGCCGCGGCACGGCGATCCGCTTTCTTCTGCCCGGCGGCGGCCACCCGTTCGAGCTTTACTACGACATCGACAAGCCGCCCGCGCCCGAGGCGCTGCGTTCGCGACTGCCCTCCAACAGCTCCAGGCGGCGCGGGCTCGGCGTGCGGCGCATCGATCACTTCAATGTCCAGACCTCGCCGTCGACGATCAACCAGGCCGAGCAATGGGCGCGCGACACGCTCGGGTTCAAGCGCCGCGAATTCGCCTGTCTGCCCCATAACCCCGGCACGATCATGGCGTCGTGGATGTCGGTGACGCCGCAGATGCACGATCTCGCCATCGTCGCCAACGGCCAGGAGAAATCCGCGCAACTGCACCATGTCGCGTTCAATCTCCAGGACTTTTCCGACGCGCTCACCGCCGCCGACATCCTGCGCGACCTCGACGTTTCCTATGGCGTCGGCCCCGGCAAGCACGGTATCGGCCAGGCGATGTACCTCTACATCCACGATCCCGGTTCCGACCACCGCGTCGAACTCTATGCCGGCGGCTACCTGATCTTCGATCCCGACTGGGAGGCGATCGAGTGGAAGCCGGCCGACTTCCCGGACGGCATGACGTGGTACGGCGATCCCATCGACACCACCACCGGCAGCCGCGGCCGTCACACCACCGGCTCCGCCGGGCTGCACCGCAAGCCCGTCACGGCCTGATCGTCAATACGGAAACGCCCTGCAAACTTCCGGCTTTTCGCTGAAACGCCGGAAGTCTCCAACGCCGGAAGTCTCCGCGTTCCTGATTGCGCGCGCCTTCGTATCGAGCGGGCGGTCTATGCCACTTCGAGGCGCACCAGCCGCACACCCGCGTCGTCCGGGTCCGGGCGGGAGGTGAAGCCGAGTTGCGCGCACATGGCGAGCATCATCGTGTTCTCGCGCAGCACCTGCCCCTCGATGGCCCTGAGACCCTCGGCCTTCGCATAGTCGATGATCGAGGTCATCAGCAGCCAGCCCAGCCCCTTGCCGCGCATGTCCGTGCGGGTCATGATGCCGTATTCGCCGGCTTCGTAATTGGCGTCCGCATGCAGGCGCACGGCGCCCAGCATGTCGCCCGTCGCTTTCTCGATGGCCACGAAAGCCATCGCGCGACCGTAGTCGAGCTGCGTCAGGCGGGCGATGAACGTGTGGCTGAAGTCCTTGATCGGCGTGAAGAAGCGCAGCCGCAGATCGTCCGGCGTCACGCGCGTGAAGAACGTGCGGAACATCTCCTCGTCCTCCGGGCGCACGGGACGCAGCAGGATCGGCGTGCCGTCGGACAGCGTGGTGCGCCGCTCCAGCTCCTGCGGGTAGGGGCGGATGGCGAAGCGCGGATGGCCCGACGGCCCCTTCGCCTGCGCGACGGCCGCCACCTTCACCCGCCCGTCGACGGCAATGACGCCGGTATGATCGGCCAGCAGCGGATTGATGTCGATTTCCCGCACCTCCGGCAGATCGGCCGAGAGCTGCGCCAGCTTCACGAGCGTGAGCGCCACCGCCTGCTCGTCGGCGGCGGGCACGTCGCGATAGGCCTTCAGGCGGCGCGAGACGCGCGTGCGGGCGATGAGATCCTCGGCCAGCCGCAGATCGAGCGGCGGCAGCGCCAGCGCCTTGTCGTTGATCACCTCGACGGCGGTGCCCCCGCGGCCGAACACGATCACCGGCCCGAACACGGGATCGTCGGCAAGGCCCGCGATCAGCTCCCGCGTCTTGGGGCGGATCATCATCGGGTGGACCGTGACGCCGATGAGGCGCGCGTCGGGGCGCAGGCGCGCGGCGCGCTCCAGAATCTCGCTCGCCGCCTCGCGCACCGCCGCCGCGCTGGCGAGGTTGAGCCTTACGCCGCCGATGTCCGACTTGTGCACCACGTCCGGCGACAGGATCTTGACCGCCACCGGCAGCCCCTGCGCGAAAAAGTGTTCGGCCGCGATCACGGCCTCCTCGGCGTCGCGCGCCAGGCGCACGGGCGTGATCGGAATCTGGTAGGCGTCGAACAGCCGCCCCACCTCCAGCGGATCGAGCCACGCGCGGCCCGAGGCGAGCACGCCGGCGACGAGCGCGCGCGCGGCCTGCGTGTCCGGCTGAAAATCGGCCGGCAGGCTCGGCGGCGTCTCCATCAGCTCGTTGAGCGCCTCGCGGTAGCGCACGAGATGGGTGAAGCCGCGCACGGCCTCCGCCTCGTTGGAATAGTTGGGGATGCGCGCGGCGTCGAACATCTTGCCGACTTCCGCGCCGTCGCCGTACCATACGGTGAGCACGGGCTTTGTCGAATGGCGCTGGCGGCGATAGGCCGCCGCCGCCGTGGTGACGGCGCGGGCGACGTCGAGCGACGACGCGGGCCCCATCGGCACGTTGAGCACCAGCACGCCGTCGTTGGCGCGGTCGGCGAGCGCCTGTTCGAGCGCCGCGACGTAGCGCTCCCCGTCCGCATCGCCGCCGAGATCGATCGGATTGGTCCGCGACCAGCGGCCCGGCAGCACGGCGTCGAGCGCGGCGATGGTCGTTGGCGACAGCGGCGCGATGACGCCGCCGAAATCGATCAGCCGGTCGACCGTGAGCGCGGCGATGCCGCCGCCGTTGGTGACGATGGCAAGCCGCTTGCCGGGGAAGGGGCGCACGCGCCCCAGGGTTTCGGCGGCCGAAAACAGCTCGTCGAGGTCGATGACGCGCAGCAGCCCCGCGCGCCGGAAGGCGGCGTCGTATACGTCGTCCGGGCGGGCGAGGCCGGCCGTGTGCGTCTCGGCGGCGTGCGGATGCTGCTTGTGACGGCCGGACTTGATGACGACAACCGGCTTGGCGCGCGCCGCGAGCCGCGCCGCCGACATGAACTTGCGCGCATCCGCGACCTCCTCGACATAGAGCAGGATGGCGCGCGTGTGCCGCTCCAGCGCGAAGTAATCGAGCACGTCGCCGAAATCGACGTCGATCTGGTCGCCGATGGAGACGACGCCGGAAAAGCCGACGGCGTGCTGATGCGCCCATTCGATCACGCCCGCCGCCAGCGCGCCAGATTGCGTGATCAGGGCGAGATCGCCCGGCTGCGCCGGGCTGCCGGCGAGGCTCGCATTCAGTTTGGCGTGGGGGGCGAGGACGCCGATGCTGTTCGGCCCGATCAGCCGCAGGCTGTAGCGGCGGGCCGTCGCCTCGATCTCCGCCAGAAGCGCCTTCCCCTGCGCGTCGGCATCGAAGCCCTCGGCGACGATGATGGCGCCGCAGACGCCGCGTTCGCCCGCTTCCCGCACCCGCTCCAGCACCGCGGCGCGCCCGGAGACGATGATGACGAGATCCGGCGTGAAGGACAGGTCGGCGAGCGTCGGCGCGCTCTCGAAGCCGGGAAGGGCGTCGGGCGCCGGCCGGCCGGCGAAGCCCCGCTTGCCGGCAAATCCGCAGGTTTCCAGATTGCCGGCGATCCGGCAGATCACGCCGGCGTCGGCGTCGGGCTCCGCAACGATGGCGATCGATTGCGGGGCAAGCAGGCGTTCGAGTCGGTAGGTGCTCATCGTCGTTCCGTGGGCAAGGGCGGGCGCGGCGTCGTTCGTTTTCCATCCATGCCACGATTTGGTTGCCGATGCACCCGTTTGCCGGCAAGCTGGCGGCGGTAAACGGAGAAACCGGCAGTAAACGGAGAAGCTTCCTGCGCCACATCGCCGCCCCATTGCCGCGCATGCTGGCGTCGAAGGCCGATTTGCGTCTTGCGCTGCGTCTTGCGCAATGAAGCGGTGATCTTTTTGCGCGACGATGCACGGACCGGGTGTCCGGGCGTCGGCGTATTCCCAGAAAGGATGAACCATGACCTTTTCTCAAAAGCGTGATGCAGGCCGTGGCGGCAGGCGGGGGGCGGCGCTGGCGGCGCGGCTGGGCTGCGTTATCGCCGGCGGCGCTCTCGCCGGCGGCATGCTGCTGGGGCTCGCCGCGCAGGCGCAGACGCCCGCCGGGCGCGAGGCCCCGCGCGTCGTCACCGTCTCCGGCGAGGGCGTCGTGCAGGCCACGCCGGACATCGCCAGCGTGATCGTCGGCGTGGTGACGCAGGGCAAGACGGCCCGCGACGCGGCCGGCGAGAACACCACGGCCACCGGCGCCGTCATCGCGGCGTTCAAGGCAGCGGCCATCGAGCCGCGCGACCTGACGACCAGCGGCTTTTCCGTGCAGCCGCGCTACGTCTATCCGAAGAACGGCGGCGACGAGCCGCCGCGCATCGACGGATACGAGGTGCGCAACACTCTGACCGTGCGCGTGCGCGACCTCGCGAAGCTGGGCGAGGTTCTCGACACCGCCATCGCCACCGGCTCCAACCAGATCGGCGGCATCAGCTTCGGCGTGGCGGACGAGGCCCCGCTGCTCGACAAGGCGCGCGCCGAGGCTGTCGCGGACGCACGGCGCAAGGCGGAAATCTTCGCGCAGGCCGCGGGCGTGAAGCTCGGCAAGGTGCTGGCGATCGACGGCGGCTCCTTCGGCCGCCCGCAGCCGCGCGCCGTGCCGCTGGCCGCCCGCGCCGACGCCTTCGTGGCCAGGGCGCCGGTGCCCGTCGAGGCGGGCGAGCAGGATTTCCGCGCTTCGGTCACGGTGACGTGGGAAGTGGCGGACTGATCCACCCCTCGCGCCGGCGCAATAAATGAAAAGGAAACGGACGGCGCAGCGAAACGCATGGCCGTCATGCGCGGGTGTTGTGTTCACTCGCGCCGTTCCGTTATACGTAGAAATAATGTAAGGAATAAAGTTTCCGGTCCCGCCCGCCGGCGCGCCGGTTTGCCTTGAAGGGGTCAGGATGCCAGCATATCGTTCCCGCACCACCACGCACGGCCGCAACATGGCGGGCGCGCGCGGGCTGTGGCGCGCCACGGGCATGAAGGACGGCGATTTCGGCAAGCCGATCATCGCCGTCGTCAACTCGTTCACGCAGTTCGTTCCGGGACACGTCCATCTCAAGGATCTGGGTCAGCTCGTCGCGCGGGAGATCGAACAGGCCGGCGGCGTCGCGAAGGAGTTCAACACCATCGCCGTCGATGACGGCATCGCCATGGGCCACGACGGCATGCTCTACAGCCTGCCCTCGCGCGAGATCATCGCCGATTCGGTCGAGTACATGGTCAACGCCCATTGCGCCGATGCGATGGTGTGCATCTCCAACTGCGACAAGATCACGCCCGGCATGCTGATGGCGGCGCTGCGGCTCAACATCCCGGCCGTCTTCGTCTCCGGCGGGCCGATGGAAGCCGGCAAGGTGGTGCTCGGCGGCAAGGTGAAGGCGCTCGACCTCGTGGACGCCATGGTCGCCGCCGCCGACGACAGCATCTCCGACGACGACGTGCAGGCCATCGAGCGCTCGGCCTGCCCGACCTGCGGTTCGTGCTCCGGCATGTTCACGGCCAATTCCATGAACTGCCTCACGGAGGCGCTCGGCCTGTCGCTGCCCGGCAACGGCTCGACGCTCGCCACCCACGCCGACCGCAAGCGGCTGTTCGTGGAGGCGGGGCATCTCGTCGTGGATCTCGCGCGCCGTTACTACGAGCAGGACGACGACAGCGTGTTGCCGCGCTCCATCGCGACGATGGCGGCGTTCGAGAACGCCATGACGCTCGACATTTCCATGGGCGGTTCCACCAACACGGTGCTGCACCTGCTCGCCGCCGCCAACGAGGCGGGCGTCGATTTCACCATGGCCGACATCGACAGGCTGTCGCGCCGGGTGCCGGTGCTGTGCAAGGTGGCCCCCGCCGTGGGCAACGTGCACATGGAGGACGTGCACCGCGCCGGCGGCATTTTCGGCATTCTCGGCGAACTCGACCGCGCCGGACTGCTGGAGACCGGCGGACCCACGGTTCACAGCCCGACGCTGGCGCAGGCCATCGACCGCTGGGACATCGCCCGCGCCAACAGCGAATCGGTGCGGGAGTTCTACCGCGCCGCGCCCGGCGGCGTGCGCACGCAGACGGCATTCAGCCAGGCGAGCCGCTGGGAGGAACTCGACGCCGACCGCGAGACCGGCGTCATCCGCAGCGCCGAACATGCGTTCTCGCAGGATGGCGGCTTGGCCGTGCTCTACGGCAACCTCGCGGAAGACGGCTGCATCGTGAAGACGGCGGGCGTCGACGAGTCGATCCTCGTATTCTCCGGCCCCGCGCGGATATTCGAGAGTCAGGATGCGGCGGTCGACGCCATCCTGCGCGGGCGCGTCGTGAAGGGCGACATCGTGCTCATCCGCTATGAGGGTCCGCGCGGCGGTCCCGGCATGCAGGAAATGCTGTATCCGACGAGCTATCTGAAATCCAAGGGGCTCGGCAAGGCCTGCGCGCTGATCACCGACGGGCGTTTCTCGGGCGGCTCCTCGGGGCTTTCCATCGGCCACGTCTCGCCGGAGGCGGCGGAAGGCGGCGCGATCGGGCTCGTGGAAGAGGGCGATACCATCGAGATCGATATTCCGAACCGCCGCATCCACCTCGCCGTATCCGGCGAGGAGCTCGCCCGCCGCCGCACGGAGATGGAGGCGCGCGGCGATGCGGCATGGCAGCCGGGGCCGCGCAAGCGTCATGTCTCCGCCGCACTCAGGGCCTATGCAGCAATGGCCACTTCCGCCGCGCGCGGCGCGGTGCGCGATGTCGACGGAGCATTGGCCCGGCGGCGCTGATACGGAGGAAGTCGCAGATGCCGTTCGAGATCGTCGATACGCGAATCGTTCATGAGGGATGGGGCCGCTTCATGGTGGCCACCATCCGGCTTCCCGACGGTCAGGTCATCCGCCGTGAAATCGAGGATCACGGCGCGGCGGTCGCTGTGCTCGCCTACGATCCCGCGCGCAAGGTCGCGCTGCTGGTCAGCCAGTTTCGGCCGCCCGTTCATATGGTGTCGGGCGAGCCGGCGCTGCTCGAGATCATCGCCGGCGGGCTGGAGGATGAAACGCAGGAGGAATGCGTGCGCCGCGAGGCGATGGAGGAAGGCGGCGTCCGGCTGGGCGCGCTGGAACCCCTCGTCGAGGCATGGCCGATGCCCGGCATCTCCACGGAGCGCATCGCGCTCTATCTCGCCCCCTATTCACAGGCCGACAGGGTGGCGGCGGGCGGCGGGCTGGCGGAGGAGCACGAGGGCATCACGGTGGTGGAGTTGCCGCTCGCCGAACTGGCCGCCATGGCGGACGGCGGAAGCCTCGCCGACATGAAAAGTTACGCCGCCATACAGGCGCTGCGGCTGAAACGGCCGGAATTGTTCGCCCCGCACGCGGATGCGAAATGATTTCCGGTCGATACATCGGATTCTGAAATCGGCGGTGCGGCAGGGACGCTTCCCGGTCGAAAGGCGCTCCGCCCCGCCGGCGGCAGGGGCTGATCGGAAATCTACTGGAACGAGCTTGAAATCGGTTGCCGGCGTGTCTGCACCTGCACGTATTCGGGCACGCCCATCTGGCGTTCGGCGCGCTGCTGCGGCGTAAGCGTCATGCCCGCGCAGCCGGCGAGGGAGCCCGCGACGAGGGCAAGCGAAAACAGCGTAATGAGACGATGCATGATGATCGATCCGGTCAAGGGTGACGACGCGCGCTTATAGAGTATTTATATCAGGGAATAAACAACATTCGGATCCCACTTTCCGGCCGGGAGCGCATGACGTGCCGATATCGCGTACGGAGCATGTTCCGGTTCATCGTGTCACGTTCGTGCTTTTATACGTTCGATTTTATTTTACGCCTCTCGATTTCAATGAAATATGGCTGCAAGGGTACTTTTATAAGTATATTTTCAATATAAATTATGGGTTTATTCCGTTAAATACTTTCTGAAAGCAAAGATGCGGCGACTGAACATTCAGCTCTAATTTTATATTGGAATAGTTAAAATAGATCGTTGTTGAATGAAATGCACATGAAGCGTACAAAGCGCCCATGTGGACCTCAGAGACCGAGTTTCAAGACGCTGAACAGAAGAAGCGGCCCGTCGCGCAAGCGATCGGGACCGCTCTTTGTGTTGCGGAGGCGTTCCGCCGCCTTCCGATTGACAAAGTGAGAACCGACCCGATGGCTACCCTTCCGGCTTTGCGCACCTCCATTTCCCGCAAAATGACGGTGCTGTACCGTCTCGTCCCGATGATGGCGATCGCGTCGGCGCTGCATGTCCTGCCGTCGCAGGTGTCTCCGGTCATGGCGCAGACGCCGGTGTCCGAAACGGTTTCCCAGGGCGCCGCGCCCGGCGGCCAAACGCCGCAGGGGGCGCCTGCGCCGCAGCCGGCGGCGCCGGTGCAGTCCGCGCCCGCCGCCGTTCCCGATGCGGCTCCCGCCGAAGCCGCGTCCGGTCCCGCGGGCGCGCAGCCGATGCCGATTTCTCCCGTGGCCCCGCCCGCGACCGGGGCTTCGCCGGCCGGAACGTTTCCGGTCGAAAACCTTTCTGGCGATGCTTCTCCGGTCTCCGGGACCCAGCCGCCGGCCGGCGCGGCGGAGGAGGGCGGCAGCCTGCTGCTGAACGATCTGTTGCCGAATTTGCCGTCTCTCACCCCGCCGGGGGGTGAGGAAGCCCTTCACGATCTTTCGCCGTGGGGCATGTATTTGCAGGCGGATATCGTCGTGAAGGCGGTGATGGCGGGCCTCGCCCTCGCATCGCTGGTGACGTGGACCGTGTGGGTGGCGAAGAGCCTCGAACTGTTCTTCTCGCGTCGGCGGGTGCGCGCCGGCCATGAGATCCTGAAGCGGTCGCAATCGCTGGGCGAGGCTGAAGCGGCCTTCCGCGTCGGCCGTGGCGGCAACGGCACCGTGGCGCGGTTCGTGCGCGGCGCGCTGGACGAGGCGCAGCGGTCGGGCGATCTGCCGGCGGCCGGCATCAAGGAGCGTACCGAAATCCTGTTGTCGCGCATCGAGGCCGGCGCGGGGCGCAAGATGAGCGCCGGCACCGGCATTCTCGCGACCATCGGCTCCACGGCGCCGTTCATCGGATTGTTCGGCACGGTGTGGGGCATCATGAACTCGTTCATCGGCATCGCGAAGTCGAACACGACGAACCTCGCCGTCGTGGCCCCCGGTATCGCGGAGGCTCTGCTGGCGACGGCCATCGGCCTCGTGGCCGCAATTCCCGCGGTGATCATCTACAACGTGTTCGCGCGCTCGATCTCCGGCTACAAGGCGCTGCTGGGCGACGCCGCCGCCGAGGTGCTGCGGCATCTCTCGCGCGATCTCGACCGCAACGCGGCGCAGGGGCGGCCGCGTGAAAAGCTCGGCAACGTGCATGTCGCGTCGCTGCGCCCGGCCGCGGAGTAGTCGCCATGGCCGGACGCATGCAGGAGGGGGACGACCTCTCCGAGAATCACGAGATCAACGTCACCCCGTTCATCGACGTCATGCTCGTGCTGCTGATCATCTTCATGGTCGCGGCGCCGCTGTCGACGGTCGACGTGCAGGTCGATCTGCCGGCCTCCAATGCGACGCCGCAGCAGCGCCCCGACAAGCCGCTGTATCTGACGGTGCAGGGCGATCTCACGTTGTCCGTCGGCGAGCAGACCGTCTCGCGCGAGGCGTTGCAGGCGGAGCTCGACCGCTTCACCGAGAACGACCGCGAGGAACGCATCTTCCTGCGCGCCGACAAGGAAGTCGCCTACGGCGAACTGATGGAGGTGATGAACCTCCTGCGCGCGGCCGGCTACCTCAAGATAGCCCTCGTCGGCATGGAAGCCGCTCCGGCCGGGGCTGCCGCTGCCGCTCCCGTCGGCGCGCCCGCTGCCGGGGCACCCGCGCCCGCTGCCGGGGCGCCTGCTTCTGCGCCCGCTCCCGCGCCTGCCCCCTGAAACGACAGCCGCTTTTCTTGTCAACGGTGCTTTGCCCGGCCGCGCATTGACTTGTGCGGCCGGGCGCTGTTCATTGTAGAAGCGTTCCAGACTTGAATCCGACGATCTTGTCTGCCCTACGCGGAAGCGGTGAACTGTCATGGCCTCGATTGCCTTTCCTGAACCCGATCCCGCGATTCTGTCGCGCCGTGAGGAGATCTGGGCCGATCTTGCCCGCTTCGTCGCGCCGGATGCGCTGATCATCAGCGAGGATGAGCGGCGCGCGTTCGAGACCGATGCGCTGGCCGCCTACCGGCAGGTGCCGCTTGCCGTCGTGCTGCCGTCTTCCACGGAGGAGGTCGCGGCGGTGATGGCCTATTGCAACCGCGAGGGCGTCAAGGTCGTGCCGCGCGGGGCGGGCACCTCGCTGGCGGGGGGCGCGATTCCGGCCCCCGATGCGGTGGTGATCGGCGTCTCGAAGATGCGCCGCGTGCTGGCGGTGGATTACGTGAACCGCACGGCGCGCGTGGAGGCCGGCATCACCAACCTCGCCGTCAGCGAGGCGGTGGGGCCGCAAGGTTTTTTCTACGCGCCCGATCCGTCGAGCCAGCTCGCCTGCACCATCGCCGGCAACATCGCCATGAACTCCGGCGGCGCGCATTGCCTGAAATACGGCGTCACCACCAACAATCTGACGGGCGTGCGCCTGGTGCTGATGGACGGCACCGTGGTCGATATCGGCGGCGATCACCTCGATGCGGAGGGCTATGACCTGCTCGGCCTCGTCACCGGCGCGGAGGGGCAACTCGGCATCGTCACGGAGGCCACGGTGCGCATTCTGCCGCAGGCGGAGGGCGCGCGGCCGCTGCTCATCGGCTTCGCGTCGTCCGAGACCGCCGGGGCCTGCGTCACCGCCATCATCGCCGCCGGTATCGTGCCGGTGGCGCTTGAGTTCATGGACGGTCCGGCCATCCGCATCTGCGAGGATTTCGCGCGCGCCGGCTATCCCGTGGAGGCGGAGGCGATGCTGATCGTCGAGGTGGAAGGGTCGGAAGAGGAGATCGCGGAGGAACTCGCGCGGATCGAGGCGATCGCGCGCACGTTCGAGCCGCTGGCCATCCGGGTTTCCGGTTCGGCGGCCGAAAGCGCGGCGATCTGGAAGGGGCGCAAGTCGGCTTTCGGCGCGATGGGCCGCATCGCGGATTATCTGTGCATGGACGGCACCATCCCCACCGGCCAGCTCTCGCCGGTGCTGCGGCGCATCGCCGAAATCTGCGCGGAAAACGGCCTCGGCGTCGCGAACATTTTTCACGCCGGCGACGGCAACCTGCATCCGCTCATCCTCTATGACGCGGCGAAGCCCGGCGATCTGGAGCGGGCGGAGAAGGCGGGTGCCGAGATCCTGAAACTGTGCGTCGACGCCGGCGGCTGCCTGACGGGCGAGCACGGCGTCGGCATCGAGAAGCGCGACCTGATGACCTATCAGTACAGCCGCACCGATCTCGACCAGCAGATGCGGGCGCGGGCGGTGTTCGATCCGCGCTGGCTGCTCAACCCGGCCAAGGTCTTCCCGCTGGAAGGGCGGATAACGGGGCCGTAACCCATGCAGCGGGGGAACGCATGACGGTTTTCGCACCCGCATCCGAGGCGGAGGCGGCGGATATCATCAGGCAGGCGCAGGCGGCGCGCACGCCGCTGGCGCTCGCCGGAAGCGGCACGAAGGCGGGCATCGGCCAGTCCGGTGGCGCCGCGCATTGCCTCACGTCGCTCGGGCTTCAGGGCATTACGCTTTACGAGCCGTCGGAGATGGTGATATCGGCCCGCGCCGGCACGCGACTCTCGGAGGTGGCGCGCGTGCTGGCCGCGCGCGGGCAGCGGCTGACGTTCGAGCCCCCGGAGCCGGCGCTGCTGACGGGCGCGGGCGGCGAGCAGACCATCGGCGGCATCGTGGCCGCGAACTGGTCCGGTCCCCGCCGGATCGCGGCCGGCGCCTGCCGCGACAGCCTGATCGGTGTGCGCTTCGTCAACGGGCGCGGCGAAAGCGTGAAATCCGGCGGGCGGGTGATGAAGAACGTTACCGGCCTCGATTTCGTGAAGCTGCTGGCGGGATCGTGGGGCACGCTCGGCTTTCTTCTCGAAGTGACGTTCAAGGTGCTGCCGGCCCCCGAGGCGGAGATCACGCTGGCGCTTTCGGATCTCGACGACAGGCGGGGCGTCGAGGCGCTGTGCGTCGCGATGGGCTCGCCCTGGGGCGTGAGCGGGGCGGCGCATCTGCCGCGGGATTGGCGCGACGGCGGCGGGAAGCAGCCCGCGCTGACGCTGCTGCGGCTGGAGGGGTCGGCGTTTTCGGTGCGCCACCGCGCCCAGGCGCTGGGCGGGCGGCTGGCCGGCTTCGGCGGTCATTCGCTGATCGAGGAAGACGACAGCCGCCTCGTGTGGTCGCGCGTGCGCGACGCCGCGCCGGTGGCGGAGCCGGGGGAATGGGCCGTGTGGCGCATCTCCACGGCGCCCTCGCGCGGGCCGGATGTCGTGGCGGCGGTGAAGGCGGCGCGCGAGGCACTCCATTTTTACGACTGGAGCGGCGGGCTCGTCTGGCTGTCGACGCCTGCCGGCGGCGATGCGGGCGAAAGCGTCGTCCGCGCGGCGGTGGCGCAGGCCGGCGGGCACGCCACGCTCGTGCGCGCGCCGGTCGAGGTGCGCGCGTCTGTGCCGGTGTTCCAGCCGCAGGCGGCGGCGCTGGCGCGAATCGGCCGCGATCTCAAGCGGGCGTTCGATCCCGCCGGCGTGCTGGAGCCGGGCCGGATGGTGGCAGGCGTTTGATGGCCGCAGGAGTTTGAACGATGCAGACGCATTTCCGCCCGGAACAGCTCGATACGCCGCAGATGCGGGAGTCCGAAAAACTCCTGCGCTCCTGCGTGCATTGCGGCTTCTGCACGGCCACCTGCCCGACCTATCTGCTGCTCGGCGACGAGGCGGATTCGCCGCGCGGGCGCATCTACATGATCAAGGAGATGCTGGAGAGCGGCAAGCCGGCCAGCGCGCCGGTGGTCACGCATCTCGACCGTTGCCTCTCCTGCCTGTCGTGCATGACGACCTGCCCCTCGGGCGTGCATTACATGCATCTGGTGGACCATGCCCGCGCGCATGTGGAGGCGACATGGAAGCGTCCGCCGGCCGACAGGTTCGTGCGCGCGCTGATCGCCGCCGTTCTGCCCTACCGCGACCGTTTCCGTCTCGCCTTGCGGGCGGCGGCGCTCGCGCGCCCGCTCAAGGGCCTCATTGCGCGCCTGCCCGGCGTCGGCGAGCGGCTCGCGGCCATGCTGGCGCTCGCACCCGCCCGCCTGCCGGCGGCGCAGGCGCAAAGGCTGGCGCAGGCGCGGCGCGTCATCCCGGCCGAAGGAGAGCGAAAAGGCCGTGTGGCGCTGCTCGGCGGCTGCGCGCAGCCGGTGCTCGATCCGGGCATCAACGCCGCCGCGGTGCGGTTGCTGACGCGCAACGGCGTCGAGGTCGTGCTCGCCGGGGAGGGCTGCTGCGGCGCGCTCGTGCATCACATGGGGCGCGAGGGCCAGGCGCACGCGCTCGCCCGCGCAAGCATCGATGCATGGACGCGCGAGATCGCTGCCGGAGAGCTCGACGCCATCGTCGTCACCGCCTCGGGCTGTGGCACCACGATCAAGGATTACGGCTTCATGTTCCGGGATGAGCCGGAATGGGCCGGCAAGGCGGCCGCGGTGTCGGCGCTGGCGAAGGACGTCACGGAATATCTCGCGACGCTCGACATCGACTGGACGCGGCAGGCCGCAGGACTGACGGTTGCCTATCACTCGGCCTGCTCGATGCAGCATGGACAGCAAATCCGCGATGAGCCGAAGGACCTGCTCAGGCGGGCGGGCTTCACCGTGAAGGATGTGCCGGAAGGGCATATCTGCTGCGGCTCGGCCGGCGCCTACAACATGCTGCAACCGGAAATCGCCGGCAGGCTGCGCGACCGCAAGGTCGGCAATATCGAAAAGACCGGCGCGCAAATCGTCGCCACCGGCAACCTCGGCTGCATGACGCAGATCGGGCAGGGCGCCGCGCTCGCCGGGGTGCGCATGCCGGTGGTGCATACGGTGGAACTGCTCGACTGGGCGAACGGCGGCCCGTTGCCGGAAAAGATGCCGCTGCCCGCATGAATGCGCCGCGTTAAAGACGCGCTCACCACAATTTCGTGCTTTGCCCCGGCGATGTCTTGCCCGCGCGGCCGGAAAAGTCCATTCTGGCGAGGAGTGTTCGGATCGGCGTCACGCCGGATTCGCGATCGGGGAAATTGCCGGTGGCTTTCAGGTCTATCGCGCGCCTTGCAGGCGTTGCGCGTTTCGCTGTGCTCGCGTTCGCATTGTCGGGGATCGGCGCAGCCCCGTCTTTCGCGCGCACGTCCGTCATCGACGACATTCTGCCGGATTACGTTCCCGCCGAAACGCTGGACGGCAATTTTCTCGCCGCGATCATTGCCGGCGCATCGCGCAACACCCGCGCGGCGGCGGTCTACTTTCGGGAGGCGCTGGCGAACGATCCGCGCAACCCGGAACTGCGCGAGCGCGGCTTCGTCGCCTTCCTGGCCAACGGCACGCTGCCGGAGGCCGTGTCGCTGGCGCGCGACATCGCGCGCGGCGACCGCAACAACGGGCTGGCGCAACTCGTGCTCGGCGTCGACGCCCTGCGCAAGAAGCAGTATGTCACCGCGCGCCGTTTCTTCAACCGGGGCGGGCGCGGGCAGGCGGCGGACATCACCGCGACGCTGCTGAACGCATGGAGCTGGGCGGGATCGAAGAACTTTCCCGAAGCGGTCGGCACCGTCGACAATCTCACCGGCGAAAGCATCTATAACGTTTTCCGCGATTTCCACGCCGGCCTGATCGCGACCCTTCTCGGCAGCACCCGGCAGGGCGAGGAGCGGCTTCGCGCCGCCCACGGCGCCGAAGGCACGACGCTGCGGGTGGTCGACGCCTTCGGCCGCATCCTGTCGCATCGCGGCAAGCAGGACGAAGCGAAGGCCGTCTACGAAAAATTCGATTCGCTGTTGCCGCGCCATCCCGTCGTGCGCCAGGCGCTGCGCGAGCTGGCGGCCGGGCGCAAGCTTTCGCCGCTCGTCACCACGCCCCAGCAGGGCGCGGCGGAGGTGCTCTATGGTCTCGGCGCCGCGGGCAACGGGCAGGGCGACGAGGTGGCGGCGCTGATCTACCTCAACCTCGCCCTGCATCTCGACCCCGACCATGCGCTGGCGTCGATGACGCGCGGCGACCTGTTGACGCGCCTCAAGCAGCACGAGGCGGCGATCGACGCTTTCGACAAGGTGCCGGCAAAATCGCCGCTGCGCACCAGCGCCGATATCCAGATCGCCGGCGCGCTCAACGCGCTGGAACGTCATGACGACGCGATCGCCTATCTGAAGAAGGTGCTCGAGCGCCAGCCCGACGACGTGGACGTGCTCTCCGCGCTGGGCGGCATCCAGCAGGCGCGCAAGCTCTTCACGGAATCGGCAGCCACCTACACGCGCGCCATCGAGCAGGTGAGCAACCCCGATTCGAGCCACTGGATGCTGTATTACTTTCGCGGCGTCGCTTACGAGCGGGCCAAGGAATGGCCGAAGGCCGAGGCCGATCTGAAAAAAGCGCTGGAACTCGGCGGCGAGAACATGGGCAGCGACAGGGCGCTCGTGCTCAATTACCTCGGCTATTCGTGGGTCGACCGCAACCAGAATATCGACGAGGCGTTCGACATGCTCAAGCGCGCCGTCGAGCTGAAGCCGCGCGACGGCTACATCGCCGACAGCCTCGCCTGGGCCTATTACAAGCTCGGCCGCTACGAGGAGGCGGTGAAGGAGCTGGAGCGCGCCATCGAACTCAAGCCATCCGAATCCGTCATCAACGATCATCTGGGCGACGCCTATTGGCGCGTGGGCCGGCGCATCGAAGCCGTGTTCCAGTGGAACCACGCGCGCGATCTCGACCCGGAGCCGGAGGAACTGCCCAGGATCCTCGACAAGATCAGGAACGGGCTACCGGACGACAAGCACGGCAGCACGTCCGACGCCGCCGCGCCGGCGAAGGACGACAAGGTGCGCAAGGCGGAGGCGGCGGCGAAGGCCGGCAAGGAAGCGGCCCCTGCGGAAACCGCTCCCAAGGAAACGGCTCCCAAGGAACTCACTCCCAGGGAAGAGAGCCCGAAGCCGGCCGAGAACGGCCCTGCCGGCAAGCCTGCGGTGGAGAACCCTCCGGCGGAGGATGCTCCTTCGGAGGATGGCGCTCCCGTGGAAAGCGCTCCCGTGGAAAGCGATCCCGCCGGCGAGAATCCCGACAGGTGAACGGGCTGGCCGGATCGGTGGCGGGCATGCCGCGTTCCGAGGCGCTCGTCGCGCGGGCTCCCGCCAAGGTGAATCTCACGCTGCACGTTCTCGGGCGGCGCGAGGACGGTTTTCATGTGCTCGACAGCCTCGTGGCGTTTTCGGGCTTCGGTGACACGCTGCGTCTGCTGCCCGGCGGCGCGCTTTCCCTGTCCGTCGACGGTCCGACGGCGGGCGAGGCCGGCGACATTGCCGGCAACCTGGTGTTGCGGGCCGCCCGCGCGCTGCAACAGCGGCGCGGGGCGTTGCGCGTCGGCGCGTTTCATCTCACGAAGCGGCTGCCTGTCGCGGCGGGGATCGGCGGCGGATCGTCCGACGCGGCGGCGGCGCTGCGTCTTCTGGCCCGTCTCAACGGCATTGCGCCCGACGATCCCGACCTGATCGCCGCGGCCCGTGCGAGCGGATCGGACGTGCCCGTGTGTCTCGATCCGCGGGCGCGCAGGATGTCGGGCGCGGGCGAGACTGTCGGCCCGGTTCTCGAACTGCCTCCCTTGTGTGCCGTTCTGGTCAATCCGCGCGTGGCGGTGCCGACGCCCGATGTCTTTCGTGCGCTGGGCCTCGGCGCGGGCGAGAGCCTTGCCGGCAACGCGCATCCGCCGCTTGCCGCCGCGCTCGCGCCGGCGGCGCTGTGGACGCTGCTCGAATCGACGCGAAACGATCTCGAAGCGCCGGCGTTGCGCCTCGCGCCGGTGATCGCCGAGGTGCTGGCGGCGCTGCGCGCGCTGCCGGGGTGCCGGCTGGCGCGCATGTCCGGCTCAGGCGCGACGGTGTTCGGCCTTTTCGATACCCGCAGTCTCGCCGCAGCCGCGAGCGGAGCGCTCCGGCGCAGGTTCCCCGGCTGGTGGATATGCGCGACGCTCTTGCGATAAAGCGCCGGCTCGCTATACAGGACGACGCCGCGCGATCCTCGCGGATAAGATGCGGATTGGAGCGACGGACATTCAAACGGAAATGTTCCGCCGCTCTATCCATTTGTTTACGCATCGCGTTTTTCCGAAAAGAGCATACACTTTTCGGCCTGATGCTATAAAGCGGTTTGCGTTCAAGCCGATCCGTCGAATTGAACGCGAGTTGCGGTAAAATATGGAGCTGAGAGCGGGATGGCGATTCAGCCTGATCGCATCCCGCTCCGGGGTATTGACGCGGAAAGCTTGCGTCCTGGGGCGTTTTCGCGATTGATGCCGCTGGAAGAAACGTATTTTCGGAAACGTAGAAGAGGGATGGCATGACATCGGCGCGCCTGCGCCCGCTCGTGGCGGGTAACTGGAAGATGAACGGCAACAAGATGTCGGCGCGGGTCTTTGCGGCGATCATTCAGGGCTATGATTCCGCGTTGCGCGCGAAGGTGGAACTGCTCGTCTGCCCGCCCGCGACGCTTGCCGTCACCTTCGGCGTGGTGGCGGTGGGCTCGGGTGTCGCCATCGGCGGGCAGGATTGCCATGCCGCGGCGTCCGGCGCGCATACGGGCGATGTCGCGGCGGAACAACTCGCCGACGCCGGTGCGACCTACGTGATCGTCGGCCATTCCGAACGGCGCGCCGACCACGGCGAGACGGATGCGATCGTGCAAGCCAAGGCGCTCGCCGCCCGCCGCGCGCTGCTGACGCCCGTCGTCTGCGTGGGCGAGACGCGCGCCGAACGGGAGAGCGGCAACGCGCTCGACGTCGTGCGCACGCAACTGGCCGGCTCGCTGCCCGAAACCGCTGACGGCGGCGATCTGGTGGTGGCGTATGAACCTGTCTGGGCCATCGGCACCGGCCTCACGCCCACGCCCTCGCAGGTGGGGGAAGTGCATGCGGCGATCCGCGCGTTTCTCGTCGACCGCTACGGCGACGCGGGCAAGGCGATTCGCATTCTTTACGGCGGTTCCGTCAAGCCCGGCAATGCCTTCGACCTGTTGTCGGTGAGCGATGTCGATGGCGCGCTGGTAGGCGGCGCCAGCCTCGAGGCCACCGATTTTCTCGGCATCGCCGAATATTACCGCTGACGTGCGATCGGGCGAGGCGGCCGGCATTGCCCGCGCCCCTTCCTTTGCGGCTATGGAATGTTTATGTTAAAGTGGACCATATAGGTCATGAATCGGAAGCTGTTGCGCAAGTTGCTCCAGTTTCTATGTTTTTCCGCAACCTGCATTCTATTTGTTGCCCAAACGGGATGCAAGCTGCTATAGGGCGTCGTTCGGACATCCATGGGCCTTCGCGGGCAGGGAAACCGAACGGCTGAAAAGTGCCCCGTCTGGATTTTAACATGCAAAGCGTTCTGATCGTCGTTCATCTTGTTATTGTGCTCGCCCTTGTCGGTGTCGTGCTGTTGCAGCGCTCGGAGGGTGGCGGCCTTGGCATGGGCGGCGGAGGCGCGGGCTTCATGACCGGGCGCGGGCAGGCCAACGTGCTCACGCGCACCACGGCGGTGCTGGCGGCGCTGTTCTTCGTGACGAGCATTGCCCTGACAATTCTGGCCGGCCGCGAAAGCGGGCCGCGGTCGATCTTCGACGGCGCAACGGGCGGCGCCACCGCGCCGGCGGGCGGCCCGAGCGGCGACAGCGGTTTCCAGCGGCTTCAGCAATTGCAGCAGCTTGAGGCGCCGTCCGCGCCCGTGGCTCCGGCGCCTGCCGTTCCGGCCGGACCGCAGGTTCCCAATGCCGAATGACGGCTGGCCGTGGAAGCGGGAGCCTCGATACGGGAGGGCCGGTGGTTCCGGCCCTTTCTCTTTGGATGCCGTCCGGTATGCATGATAGGGCGGTCTGCATTGTTGCCTGATCGGGGGCGGCTGTGCTGATTGCGCTATTTTCCATGTTTTTTCCGCAACTTGCTTTCCGCCCGATGATCGGGTCGAATGCGGGCTGCTATGGGGCGTGACAGGAGAAGATGTTACGCTTGCCGGTTTTTTGACGGGAGGGGATGAGAGTCTCCATGGCGCGCTACGTTTTCATTACAGGCGGGGTTGTTTCTTCTCTGGGAAAAGGGCTCGCGTCCGCCGCGCTCGGCGCTCTGTTGCAGGCGCGGGGATATCGCGTGCGGCTGCGCAAGCTCGATCCCTATCTCAATGTCGATCCCGGCACGATGAGCCCTTACCAGCACGGCGAGGTCTTCGTGACGGATGACGGTGCGGAGACGGATCTCGACCTCGGCCATTACGAGCGTTTCACCGGCCGCCCCTGCACGCGTGACGACAACATCACCACCGGCCGCATCTATCTCGACATCCTGACCAAGGAGCGCCGGGGCGAGTATCTGGGCGCAACCATCCAGGTCATCCCGCATGTGACGAACGCCATCAAGGATTTCGTGCTCTCCGGCAACGAGGACGTGGATTTCGTGCTGGTGGAGATCGGCGGCACGGTCGGCGATATCGAAAGCCTGCCGTTCCTGGAGGCGATTCGCCAGTTGGGGCAGGAACTGCCGCGCAACCACGCCGTGTTCCTGCACCTGACGCTGCTGCCCTACATTCCGGCGGCGGGGGAACTGAAGACCAAGCCGACGCAGCATTCCGTCGCGGAATTGCGCTCCATCGGCATCCAGCCGCATATCCTGTTGTGCCGCACCGACAGGCCGATTCCCATCGAGGAGCGACGCAAGCTTTCGCTGTTCTGTAACGTGCGCGAAAGCGCCGTGATCGAGGCGAGCGACGCCGCCTTCATCTATGACGTGCCGATCGCCTATCACCGGGAAGGGCTCGACAACGAGGTGCTGGCGGCTTTCGGGATGGAGGGCTCGCCGGAGCCCGACATCGGCCGCTGGACCGCGATCGCCGAGCGGATCAGGAATCCAGAGGGTGAGGTGACGGTCGCCATCGTCGGCAAGTATACCGGCCTCAAGGACGCCTACAAGTCGCTCAGCGAGGCGTTGATCCACGGCGGCATCGCCAACCGTGTGAAGGTCAATCTCGACTGGATCGAAAGCGAGATCTTCGAGCGCGAGGACCCCACACCGTTTCTGGAGCACGTCAACGGCATTCTCGTGCCCGGCGGTTTCGGGCTGCGCGGCGCGGAGGGCAAGATCAAGGCCGTCACCTTCGCGCGCGAACATAACGTGCCCTATCTCGGCATCTGCTTCGGCATGCAGATGGCGGTCATCGAGGCGGCGCGTTCGCTGGCCGGCATCGCGGAAGCCAGTTCCACCGAGTTCGGGCCGACGCGCGAGCCCGTCGTCGGCCTGCTGACGGAATGGGCGCGGGGCAACGAGCGCGAGTTGCGCCGGGCGGGGGGCGATCTCGGCGGCACGATGCGGCTGGGCGCCTATCGGGCGGAACTCGCGCCCGACAGCCGCGTGGCGCGGATCTACGGCGCGACCGGCATTTCCGAGCGTCACCGTCATCGCTACGAAGTCAACATGACTTATCGCGAGAGACTGGAGGCGGCGGGTCTGCGCTTCTCGGGCGTGTCGCCGGACGGGCTGCTGCCGGAAATCGTCGAGCGCACGGATCATCCGTGGTTCGTCGGCGTCCAGTTCCACCCGGAGCTGAAGTCGCGCCCCTTCGCGCCGCATCCGCTGTTCAGCAGCTTCGTCGCGGCGGCGCTGAAGCAAAGCCGGCTGGTGTAACGAAACCCGTGCCTTCGGTCGGAGACCGGGAGCGTCGGTATTATGGTGTTCGGATATCCGCAAGCGAAGGGATTTGCAGCGATGGAGACGACATTCGGGCAGTTCATCGATTTTCTGATCGATTTCATCATCGCGACGTTTCTCGTCGGGCTGTACCTGCTGATATATACGTTCGCCACGGCCCACAACGAATTCGCACTGATCCGGCGCAATGTCGTCTCGGCGGCGCTGTCGCTCGGCCTCAGCCTGATCGGGTTCGCGTTGCCGCTGTCGAGCGCCGTTGTCAACACGGGCACGGTGGTCGATCTGGTCGTGTGGGGGCTGATCGCCATCGTGGTGCAAATCCTGGCCTATTTCTTCGCGCGGGTCGTCATTCCCGATCTGACCCGCCGCATCGCGGACGGCGAGATCGGGGCGGCGACCTTTCTCGGCGCGGTGTCGCTGACGGCCGGCATCGCCAATTCGGCGTGCATGACGATCTGACGAACCGGGGAGCGGGACATTGAGCGAGACGCAAGCGCGGGTGGAACAGGCGGTGGTGGCCGTGGGCGGAGGGGTGCGTTTCGGCAACGATTTGCCGTTGGCGCTGATCGCGGGGCCGTGCCAGCTCGAAAGCCGCGACCATGCGCTCGAAATGGCCGCCGCGCTCAAGGAAATCGCCGGCCGGCTCGGCATCGGGCTCGTGTTCAAGACCTCGTTCGACAAGGCCAACCGCACCTCGATCGGCGCGGCGCGCGGCGTGGGCTTGCGGCAGGCGCTGCCGATCTTCGCCGAGATCCGCGAGCGGCTCGGCCTGCCGGTGCTCACCGACGTGCATCTGCCGGAGCAATGCGCGCCGGTGGCGGAAGCGGCGGACGTGCTCCAGATTCCGGCCTTCCTCTGCCGGCAGACGGATCTGCTGGTCGCCGCAGCGCAAACCGGGCGGGCGGTGAACGTAAAAAAAGGCCAGTTCCTCGCACCGTGGGACATGCGCCACGTCGCCGCCAAGATCACGCAAAGCGGCAACCCGAACGTGCTGGTGACGGAGCGGGGCGTTTCCTTCGGTTACAACACGCTGGTCAGCGACATGCGTTCGCTGCCGATCATGGCGGAGACGACGGGCGCGCCGGTGATTTTCGACGCCACCCATTCCGTGCAGCAGCCGGGCGGGCAGGGCGCGTCGTCCGGTGGCGAGCGGCGCTTCGTGCCGGTGCTGGCGCGCGCGGCGGTCGCGGTCGGCGTCGCCGGCGTGTTCATCGAAACCCACGAGAACCCGGATGCGGCACCATCGGACGGGCCGAACATGGTGCCGCTTGGCCAGCTTGAGCCGCTGCTGCGGCAGTTGCAGGCGCTCGATGCGGTGGTCAAGCAACGGGCGTGAGCTTCACCACGGCCAGCGCGCGGAAATCCGGGAGAATACGGAAGAGAAGAAGGAAGCCACAGGAGTGGACACGGGAGAGAAAAAAGACGAGATCGAACGCCATACCGCGCTCCATCCTGAAGCTTCCGCGTTTCTTTGGGGCTCTTCCGCACGATCAGTTTGCGGGAGTTCCGGCGGCGCAGGCTCTTCCAGTGTCTCTGTACTTTCCGTTGCTGCTGCCGTCGCCAAGGCTCCCTGTGGCAGGGGGGCAAGGTTGTCGGCAGGCGTGGCAAATCTTTCCGCGTTTTCGGCGATTTCCTCTACCATCAGGAATTCGGGCGACAGGGCGAGCCTGTCGGAGAATCCCGCAGGCTCTGCGGCGGGGCCAAGTTTTTCCCGTTGTTGGTCGAGCACATGACCGTGAAGCTGGCGGCGTGCGCCGAGGTTGAAAATGGCCTGAGCCTCTCTCTGCTCCTCAAGGCCTTCAGCGAACGTCTCCAATGCAGTTTTCGGATTGGCAGCCGAAACCGCAAGCCTGGCCGCTTCTACCGTATAAGCGCCGCAGGCGTTGGGGGCGCCGCCCTCTTGCAGGGATCTCTCAACGCGGGAAAACTCCCCTTCGTCTACCCCGGCAAGCGCCAGCAATCTGTCTAGGTTTTGATTCGTATAAGATGTCCCGCCTGTACGTCGGTCCGAGTCGAAGAGAACGGCTTTTCTTTTACCGTCATCAGCATCTGTGTAGATAACAAGACTTTGCCAGTGACCGTTGTCGGGATCGGCAGGGTTGATCTGAAAGGGAATGAACAGTATGGAAGCCCTCCGTTGCTCTTCCGTCAGCGCTTCAGGAACTTGGAGAGCAAGGGTGCCTACGGCAGCATCCAGGATGAGAATGTCCTTTCCCTGCGCCGTAGCCTGCCGCCTGACTGCCTCGAGGCCGGCATCCACTTCTTCCCCGGTCAGAAACTTTCCCCTGTCCCACGGGTCTTCATCACGCGAATCCAGCGCGCTGCCGAGTGCATTCTCCCGCTTTATGGCATCAGTCGCGGCCCCGTGAAGATCTGAATTATCTGTCCGACTTATGGCCGCTCCCGCCATGTAGACGAACTTGGGGTTGAGGTTGTTCGGAATACCTCCCTGCGAGAAGCGCTCCTTGAACTCTTCCTTGCATTGTGCCGCGATTGTATCGGCGATTGTCTTGCCAACCGTCTCGTCAACCTCATGCGCGCCCGAGAACAGCCTGAACAAGGTATTCGCAGCCCGTTCGCCGATGGCATCCGTTCTCGTCGCGACCGCGGCGAGGGTGCGAATGCAGTCGGCGTCGCCGGTAGCCGCACGCTGACAAAGAGCATCCGTTTGCTGCGCAATGATGGTGTGCGTATGAATATTCTTGGCGTTAGGCTTGTCGGAGGCCGAGAGGCGACAAAGAGCATTCCTTGCCTTCTCGCCGACGGCATCCGTTCTTGTCGCCATTTCCTCGAGCGAGCGAATGCAGTCGGCGTCGTCAAGGGCCGCGACGACCCGATAAAGAACATCCACGTCCTCCAAATCGGCGTCAACCTGATCGGCAACGGGGTTGTACGAGGTTGCAGCTGAGGAAGCGCCACTTCCTGCGGCAGAAACGGACGAGCCAAGATCTACCATCAATATAACCTTTCACAATTAATCGAAAAAACGAACAATACATAACCATAAAGCATATCAAACTATTGGCGCAGTATAGCGCGAATGTCTCTCATGTCAATCGGTGCGACGAATATGGCGGCGCTTCCGCCACCCTTGCTCACCGCGGCCGCGGCGCGATGCCGCCGCGGGCGAGCACCAGCGTCGACCATCCCTCGCGGTCGGTGCGCTTCTTCAGGCGCAGGCCCTGCGCGGCATAGGCGCTGAGCACGCCCGGCACGTCGCGCGGCAAAAGGCCGGAGAGGATGAGCGTGCCCCGTGTCGTCAGCACGCGGGCGATGGCGGGCGCGAGCTGGCGCAGGGGCTTCGCCAGAATATTGGCGAAGACGAGATCGAACCGACGCGCCCTGTCGGCAAGCGCATGGCGCGTGCCGGGAGCGGCATAATAGCGGATGAGGTCGCCCGCGCCGTTGAGGCGCGCGTTGGCCTTCGCCACCGCCACCGCCACGGGATCGATGTCGCCGGCGACGACCGTGCGGCGCACGGCGCGCGCGGCGGCCAGCGCCAGAATGCCGGTGCCGGTGCCGACATCGAGAATGCGGTGCGGGCGGCGGCGGCGCAACTCGTCGACCAGCGCCAGCAGACAGCCGAGCGTCGTGCCGTGATGGCCGGTGCCGAAGGCGAGCGCGGCGTCGATCTCGATGGCGATGTCGTTCGCCTTCACCGCGTCGCGGTCATGGCTGCCATGCACGAGGAAGCGGCCGGCGCGCACGGGCTTCAGCCCGTCGAGGCTGGCCTTCACCCAATCGCGCTCTCCGATGGCGGAAAATGTCACCGCCTCGGCGTCGGCGCCGATCACGAGCCGCAGCAGGCCGCGCACGGCTTCCTCGTCCGGGGCATGGGCGAAATAGGCCTCGACATGCCACCGGCCGTCATCCGTCTCGAAGGCGGCGACGGCCGTCTCCGTCGGGTCGAACATCTCGCCCAGCAGCGCCGTCATGGACAGGGCGGCGTTCTCGTTCGTATCGAAGCGCAGGACGTGGGTGGGGTTGGGCGGCAACAGGCCCTCGTACATCGGCATATCGGTCTTCTCACATCGGATCGGCGGTCCCGCTTACGCGGGTTTGACGAAACTGTCGACCACGGTCTTGCGTCCGGCCTTGTCGAAATCGATGGCGAGCTTGTTGCCGTCGACCGACGCCACGCTGCCGGGGCCGAACTTCTGGTGAAACACGCGGTCGCCGATCTTGAAGGATGAGGCGGCGGCGGCGCGCGCCACGATCTCGCCTTCGATGACGCGGCCGAAGCCGCCGCTACTCTGGCCGCCGCGTCCGCCGGACGGCGCGAAGCCGGACGGATTGTTCTGGCGCGCGCGGGCCCAGCCGGGCGTGTCGTAGGTGGAGCCGAAGGATCGGCCGCCCTGATCGAACCGGCTGCGGGCGTAGCCGCCGAAAGAGCCGCCCTGCGAGAAGGCGGCCGGCGCCTCCGTTACTTCCACATGGGCCTCGGGCAGTTCGTCGATGAAGCGCGACGGCGCGGTCGCGTTCCACAGGCCATGAATGCGGCGATTCGAGGCGAACATGATGCGTGCCGACTTGCGCGCCCGCGTGATGCCGACATAGGCGAGGCGGCGCTCCTCCTCCAGCCCGGCGCGGCCCTGCTCGTCGAGCGCGCGCTGGTTGGGGAACAGCCCCTCCTCCCAGCCGGGCAGAAAGACGGTGTCGAATTCGAGCCCCTTGGCGGCATGAAGCGTCATGATGGAGACGCGCTCGTTGGTGTCGTCGCCGGCGGCGTCCATGACCAGCGAGACGTGTTCCAGAAAGGCGGGCAGGTCGGGAAACTCCTCCAGCGTGCGGATGAGTTCCTTGAGGTTGTCGAGCCGCCCCGCCGCCTCCGGCGAGCGGTCGTTCTGCCACATGGCCGTGTAGCCCGATTCGTCGAGCACGGTCTCGGCCAGTTCCGTGTGCGCCGTGTTTTCCAGTTGCCGCGACCAGCGGTCGAAGGCGCCGATGAGCTCGCGCAGCACGGTGCGCTGGCGGGGCTTCAGTTCCTCGGTCTCGACGAGCGCGCGCACCGCGTGCATCAGCGGCACGCCGGCATGGCGCGCATAGGCGTGCAGGGTTTGCAGGGTGGCGTCGCCGAGCCCGCGCTTGGGCGTGTTGAAGATGCGCTCGAAGGCGAGGTCGTCGGCCTGCGAGACGACGCAGCGGAAATAGGCCAGCGCGTCGCGGATTTCGAGCCGTTCGTAGAAGCGCGGCCCGCCGATGACGCGATAGGGCAGGCCGAGCTGCACGAAGCGGTCCTCGATTTCGCGCATCTGGGCGGAAATGCGCACCAGCACGGCGACCTGCGACAGGCGGCGGCCTTCCGCCTGCATCGTCTCGATGGCCTGCCCGATCTGGCGCGCTTCCTCCTCCGAATCCCACGCGCCGGTGATCGTCACCCGCTCGCCGGCGGCGTCCTCGGTGTGGAGCGTCTTGCCGAGCCGATCCTCGTTATGGGCGATAAGATGCGAGGCGGCGCCGAGAATGTGCGCCGTGGAGCGGTAGTTGCGTTCCAGCCGCACGACGGCGGCTCCCGGAAAATCGTGCTCGAAGCGCAGGATGTTGTCGACCTCCGCCCCGCGCCAGCCGTAGATCGACTGGTCGTCGTCGCCGACGCAGCACAGGTTCTGCCGTCCGCTGGGTCGTCCTTGCGCCAGCAGGCGCAGCCACAGGTATTGCGCGACGTTGGTGTCCTGATACTCGTCGACGAGGATGTAGCGGAAGCGTTCGTGGTAGCGGGCCAGCACGTCCGGGTTCTCGCGGAACAGGCGGATGCTCTCGACCAGCAGATCGCCGAAATCGACGGCGTTGAGCACCTTGAGGCGCTCCTGATAGAGCTTGTAAAGCGCGGCGCCCCGCCCGCCCGCGAAGCCCTGCGCCTCGCCGGCGGAAACCTTGTCGGGCGTGAGCGCGCGGTTCTTCCACCCATCGATGAGGGCGGCGAGCTGGCGGGCAGGCCAGCGCTTGTCGTCGATGTTCTCGGCCCGGACGATCTGTTTCAGCAGACGGATCTGGTCGTCGGTGTCGAGAATGGTGAAGTCGCTTTTCAGGCCGACGAGTTCGGCATGACGGCGCAGGATCTTCGTACCGATGGCGTGGAAGGTGCCGAGCCATGGCATGCCCTCCGCCTCCGGGCCGACGAGAGCGGCGATGCGGTCCTTCATTTCCCGCGCCGCCTTGTTGGTGAAGGTGACGGCGAGAATCTGCGAGGGAAAGGCGCTGCCTGTCGCGATGAGATGCGCGATGCGGGTGGTGAGCACGCGCGTCTTGCCGGTGCCCGCGCCCGCGAGCACGAGCAGCGGCCCTTCGAGCGTCTCGACGGCGCGCCGCTGTTCGGCGTTCAGACCGGCGAGATAGGAACCGGCCTGCGGCCGCGCGGCGCGTCTCGCCCGTTCGCTGAGCGACAGAACGGGGGCGGGGGCTGGTTTGTCGGAGTGCGGATCGTTCACGGACGTGCGTTCAACCTTCGGGGCCGGCCCGCGCTCGGGCGGGCGGCGCAATCTTCGTCTCTGGGCATGACGGCGGCGCGAAAAGGATCGCGCATGGCCGCGCAGCAGCCTATATGTAATATAGGCGCTGGGGAAAGCGTTTGTCGAAGGAGTTCGCCGCCATGGGCGCAACGGGTAATCGGGCGAAGCGCGCGCGTCAACGTAAAACGGGCCGCCTCGGGGCGCTCGCCGTCGTGGCCGTCGGTTTGCTCGCGGCAAGCGGGGCCGGCGCGCAGCAGACGCGCCAGCAGCGGCAAATGGAAAATACCGATCGCGACCTGCGGCAGCAGCTCGACACGCAGCAGCGCGACCAGCAATTGCAGTTCCGTCTCAATCAGATGCGCGACCAGCAATTGCGGCAGCAACAGTTCCCGTCGCTGCCCCCGCCCGTCGTCGCGCCTTCGGCTCCCCGCCGGTGAGGAAGACGTCAGCGGCCGCGCGTCGTGCGTTCCGGCGTGAGCGCGTAGCGGTTGTCGAGTCGCTCCACGCGCGCCGCCGTCAGCTCCGCGGCGCAGAAGCCGTGTTTCTCTTCCTGGCTGTAATCGCGGCAGATCATCGTCCGTTCCGATGAGAACGCGGCCTGTTCGGCCGCCGCCTCGCGCTGCTCCGCGCCGGAGAGACGCCGCAGGAGCTTGCGCGAAACCTCGCGCATCTCGCGGTCGGCCCTGCCGCGCTGGCGCTCGATGGTGGGGGTGCGGCCGATGAGTTCGTCGCCGTCCGGCCCCCACAGCCCTTCCGGCTCCAGCCGGCAATCGGCTTGCGGAAAGGCGCATTCGCCATCGGGCAGCGAGACGCGCACCGAATGGGGCAGGAACTCCACCACAAGCGGACAGACGGGCGATTGCAGCCGATAGCGCGATTGGCTGTAGGGTTCCTCGATGCGCAGCATCGGCACCGGCTCATCGGCGCCCAGTTCGATGGCGCATTGCGTCGTGCGGTCGGAAATCAGATGTCCGAAGACATGGAGTTGCAGGCCCGGAACATCCGGCTGCCGCGCGGTGACGATCAGCCGGCCGCCCTCGTGCGGCGGCTTGCCGTGGCGGCGGAAATCCTGCCCGAATATCTTTTCGGGAAGGGGGGCCACGGGTTTGGCGGCGGGTTTGGCGGCGCGCGGGGCGGCCGGCTGCGCGCCGGCCGGTGCATCGGAAGCGGGAGAAGGCACGCGCTGCACCGGTCTCGCGGGTTGACGCGGTGCCTCCTCCGCAGGCCGGCCGACCGCGCCAGGCAGCACGAGCGGACCCGCCGTTTGCGCTCGCGCGCCGGAGATGGCGCCAGCCGCCAGCGCCAGCAGGATGGATGTCCTTGCGATGATTGAGACTGCGATCATACGGCCCCCACAAGAGAATTCCTACGTTTCGTTGAAGCGCAAAAATACTCTATCTTTTTGATTTAACATGTTTTCTTTACGAAAAGCGGCATCCGCTCCGCTTGAAAGTGCTCCAGAATGAGCGCATTCGGTTCAAACGATTCCGCTTGAACCGAATGCGCTCCAGAGAAAAGTGTATTCGATCCGAACCGGAATCTTGCTTCGGCTGTTTGTTTTCGCATCAAACTTGTCCCGAGGAACGGCGCGCATCTTCCGGTTCGATATGCCAGAGCTTGCGCAACAGGTCCGGGCAGTTTATCAGCCTTCCATAAACGCTAGGCTAACGTTTGCGCTTGCGAGGCGGGCCGGGCGAAAAATGTTTTGGCGGCAAGTGCATCGGACACTTGCGAAGCGATCGGAAAGGAACCACCTGAACTGACAGACGCGGCGCCACCATCGCGGCGGGCGGCGGATTCGCAGCGACAGGTTCGGACTTGCGGGCCGGTCGGGGCGGTTCTATATACGCCACCGATGCAAGGCATAGCGTCGGCGGGCTCCTCGCGGGCGCGCCGGTTGTTCGGTTTCAGTCAAGCCATTGGCCGGATCGCTGCGGGGTCCGGGTGGGCGGTCTGCTTGAAAGTTGAGGGATCTCCATGGGTAAGGTTATCGGTATCGACCTCGGCACTACCAATTCCTGTGTCGCCGTCATGGACGGGACAACGCCGAAGGTCATCGAAAACGCGGAAGGCGCGCGGACGACGCCTTCCATCGTCGCCTTCACGGACGACGGCGAGCGCCTCGTCGGCCAGCCGGCCAAGCGCCAGGCGGTGACGAATCCCGAGCGCACGTTCTTCGCCATCAAGCGCCTGATCGGCCGTGCATACGACGATCCGCTGACGCAGAAGGACATCGATCTCGTTCCCTACAAGATCATTCGCGCCGGCAGCGGCGACGCCTGGGTGCAGGCGGACGGCAAGGATTACTCGCCGTCGCAGATTTCCGCCTTCGTGCTCCAGAAGATGAAGGAGACGGCGGAAGCGCATCTCGGCCAGCCCGTCACGCAGGCGGTGATCACCGTCCCCGCGTATTTCAACGACGCCCAGCGCCAGGCCACCAAGGACGCCGGCAAGATCGCCGGGCTGGAGGTGCTGCGCATCATCAACGAGCCCACGGCGGCGGCGCTCGCCTACGGCCTCGACAAGAAATCCTCCGGCACCATCGCGGTCTATGACCTGGGCGGCGGCACGTTCGACGTGTCGATTCTCGAAATCGGCGACGGCGTGTTCGAGGTGAAGTCGACGAACGGCGATACGTTCCTCGGCGGCGAGGACTTCGACAACCGCCTGCTGGAATATCTGGCGGACGAATTCAGGCGCGAGCAGGGCATCGACCTGCGCAAGGACAAGCTCGCCCTCCAGCGCCTGAAGGAAGCGGCGGAGAAGGCCAAGATCGAGCTGTCCTCGGCGGCGCAGACGGAAATCAACCTGCCCTACATCACGGCTGACGCCTCCGGGCCGAAGCACTTGGCGATCAAGCTCTCGCGCGCCAAGTTCGAGCAGCTCGTCGAGGATCTCATCGAGCGCACCATCGAGCCGTGCCGCAAGGCGCTCAAGGATGCGGGCCTCGCGGCCGGCGCCATCGACGAGGTGGTGCTCGTCGGCGGCATGACGCGCATGCCCAAGGTGCAGGAGATCGTCAAGCAGTTCTTCGGCAAGGAGCCGCACAAGGGCGTCAATCCCGACGAGGTCGTCGCCATCGGCGCGGCCGTGCAGGCGGGCGTGTTGCAGGGCGACGTCAAGGACGTGCTGCTGCTCGACGTGACGCCGCTGTCGCTCGGTATCGAGACGCTGGGCGGCGTGTTCACGCGCCTGATCGACCGTAACACGACGATCCCGACCAAGAAGAGCCAGGTGTTCTCCACGGCCGACGACAACCAGACGGCCGTCACCATCCGCGTATTCCAGGGCGAGCGTGAGATGGCGGCGGACAACAAGCTGCTCGGCCAGTTCGACCTGATCGGCATTCCGCCGGCGCCGCGCGGCGTGCCGCAGGTGGAAGTGACCTTCGACATCGACGCCAACGGCATCGTCAACGTGTCGGCCAAGGACAAGGCGACGAACAAGGAGCAGACCATCCGCATCCAGGCTTCGGGCGGCCTGTCCGACGCCGACATCGACAAGATGGTCAAGGACGCGGAGGCGCATGCCGCCGAAGACAAGAAGCGCCGCGATCTGGTCGAGGCGAAGAATCAGGCCGAGGGCCTGATCCATTCCACGCAGAAGTCGCTTGAGGAGTACGGCGACAAGGTGGGGGCCGCCGAAAAGACGGCCATCGAGACGGCGATCGCCGATCTGCGCAAGGCGGTGGAGGGCGAGGACGCCGAGGCGATCAAGGCGCGCACCAACGACCTGATGCAGGCGTCGCTGAAGCTTGGCGAGGCCATCTACAAGGCGGGCCAGACCGACGGCGCCGCCGGTGCCGAACAGGCCGAGACGGGCGCGGGCGCCCAGGCCGGCGAGGAAGTGATCGACGCCGATTTCCAGGAAGTCGACGACGACAAGAAGAAGCGCGCCTGATCGCGACGACCGGCCCGGCGGCAGCGCCGGGCCGGTCGTCCATTCGTGTTGTCGATAACGTGATTTGCAGGAGATCCCTGATTCGTCGGGGCGGGCAGGACCGACGAAACGGCAGGGTTCGGTCATCGAAGGCGGGAACTGATGGCCAAACGGGACTATTACGAGGCGCTCGGACTTTCGCGCGGCGCGGGAGACGCGGAAATCAAGGCGGCTTTTCGCAAACTGGCCATGCAGTGTCATCCCGACCGGAATCCGGGTGATGTGCAAGCGGAAGCGCAATTCAAGGAAATCAACGAAGCCTATGAGATCCTGAAGGATCCGCAGAAGCGCGGCGCCTACGATCGTTTCGGCCATGCGGCCTTCGAACAGGGCGCAGGGCCGGGCGGGCCCGGCTTCGGCAATGATTTTTCCGATTTCATGACGGATATCTTCGACACGTTCTTCGGCGACACGCGCGGCGCGCGGCAGCGCGGCGCGGGCGGGCGGGAGCGTGGCGCGGACATGCGCTACAACCTCGAGATATCGCTTGAGGATGCTTTCTCCGGCAAGGAGGAAACCATCGAGGTGCCGTCCTCCATCGTGTGCGAGGCATGCGGCGGCTCCGGCGCGAAGCCCGGCTCGAAGCCGCGCCAGTGCCCGACCTGCGGCGGCGCGGGCCGCGTGCGCGCCCAGCAGGGCTTCTTCGCCATCGAGCGCACCTGCCCCACCTGCCAGGGGCGGGGCCAGATCATCGAGGATCCCTGCGGCGTTTGCTCCGGCACCGGCCGGGTCACGCGCACCCGTTCCCTTTCCGTCAACATTCCGCCCGGCGTCGAGGACGGCACGCGTATCCGTCTGACCGGCGAGGGCGAGGCGGGCCTGCGCGGCGGACCGCCGGGAGACCTTTACATCTTCCTGTCCGTGCGCCCGCACGAGCTCTACCAGCGCGACGGGGCGGACCTGTTCTGCCGGGTGCCGATCTCCATGGTGACGGCGGCGCTCGGCGGCGCGCTGGACGTGCCGACGCTCGGCGGGCAGGAAGTGCGCGTGCAGGTGCCCGAGGGCACGCAGACGGGCAAGCAGTTCCGTCTGCGCAGCAAGGGCATGCCCGTGCTGCGCTCGCGCGATTTCGGCGATCTCTACATCCAGGTCGTCGTCGAGACCCCCCAGAACCTGACGCGTCGCCAGAGGGAATTGCTGGCCGAGTTCGACAAGGAATCCTCCCGCGATACGCATCCCGAAAGCGCCGGTTTTCTCGCGCGGGTGAAGGATTTTTTCGAAGGGTTGGGCGGCGCCTCATGACGAATCCGTAAAAAAACGGCCGTGACGGCTGCAAAAATGCCGTTATTTGCGGCTGTTTTTGTTGGATTTCGAATCGGTAGAATGCAACTTCAAGGCGGAAGGGTGTATCCATGCGGGTGCGCCCGAGTAACCTCCACACGTGAGGAAAGTCACACCCGTGTCTGAGCAACCCATTCCCGACCATCCGCTTTCTCCCAAATCCGCCGTGCAGAAGACCGCATCCGGCATTTCGTTCGCGAACGGGCGCGACCGGCAGCAGGGCATTGGCGACGACGCCCGGTTCCTGAAATCGTGGGTCGAGCATCCGCTCGTCACGGGCGCCGTCAAGCCTTCCGGGCGGGCGCTGGCGCGCACGATGGCGGGCTACGTCGATCCCGCGCTCTCGGGCATGGTGGTCGAACTGGGGCCGGGCACCGGGCCTGTGACCGAGGCGCTGCTGCGGCGTGGCATCGCGCCTGAACGGCTGGTGCTGGTGGAGTTCAATCCTGATTTCTGCGCGCTGCTGCGGCAGCGCTTTCCGGGCGTCAACGTCATTCAGGGCGATGCCTACGGTCTCGGCGAGACGCTGCGCGGCGTCGTGCGCGCTCCCGCGGCGGGCGTCGTGTCCAGCTTGCCGCTGTTTACCAAGCCGCTGCCGCAGCGGGAGGGGCTGCTTGAGGATGCGTTTTCCCTGATGCATCCCGGTGCGCCGTTCATCCAGTTCACTTATGCCGTCGTGCCGCCCATCCCGAAGGACGGCGGCAACTACACCGCGAAGCCTTCCGGCCGCGTGTGGTGGAACCTGCCGCCGGCACGCGTCTGGGTCTATCGCCGTGGCCATTGATCCGCGCAGCAGGCTCATCGTCGCTCTCGACGTGCCTGATGTCGAGCGCGCGCGCGCGCTCGTCACGGAACTGGGCGACAGCGTGTCGTTCTACAAGCTCGGCATGGAAATCGTCTACGGCGGCGGGCTGGACCTTGCCCGTCGGCTGGTCGGCGAAGGCAAGCAGGTCTTCCTCGATCTCAAGTTGCACGACATTGCAACGACGGTGGAGCGGGCCACGGCGCAGGTGGCGCGTCTCGGCGCGACGTTCCTTACCGTCCACGCCTATCCGCAGACGCTTGCCGCCGCGGTTGCCGGCCGGACGGGGACGCCGCTGAAGATTCTCGGCGTCACGGTGATGACTTCCTACGACAATAGCGATCTCGCGGCTGCCGGCTATATCGCCGGGGTGAACGAGATGGTCGAAAGACGCGCACGGCAGACGCTCGCCGCCGGCGCCGACGGCATCATCCTGTCGGCCGCGGAGGCGGCGCAACTGCGGGCGCTTCTCGGCCCCGATCTGCTGCTGGTGACGCCCGGCATTCGCCCGGCGGGCGCCGACGCCGACGACCAGAAGCGTATCGTGACGCCGGCCGACGCGATCCGGGCGGGGGCGGATTATCTTGTCGTCGGCCGTCCGGTGACGGCGGCGGCGGATCCGCGCCGCGCGGCGGTCGCGATCGTCGACGACATCGTCCAGGCCGCCACTGACGCGCCGTCGCCTGCATCGTAACGGCCGCCGCGTCTCCCGGCCGCTGTCGGGGGCGGGCGGCAAAGGGAGAAAACAATGGCCAAGGGCTATCTCATCGCACGCATCAGGGTGACCGATCCGGCGCAGTTCGCCGTTTACGCCAAGCTCGCCGCGGCGGCGAGCCAGAAGCACGGCGCGAAGCCGCTGGCGCGCGGCGGCCGCTTCGAAATTCTTGAGGGCGAGGAGCGCGAGCGCAATGTCGTGCTCGAATTCGACAGCTTCGAGAAGGCGCGCGATTACTACCATTCGGACGATTATCAGGCGGCGAAGAAGGAACGCGAGGGCGCCGGCGTCGCCGAGTTCGTCGTGGTCGAGGGCGTTGACTGATCTTGTCGACTGCGGGAGTGAACCGATGGGCGATTTGCGGCTTGTCGTGGTCGGGGCGGGCGGGCGCATGGGCCGCGCGCTCGTGCGCGCGATCTTCGAAGCGAAGGGCGTGACGCTGGCCGCCGCCGTCGGGCCTTCCGGCGCGGCGGGGCTGGGGCAGGATGCCGGCGAACTCGCCGGCGTCGGCCATTGCGGGATAAGTCTTACGGACGATGTGCCGGCCGCGTTCGCCGGCGCGGACGGCGTGCTCGATTTCACCTCGCCGCAGGCGTCGGTGGCTTTCGCACGGGAGGCGGCGCGGGCCGGGCTGGTGCATGTCATCGGCACCACGGGCTTTTCGCCGGAGGAACTCGCCGCGATCGACGCGGCCGCGCACGAGACGGTTATCGTGCGCTCCGGCAACATGAGCCTCGGCGTCAACCTGCTCGCCGCGCTGGTGCGGCGCGTCGCCGCGACGCTCGATGAAGATTTCGACATCGAGATACTCGAAATGCACCACCGGCAAAAGGTCGACGCGCCGTCCGGCACGGCCTTGCTGCTCGGGGAGGCGGCGGCGGCCGGGCGCGGCGTGGCGCTCGATACGCACGGCCGGCGCGTGCGCGACGGACATACCGGCCCGCGCGTGCCCGGCGAGATCGGTTTCGCCGCGCTGCGCGGCGGCACGGTGGTGGGCGAACACAGCGTCGTCTTTGCCGGCGCCGGTGAGCGCATCGAGCTGTCGCACAGGGCCGAGGACAGGGGTATCTTCGCGCGCGGCGCGGTGCGGGCCGCGCTCTGGGGCAAGGGGCGCCCGCCGGGACTTTATACGATGGCCGATGTCCTCGGCATTGCAGATATATGATAAGGCTTGTCGTGTTTTCGATTCCTGTCTGCTGGGGAGATTGCTGATGTCGCGCCTTCTTGTCCTCGTCCGTCACGGTCAGAGTGAGTGGAACCTGAAAAATCTGTTTACGGGATGGAAAGATCCCGATCTGACCGAAGCGGGCGTCGCCGAGGCGCGCGCGGCCGGCAAGCGGCTGAAGGAACAGGGCATCGCCTTCGATCGCGCGTTCACGTCCGATCTCCTGCGCGCCCAGCATACCCTGGCGCTGATCCAGGAGGAACTCGGGCAGGCCGATCTGCCGGTCACGCGCGATCTGGCGCTGAACGAGCGCGACTACGGCGATCTCTCGGGACTCAACAAGGATGATGCGCGCGCGCGCTGGGGCGAGGAGCAGGTGCATGTCTGGCGCCGCTCGTATGACGTGCCGCCGCCCGGCGGCGAAAGCCTGAAGGATACGGCGGCGCGCGTGCTGCCCTATTACATCCGGAACATCCTGCCGGCGGTGCTGCGCGGCGAGAACGTGCTTGTCGCGGCGCATGGCAATTCGCTGCGCGCGCTGCTGATGGTGCTCGACAGGCTGACGCCGGAAACCATCCCGACCGTGGAACTCGCCACCGGCGTGCCGCTGGTCTATCATCTCAAGGCGGACAGCACGGTGGAGTCGAAGGCCGTTCTGGGCGCGTGATGTCGAAGGCCGATGCGCCTCGTTCATCGGAGCGCGAAAAGGGGGCGCATATGAAGACGACAGGAAGAACGGGCCTGAGCGCTGCGGGCTTGCTGGCGCTGGCGCTCCTTTGCGGCGCGGGCGTCGTGTCGGGCTCCGTGTTCGCCTCCGCTCCGGCGATGGCGCAGGAGGTGCGGGAACGCGTGTTTCCGCAGGGCATCGGCATCGGCGTCGTGCCGCCGGCTGACATGGCGCTGTCGCAGCGCTTTCCCGGTTTCGAGGACGAGGCGCGCGAATCCGCCATCATGCTGGTGGAAATGCCGCCCGAAATGTATGCCGGCGTTGAAAGGGATCTTCGCGATCCCCAACGTGAGCCGGACGGCTTCACGCTGCTGCGGCGCGAGGCCTGGCCGGTGGAGGGTGGCAAGGGCCTGCTGGTCGAAGGCCGGCAGGAAATCGACGGCAAGACCGTGTATAAGTGGGTGCTGGCGCGGGGCACGGCGGCGGCTGCGGCGGCCGTGACGTTTCAGGTGTCGGAGCAGGCCCGCGACGTCTACACGGATGACGTCGTGTTGCGGACCCTGCGCTCCCTTGCATTGCGCGATGCGGCCGCCCTGGAGGCGGAACTTGCCACGCTGCCTTTCGTCATCGGGCAGCCGCCCGCCGACGGTCCCGCGTTCCGCGTATCGCGCGTCATCGCCAACAACTCCGCGATGCTGACGCTGGGGCCGAAAGATCTGGTGCAGGGCGCGGAACAGCCGGTGATCGTGATCGGCGGCGGCACGGCGGCCATCGCCGGCGCGCTGGAGCAGGATCGTTTCGCCCGGCAGGCTTTCGCGGGTCTGACGAGCATCCGCAACATGCAGATCCGCCGCGGGGAAGGCGTCACGCACGGCGGCGTCGCGTGGCATGAGATCGAGGCCGACGCGCAGGACGAGGGAACCGGCGCCCGCGTGCGGGTGATGCAGGCCATCCGCTTCGACCGCACCCGCTTCATCCGCTTCGTCGTCGTCGCCCGGCAGGGCGCCTGGGATGAAGCGGCGGCCTATTTCAAGCACTTGCGCGAGACGGTGCAGGCCCGCTCCGAAACGACGGATTAGAGCGGGATGCGATCGGCTTGAACCGCCTCCCGCTCTAAATTCCATGGTTTACCGCAACTTGCGTTCAAGTCGATGAAGCGGCTTGAACGCAAGTTGCTCTGGAGCCAGTCTCGCCGCTGACGATCGCGGCGAGCCAACCCCGATATCGTTCGGGATTGGTCGTTTGCGAATCGGTCGCGGTGTTTGCCGGGGCGGGTCCGGTCAGACGACCGGCGTATCGTCATCCAGCGTCGGCGAGGGCGCGGTCTTTGCGCCGCCGCGGGAAACGCCGACGAGAGCGGGACGGAGCACGCGCTCGCCAATCGTGAACCCCGTCTGCACCACCTGCACGACGGTGCCGTTGGGCACCGATGCATCCGGCACCTCGAACATCGCCTGGTGAAGATTGGGATCGAACTTCTCGCCCTGCGGCGAAATTTCCTTCACGCCGTGGCGCGCGAGTGTTTTCAACAATTCGCGGTCGGTCAGCTCGATACCCTCGGCGAAGGCTTTCAGCGCCCCGTCCGCGGCGCGTTGATCGGCGGGAATGACCTCGAGGGCGCGGCGAATGTTGTCGGAGACGCTCAAAACGTCGCGGGCGAAAGAGGTAATGCCGTAGGCGCGCGCGTCGGCGACCTCGCGCTCGGTGCGCCGGCGCAGGTTCTCCATCTCCGCCAGCGTGCGCAAAAGCTTGTCCTTCAAATCCGCATTCTCCGCCTCGAACCGGGCGATTTGTCCGGCGTCAATCGTCTGCTCGGAAGCGGTTTCTGTGCCGGCGGCGTCGCCGGGGATCGCTGCGTCCGCAGACGGTTCGTTGATGTTCTGTGTCATGGTCCATCAATACCAGGTGTGACAAGGCCAATAGCGGAGGACTTTCCGAATGCTCGCACGGAAAGCGCCGAAACGCTTCCCGCCGGTCGTCATCGACACGGCCGGAAGTCTCCGGCTCAAGGTTTATCGCGCTTCCGAATCGGAAAAGCGAATACCACTTTATCCCGAAAGCGCTTCAGGCAACGATATCATCTCGTGCGACACGAAAATCAAGGGCAAGGGACGGGTAGCGGGAACGGTTGCGGCATCGCCCCGAAGCCCGTGCGGCGTCTCGACAAAATCCGCCTGAGGCCGGCCGGATCACGCCGGCCCGTCCCCGGCTCCGTCGAATACGGCCACGATCGCTGCGCGCACCGCCTCCTGTTTGGCGGGCAGGCTGATCTTGGCGCCGAGAAGATCGGTGACGTAGAACGCGTCGACCGCCTTTTCGCCGAAGGTCGCGATGTGCGCCGATCCGATGTTCAGGCTCAGACCGCCGAGCGCCGCGGTAAGGTCGTAGAGAAGGCCCGGCCGATCGAGGCCGGAGATTTCGAGCACGGTGTAGTTTTTCGACAGGCTGTTGTCGATGATGACTTCCGTGGGCACCGTGAAGGGGCGCTTGGGTGTGCGCGGGCGGCGCTCTCTCACCACATGAGCGATGTTCAACTGCCCTTTCAGGGCGCTTTCGATGGTGCGGGCGATTTTCTGCGCGCGGCGCAATTCATCGTCGTCGTCGTCGAACGCACGCGTCAGGTAGAGGTCGTCGAGCGCGAGACCGTCGGTGGTGGTGAAAATCTGCGCATCCGCGATGTTGGCGCCCGCGGCCGCGCAGGCTCCCGTCATCACCGCCAGCAGGCGGGGATGGTCGGGCGCGAGCACCGTCAGCTCCGTGACGCCCCGGAACCGGTTCGTCTCGGCGGCGACGGCGAGCGTCTGCCCCGACGCCTCCGTATCGCGAATAAAGCGGGCGTGCTTGATCTTGCGCGAGACGTCGACCTTCAGCCAGTAGGGCGGATAGTGGCGTGCCTTGTAGGCGTCGAATGCGGCGTCGTCCCAATCTTCCAGCGCACGCCGCAATTCGGCCTGCGCGTGCGCGACGCGCTGGTGGGAGGAAATGGCCGAATGGCCGCCGGTAAGCTGCGGCTCGGTCTCATAATAGAGCGTGCGCAGCAGTTCGCCTTTCCAGCCGTTCCACACGCCCGGCCCCACCGCCTTGATGTCGCAGACGGTGAGTAGCAACAGCAGCTTGAGCCGTTCCAGCGTCTGCACGCCGGCGGCGAAGGTGCGGATCGTTTCGGGGTCCGCCAGATCGCGGCTTTGCGCGAAATTCGACATGACGAGGTGATTCTCGATCAGCCAGGCCACGGTCTCCGTCTCGGCGGCGTCGAGCCCCAGGCGCGGCCCCAGCGTGCGCGCGATCTTCGCGCCCGCCATGGAGTGGTCCTCCGGCCGCCCCTTGGCGACATCGTGCAGGAACGCGGCGACGTAGAGCGCGCGCCGGTGCTGGATGGTGTGGATGATCTGGTGCGAGAGCGGATGCTCGCCCTCCATCTCGTCCGCGTCGATCCGCGCCAGCACGCCGAGCGTGCGGATGAGGTGCTCGTCCACCGTATAGTGATGGTACATGTTGAACTGCATCAGCGCGACGATGCGGCCGAAATCGGGGATGAAACGGCCGAGCACCCCGGCTTCGTTCATCAGCCGCAGGACCGTTTCGGGCGCGTTGCGCGAGGTCAGGATGTCGAGAAACAGCCGGTTGGCCTCCGGCGACTCACGCACCGAGGCGTCGATCAGCTTGAGCGAGCGGCGCGCGAGCTGCGTGGCGTCGGGATGGATGGCGAGGGAATGCCGGTCGGAGAGCTGGAACAGGCGGATCAGGTTGACCGGATCGCGGCTGAACACGTCGTCGCCCGTGATGGTGATGCGGTTGTTGTCGACGCGAAACCCTTCGGCGCCCAGCCGCGCGCCGCGCGGATGGCGCAGGCGGCGCATGAAGCGGTCGAGCACCGGCTCGGGCTTGGCGTGACGCTCCTCCAGCGCGGCGCAGACCACCGCCGTGAGATCGCCGACATCCTTCGCGACGAGGAAATAGCGCTTCATGAAACGCTCGACCGACGACATGCCGTCGCGGGGCGCATAGCCGATGCGCTCGCACACGGTGGGTTGCAGGCCAAACGACAGCCGCTCCTCCGCCCGCCCGGCGGCGAAATGCATATGGCAGCGCACACGCCACAGAAACTCGGTGCAGCGGCGGAACATGGCCGCCTCCGCGTTGTCGAACAGCCCCGCCTTGACCAGCGTATCCGGCGTGCGCGCGCCGTAGACGTATTGCGCCAGCCACAGCAGCGTGTTGAGATCGCGCTGCCCGCCCTTGCCTTCCTTGACGTTGGGCTCCACCACATAGCGCGACGCACCGGCGCGGGCGAGGCGCGCATCGCGCTCGGCGAGCTTGGCCGCGACGAACTCCTGTTCCGTGCCGGCCACGACGCCATCCGTGAAGCGGCGCGTCAATTCGTCGACGAGCGCCCGCTCGCCGGCCAGAAAGCGCATCTCCAGCAGCGAGGTGCGGATGGTCATGTCGCCTCGCGCCTCGTGCAGCGACTCGTCCACGGAGCGGGTGGCATGGCCGATCTTCAGCTTCAGATCCCAGAGGATATACAGCATCGTCTCGACGACGCTCTCGCTCCAGGCCGTTTGCTTGTAGGGCAGCAGGAACAGCAGATCGACGTCCGAATGCGGCGCCATCGTGCCGCGTCCGTAGCCGCCCACCGCCACCACCGCCAGATGCTCGCCCATCGACGGATTGCCGATATGGTGAAAATGGCGCACCGTCACCGCATGGATGGCGCGCACCACGGCGTCCGTCAGGCGCGACAGCCGGCGCGCGCAGCCGAGACCGTTCTGGTCCTGCATCAGCGTCGCCTCGATCTCGGCGCGGCCCTCGTCGAGGGTCCGGCGCAGCAGGTCCAGCAGCGCGGCCCGCAGCGCCGGGCGCTCGCCGTCACGATGACGCTCCTCGATCTCCGCAAGCCGCAGCGGCAATTGCGCGACGGCTTTCGTTTCGTGGGCGGCGGCGCGCGGCGTGTTCATCGGCCTCATCTGTCTCCGGCGGGATGGGAAAAGGCCGGCGGAATCATGGCCTTTTCCCGGTGTGTCACTCCGCCGGCGCCGGCGAAAGGGCTGGAGCGGGATGCGATCAGGCTGAATCGCCATCCTGCTCTCAACTCCATAGTTTTATCGCAACTTGCGTTCAATTCGACGGATCGGCTTGAACGCAAACCGCTCTATCCGCGCAGAACGGCGCCGGTTTTTTTGGCAACTGCCTCTACAATGCGCTGCGACACGGCCTCGATTTCGGCCTCCGTCAGCGTCTTGCCGGTGGGCTGCAAGGTGACGGCGATGGCGACGGACTTCTTGCCCGCTTCCACGCCGGGCCCCTCGTAGAGGTCGAACACGCGGATGTCCGATATCAGCGTCCGTTCCGCGCCCTGAATAGCCTTGACCATATCGCCCGCCGGCACCGTTGCACCGACCACGAAGGCGAAATCGCGGTTGAGCGGCTGGAATTCCGATAGCGCGAGCTTCGGCCGCGCCTTCGTCGGGCGCTCCTTGGGAGCGGGCAGGCGGTCAAGCGCGATTTCGGCCACCGCGAGCGGCCCCTTCGCGTCGAGCGCCTGCAACACCCTGGGATGCAATTCGCCGAACGCGCCGATGACGGCCTTCGGCCCGAATTGCAGGGTCGCGGAGCGGCCGGGATGGAACCACGCCGGGCCGCCGGGCACGATCTGCACGCCGGCCGTGGCGATGCCCAGCGCCGCGAGCAGGGCGAAGGCGTCCGCCTTGGCGTCGAAGACATCGACGCTGGCGCCGCGGCCGTCCCAGTGCTTGCCGACGCTCTCCGCGTGGGCGGAACCGCGGCGCAGCGCCACCGCGCTGATGGACTGGCCCTCGGGCGTGTCGTCGGCGAACACCTGCCCCACCTCGAACAGGGCGACATCGCCGAGACCACGGTCGGCATTGCGCTGCGCCGCGCGGATCAGGCCCGGAAGCAGGCTGGGGCGCATGTCCGACAGATCGGCCGCGATCGGGTTGGCGAGCGCGAGGCGCGGATCGCCGCCGCCGAAAAGCTCCGCCTCCGCCTTGCTGACGAAGGACCAGGTGACGGCCTCGACCAGCCCGCGCGCGGCATAGAGACGCCGCGCCAGGCGCGTGCGCTTCTGCAACAGCGTCAGCACCGGTTTGACGACACCGGGATCGATGCGCGGCAGCGGCGTCGAGACCACGTTGTCGATGCCGGCGATGCGCAGGATCTCTTCCACGAGATCGGCCTTGCCCTCGATGTCGGCGCGCCACGACGGCCGCGTAACATCGGCCGCCTCGCCTTCGCCGGCGACGGAAAAGCCCAGCGAGACGAGAATGGCGCGCGCCCGCTCGCGGGAGACGTCGAGCCCGGTCAGGCGCTTCACCTCCGCCCAGGGCAGGGCGATGGTGCGCGCCGCATCCGGCACCGCGCCGGCGAGCTTGACCTCGGACGGCGCGCCGCCGGCAAGCTCCAGCACCATGCGCGTGGCGAGTTCCAGCCCCGGCACGGTGAACGCGGGATCGACGCCGCGCTCGAAGCGATAGCGCGCATCGGTGACGACGCCGAGATCGCGGCCCGTGCGGGCGATGGTGAGTTCGTCCCACAGCGCCGATTCGATCAGCACGTCGGTCGTCGTCTCGTCGCAGCCCGAATGCTCGCCGCCCATGATGCCCGCAAGCGACTCGGGGCCGTTGTCGTCGGCGATGACGACATGGCTTTCGTCGAGCGCATATGTCTTGCCGTCGAGCGCCAGCAGTTCCTCGCCCTTTCGGGCGCGGCGGATGACGAGATCGCCCTTCACCTTGCCGGCGTCGAACACATGCAGCGGGCGGCCGCGATCGAAGGTGATGTAGTTGGTGATGTCGACCAGCACGTTGATCGGCCGCAGCCCGATGGCGGTCAGCCGCTTTTGCAGCCAGGCCGGGGAGGGGCCGTTCCTCACCCCCGTGACGCGCCGCAGCGCGAAGGCGGGATTGAGCTTCTCGTCGCCGGGCGCGAGATCGCGGATGACCCGGACCGGGCTCGCGCCTTCGCCGGCGACCGGCGTCACAGCCGGCGAGATCAGCGTGCCGAGCCCCGCCGCCGCGAGATCGCGCGCGACGCCGGCGACGCCCAGCGCATCGGCGCGGTTGGGCGTGACGGCGATGTCGATCACCGGATCGTCGAGCCCCGCCCATACGGCATAGGGCGCGCCGACCGGCGCATCGTCCGGCAGCTCGAAAATGCCGTCGGCATCGCCGGGCAGGCCGAGTTCCTCCGGCGAGCACATCATGCCCCTGCTTTCGACGCCGCGAATGGCGCCGACCGAAATGGTGATGTCCCTGGCCGGAATGTAGCTGCCCGGCGGCGCGAACACCGTCGTGAGGCCGGCGCGCGCGTTCGGCGCGCCGCACACCACCTGAACCGGGGCATCCTCGCCGGTGTCGACGGAACAGACGCGCAGCCGGTCGGCGTTGGGGTGCTGCTCCGCCGTGACGATGCGCGCGATGCGGAAGGCGGCGAGATCCTGCGCCTTGTCCTCGACGCCTTCGACCTCAAGGCCGATGCGGTTGAGGGCGTCGAGGATGTCGTCGAGCGAGGCTTCCGTCGCCAGGTGATCCTTGAGCCAGGAGAGAGTGAACTTCATTGCCGTTGCTTCTTTCTCTGGAATATGCGGATCAGACGCTCAGGCCGCCCGCGAGCGAGGGCATGTCGAGGGGGCGGAAGCCGTAATGCGACAGCCAGCGCACATCGGCCTCGAAGAACGGGCGCAAATCCGGCATGCCGTATTTCAGCATGGCGATGCGGTCGATGCCCATGCCCCACGCAAAGCCCTGATACTCGTCGGGATCGAGCCCGACATTGCGCAGCACGTTGGGGTGCACCATGCCGCAGCCCAGAATCTCCAGCCAGTCCTCGCCCTCGCCGAAGCGGATGTCGCCGCCCTTGCGCGCGCACTGGATATCCACCTCCGCGGACGGCTCCGTGAACGGGAAGAACGAGGGGCGGAAGCGCATCTTCACGTTCGGCACCTCGAAGAACGCCTTGCAGAATTCCTCCAGAATCCACTTCAGATGCCCGAAATGGGCCGAACGGTCGATGACGAGCCCCTCGACCTGATGGAACATCGGCGTATGCGTCTGGTCCGAATCGCAGCGATAGGTGCGGCCGGGGCAGATGACGCGGATCGGCGGCTTTGCGCCCTGCATGGTGCGCACCTGCACCGGGCTCGTGTGCGTGCGCAGCACCTTGCGTTCGCCCTTCTCGTCCGGCGCGAAGAAGAACGTGTCGTGCATCTCGCGCGCCGGGTGCCCTTCCGGGAAGTTCAGCGCGGTGAAGTTGTAGAAATCGGTTTCGACATCCGGCCCTTCGGCGATCGAAAAGCCCATGTCGGCGAAGATCGCCGTCAGTTCGTCGATGACCTGGCTGATGGGATGGATGCGCCCGCGCGTCTGGGGGCCTTCCTGCACCGGCAGCGTCACGTCGGCGCGCTCCTGCGCCAGACGGGCGTTGAGCGCCTCTTCCGCCAGGACCGTCTTGCGGGCGGCCAGCGCCGCGGCCACACGGTCGCGCAGGCCGTTGATGAGCGGGCCGCGTTCCTTGCGCTCCTCCGGGCTCATGCCGCCCAGCGTCTTGAGAAGCTCGGACACCGAGCCCTTCTTGCCGAGTGCGGCGACGCGCACGGTCTCAAGCGCCGCTTCGTCGGCTGCGGCGTTGACGGCTTCGATCAGCGAATTTTCGAGATTGGCAATATCGGACATCTGTTCCTCGGCGCGCCGGATGGCGCAGGTTGCCTGCGGTGCGCCGGGAGGCGCAGGCTATCCGCTTGTCGGCAATGACCGGGGAACCGTCAAGCCCTTCCGGCCACATCGATGCGTTTCACGGCGCCGCCGCGTTCACGCTGGATCGATCCCGGAAAGGGGGCGGGCCGGACATGCGGAATGCCCGGCCCTTCTGCATCGGATGATCAGGCCGCGGCGGGAAGCGCCGACTTCGCCTTCTCCACGATCGCGCGGAAAGCCTCCGGCTCGCGGATCGCGAGATCGGACAGCACCTTGCGGTCGACATCGACGCCCGCCTTGCCGAGACCGTCGATAAATCGGCTGTAGGTCAGGCCGTATTCACGCACCGCCGCGTTGAGGCGCTGGATCCAGAGCGCGCGGAACGTGCGCTTCTTCACCTTGCGGTCGCGGTAGTTGTACTGCATCGACCGGTCGACGGCGGCCTTTGCGGTGCGGATGGTGTTCTTGCGGCGGCCGTAAAAGCCCTTGGCCGCCTTGAGAACCTTCTTGTGCTTGGCGTGGGCGGTAACGCCCCGTTTGACGCGGGCCATCGTTCTGGCTCCTCAAAATACCGGGTGGAAACGGATAAAGGTTCAGCCGTTGGGCAGGAAGTACTGCTTCACGTTCCTGGCATCGCCCTCGAAGAGGGTCATGGTGCCGCGCTGGTTGCGGATGAACTTCTTGGTCCGCTTGATCATGCCGTGACGCTTGCCCGCCTGGGCCGCGACGACCTTGCCGGTGCCGGTGATCTTGAAGCGCTTTTTCGCGCCCGATTTTGTCTTCAGCTTGGGCATTTGGCTTCCTTTCGTAAAGCCGGCTCTCCCCGCGCGGGCGAGGGTGTGCCGGCATGATGTTGCTCGAAAGCACACCGAGCCGCCACGGCAGCCCTTTAGCCGGGCGACTCTGATGAAGCGGGGTTTATGTCAGATTGTTGTCGTTCGCGCAAGAGCATCACGCCCGCGGGCGGAAAGCGCCGGCGGCGGTGAGGCGAGGGGGCGTGTTGCCCCGCAGCGCGTTCCGATTGAATGGGAATCATCCGATCGGTAAATATTCGCTCGGAATGATAAGCACGACGGGCCGAAAAATGCGCGCACTTTTCGGCCCGAGGCATGGCGAGAGGATCGATCCGTGCGAGAGGATCGATCCGTTCGGCCGTGCGGCGTCAGATCCAGGTGATCAGCTCTTTCGTCTCGACGATCTCGAACTGCTCGTCGCCGACCTTCTCCACCTTGCGGCCATCGGCAAGGGCATAGGTGGTCAGCTTCTCGCCGGCGTCGGTGACGGCGTGCGTCTCGACGACGGTGTAGACGACGCCGGTGTCGCCTTGCGCGCGAAAGGTCTTGCTGCGTTCGGTGTTGCTCATGACGGGCCTCCGGTTCGCGGGCCGATGGCCCTTATTGTTCCCTGATCGTGATCGGCCCGATCGGCGCGACCTTGGGAAGCGTCAGCATGACGTCCGCCGCATCGGCCGGCGGCGCGGAGAAGCGCGCCTTCCAGTCGCCGACGCGCGGGTTCTTGCCGGGATCGTAGTTGAACTTGAGCTTGAGCTCCGCCGGCGCGGCGAGCTTGCCGTCCTCTTGCAGCAGCGGGAAACGCTTGCCGCCTGCCGTGAGATAGATGGCGTCGTCGGCGGGTTTTTCGTAGATCGTCTCGCCCGAGTAGCCCTCATAATCGGTCTCGAAGCGCAGTTCGACCGATACGACGTCGCCCTGCCTGACGGCCTTGCGGACGGTGGCCCACGCCTTGCCGCTTTCCGTTGTCGGTTTCGTCGCGTCAAGCGCATGAGCGGGCGCGCAGACGGCGGAGAAGAGCAGGGCGCTGGCGAGAAATACGCGGCGCAGGAACATGACCGGCCTCCGGGGAAGAGGAAAGAGCCTCGACGGCTCGGGAATCGGTGGAGGGCCGGCGCGCCGGCCCTCCGGGAATGTCGGCGTGCGCGGCTCAGTTCTTGGCGGGCACTTCGATGCCGAAGGCATGGGCGGCGGCGCGGAACACGTCGGTGTTGTCGACGTAGACGCGGTTCTCCTCCGGCACACCGTAGGTGGCGAGGCCGGGATCCTTCTGCGCGTTCTTCGTGAAGTAGTCCGCGCCGACGCCGTGAGCGTAGACCGGCACGAGTTCGCGCGTATGGGTGTCGGTGTGCCAGCGCACCAGCGGCAGCGCGCCCGCGCCCTGGTTGACGACGGGGCTGTAGGCGTTGACGTTGGAGTCAGGCCCCTGCAACAGGCCGTTGCCGTGGTCGGTGGTGACGATCACCAGCGTCTCGTCCCACGAGCTCTTGTTCTCGACCCAATCGACGACGGCCTCGACGGCCTCGTTGAAATCGATCTGCTCCTCGATGAGGCGCGGCAGGTTGTTGGCATGCGCGGCCCAGTCGACGGCGCCGCCCTCGACCATCAGGAAGAAGCCCTTGTCGTTCTTTTCAAGAACGTTGATGGCGGCCTTCGTCAGCGTCTTGAGGTCGGGCGTGTTGTCGAGCAGGTTGCCGGCGGTGACGCCCGGACGGTTGAACTGGAGCGTCTGGATGTTCTGGGCCGTGCCGATCACCCTGGACTTGCCCTTGAGGTCGATGTCGCCCTTGGCGAGCGCCTCGAAATCGGCCTTCTTCTCGATGTGGGCATAGTCGGTCTTGCCGGAGGTCAGGCGCTCCCACGTCTCGCGGCCGCCGACGAAGCGGAACGCCTTGTCGTCGGGCTTTTCGACATAGCTGCCGTCGCCCTTGTAATGGGGATGCCCGGTGCCGAACACCACGGTGGCGAGGCCGCTGTTCACGACCTCCGTGCCGATGCCGACATAGTCGTTGCGGCTGACGTTATGGGCCAGGAAGCCGGCGGGGGTCGCGTGCGACCATTCGACGGAGGAAACGACGCCGAGCGCGCGGCCGGTTTCGACCGTGTACTCGCCGATATGCTTCAGTTTCTCGCCATTGTTCGACCAGTTGATGGCGTTGTTGTAGCTCTTGGTGCCGGAAGCGAGCGCGGTCGCGGCGGCGGCGCTGTCCGTGTAATCCGCGCGGCTGTAGTCATAGCCCGCGAAGAAGCCGGGAAAATTGCCGATGGTGCCCTCGAACACGGTATCGACCTTCGTCGCATCCCACAGCTTCGCCGGATCGAAAGTGACCGAACCCTCGTTGGTGTTGGTCGGCTCGTTGGACGTGTTGAGCGGATAGGTCGAGGCAAAGACCTTGACGTCGAAATCGTCATAGGCCTCGTGGCCGAGAGCGCCATGGCGGAAGAAGCTGGCCGCGCGCCAGGTCTCGATGCCCGCGCCGTCGGTGATCAGCACGATCACGTTCTTCGCCTGCGGGGCCTGCGCAAGGGCGGGAGAAACAAGCGCCGAGGCGAGCGCAAGGTTAAGGGCGATTTTTTTGAGAAGGGACATGATCGGTCTCCACGTATGGGACGGCGGTTGCGTCGCGCGGAGATACGTATCGTAATAACATTTCATTCAGGCGACAGCCGAACACGATCGGCGGACTGCGATTTCCCGAATCTGCGACTCGTCCGAAAGCGGCATGCCGGACACACGCCCTTACACGCGAATCCGATAATGCACGTTATGGAACCAAAATGCCATGGAACCGGGACGCCGCAAAATCAAGACGACGCTGCAAAATCAAGACGCCAGGAAACCTGATGCGCGGCTTCCATGCAGCGCCACGTCGTATGCGCAGCCCGGTCGTATCCGGGCTGCGTCAGCGGTGGCCGGTTGCTTAGAACGGGATGTCGTCGTCGAGATCGCCGGCGTAACCCGATTGCCCGCCGCCGCCGAAACCGCCGGCGCTGCCCGAGCCCGACGACCTGTCGCTGACAGCCGGGCGTGACGGCTCGGCGCCCGCGAAGCTGCCGCTGCCGCTGCCGTAGCCGGCGCCCGCGCCTTCCTCGCCGCCGCGGCTGTCGAGAATCGTCAGTTCACCGCGGAAGCGTTGCAGCACCACCTCCGTCGTGTAGCGCTCATGGCCGTCCTTGTCCTGATACTTGCGCGTCTGCAACTGGCCTTCGACGTAGACCTTCGTGCCCTTGCGCAGATATTGTTCGGCGATGCGCGCGAGGTTTTCGTTGAAGATCACGACGTTGTGCCACTCGGTCCGCTCGCGGCGCTCGCCCGTCGCCTTGTCGCGCCAGCTCTCCGACGTGGCGATGCGCAGGCTCGCGACCGGCTCTCCCGAATTGAGACGCCGGACCTCCGGGTCGCGCCCGAGGTTGCCGACCAGAATGACCTTGTTCACGCTGCCTGCCATAACGATATCCTCCTGCTGCGGGTGTCGCTCGCGAACCCGGACAATACGCCAATCCGTCCCCACGGCCAGCGTCGACGCCCGGCCCGCAAGCGCTTATGCCCTGAAAACGCCCGCGCGCAACGCCCGGCTGTCCCGATGGCCTGCATTGTATGAGACGCAAAAATTGTTCTTGAAACGTTCCTAATGCAATGCGACACTGAATGCAAGATCGCTTTTCGGCGAGCGCACACGCTGCAATGAAACGAGCCCGAACGACGGATACCGATATGACCGATCTTCCCGCGGCGCTTTTCCGGGGCGATGGCCCGGCGCGCTTCCTCCAGCGACCGGATGCCGGCTGATGCCTTCTCTTGACGATCTTTTCGACGGCTCCGCCCCGCCGGCCGCCGCCTCGCGTCACGTGATCAGCATCCGCGGCGCGCGCGAGCACAACCTGAAGAATGTGGATCTGACCATCCCGCGCGACAGGCTCGTGGTGTTTACCGGTTTGTCGGGCTCGGGCAAATCGTCGCTGGCGTTCGACACCATCTATGCCGAGGGGCAGCGCCGTTATGTCGAATCGCTGTCGGCTTATGCGCGCCAGTTCCTGGAGATGATGCAGAAGCCGGATGTCGACCAGATCGACGGTCTGTCGCCGGCCATCTCGATCGAGCAGAAGACGACATCGCGCAATCCGCGCTCCACCGTCGGCACGGTGACGGAAATCTACGACTATATGCGCCTGCTGTGGGCGCGGGCGGGCGTGCCCTATTCGCCCGCCACCGGCCTGCCGATCGAGAGCCAGACGGTGAGCCAGATGGTCGACCGCATCCTCGCGCTGCCGGCGAAGACGCGCTTCTATCTGCTTGCGCCGGTCGTGCGCGGGCGCAAGGGCGAGTACCGCAAGGAGCTGGCCGAGTTCCTGAAGCGCGGCTTCCAGCGCGTCAAGATCGACGGCACGTTTCATGAAATCGCGGATGCGCCCGCGCTCGACAAGAAGCTCAAGCACGACATCGACGTCGTGGTCGATCGTCTGGTGGTGCGTGCCGACATGGCCGCGCGCCTGTCCGAATCGCTCGAGACGGCGCTCGATCTCGCGGACGGTATCGCCGTCGCGGAATTCGCCGACGAGACGGACGACGCCGGGGCGCCGCGCCGTCTCATCCTGTCGTCCAAATTCGCCTGCCCCGTTTCCGGCTTCACGATCCCCGAGATCGAGCCGCGGCTGTTCTCGTTCAACAACCCCTATGGCGCATGTCCGGTGTGCGACGGCCTCGGGCGCGAGATGCACGTGTCGCCTGCGCTCGTCGTGCCGGATCCCGGCCGCACCCTGCGCGACGGGGCCGTCGCGCCGTGGGCGAAATCGACCTCGCCCTATTACGCCCAGACGCTCGATGCGCTCTCGGCCCATTTCGGCGAGGGCATGGCGACGAAATGGTCGGAACTGTCCGAGGCGCTGCGCAACGCCATTCTCTACGGAACCGGGCGGCAGAAGGTGCGCATTCTCTATGCGGACGGCAGCCGCAGCTACGAGGTCGACAAGCCGTTCGAGGGCGTCATTCCGAATCTCGAACGCCGTTTCAAGGAGACGGACAGCGAATGGGCGCGCGAGGACATCGCCCGCTTCATGTCGGAGACGCCGTGCGCGGCCTGCGGCGGCTTCCGCCTCAAGCCCGAGTCGCTGGCGGTGAAGATCGCGGGCAAGCATATCGGCGAGGTATCGCAATTGTCGGTGCGCGAAGCGCGCGACTGGTTCGAGGCGGTGCCGGCGACGCTCACGGAACAGCAGAACGCCATCGCCTACCGCATCCTGAAGGAAATCCGCGAGCGGTTGACCTTCCTGCTCGATGTGGGGTTGGAGTACCTCACGCTCGCACGCGCCTCGGGCACGCTGTCGGGCGGCGAGAGCCAGCGCATCCGCCTCGCCTCGCAGATCGGATCGGGCCTCACGGGCGTGCTCTATGTGCTGGACGAGCCGTCCATCGGCCTGCACCAGCGCGACAACGAACGGCTGCTGCAAACGCTGAAGCGCCTGCGCGACCTCGGCAACACCGTGATCGTCGTCGAGCACGACGAAGACGCCATCCTGCAAGCGGATTACGTCGTCGATGTCGGACCGGGCGCGGGCGTGCACGGCGGGCGCATCGTGGCGCAGGGCACGCCGGCGGAATTGCTCAAAAGTCCCGATTCGCTCACCGCGAAATACCTGACCGGCGAACTCTCCGTGCCGCTGCCGGAAAAACGCCGCAAGCCGCAGAAGAGCCGCATGCTGACGCTCAAGGGCGCGCGCGGCAACAACCTGCGCGATGTCACGGCTTCCTTCCCGCTCGGCTGCTTCGTCTGCGTCTCCGGTGTCTCGGGCGGCGGCAAATCGACGCTGGTCATCGACACGCTCTATCAGGCGGCGGCCCGGCAACTGAACGGCGCGGTCGCGCATCCCGCTCCGTTCGACGCCATCGAAGGGCTTGAGCATCTGGACAAGGTGATCGACATCGACCAGTCGCCCATCGGCCGCACGCCGCGCTCCAATCCGGCGACCTACACGGGCGCCTTCACCCCCATTCGCGAATGGTTCGCCGGCCTGCCGGAGGCGAAGGCGCGCGGCTATCAGCCGGGTCGCTTCTCCTTCAACGTCAAGGGCGGGCGCTGCGAGGCGTGCCAGGGCGACGGCGTCATCAAGATCGAGATGCATTTCCTGCCCGATGTCTACGTCACCTGCGATGTCTGCAAGGGCAAGCGCTACGAGCGCGAGACGCTGGAAGTAAAATATCGCGACCGGTCCATCGCCGACGTGCTCGACATGACGGTGGACGAGGGGCTCGAGCTTTTCAAGGCGGTGCCGGCGATTCGTGACCGCTTGCAGACGCTCTCGCGCGTCGGGCTCGGCTACGTGAAAGTCGGCCAGCCGGCGACCACGCTGTCGGGCGGCGAGGCCCAGCGCGTCAAGCTCTCCAAGGAGCTGTCGAAACGCGCGACCGGCCGCACACTCTATATTCTCGACGAGCCGACCACCGGCCTGCATTTCCACGATGTCGCCAAGCTGCTCGAAGTGCTGCATGAGCTTGTCGAACAGGGCAACACGGTCGTCGTGATCGAGCACAATCTGGAGGTCATCAAGACGGCCGATTGGGTGATCGACATGGGGCCCGAAGGCGGCGACGGCGGCGGCGCCATCGTCGCGCAGGGCACGCCGGAAGCGATCGCGGGCGACGAGGCGAGCCATACCGGCCGCTTCCTGCGGGAAGTGCTCGCCCGCCGTCCTCTTCGCAAACGCACAGAGGCGGCGGAATGATGTCAGCGCAATGCTTGCGTCTGAAACTATCCTCGATTTTGCCATAATTGTGGGCAAAACGTGAAAAATATGCCCTCAAGCCATGCATTCTATGCCTGACAGATCTTCCGATTGCCCCCTCTCTCATCATGCGGCGATGACGTATATTGCATCGCAATAACGCAGAGGGTTCGTTCCTTCCGCGAGACTGCATCAGGAGAGTGTGATGATCGTTTCTTATATTCTGTCCAAAATCCGGGCCTGGCGCCTCTATCGCGAAACCGTGCGCGAGCTGTCGCAGCTTTCGGATCGCGAGCTGAACGATGTCGGCCTGTCGCGTTGGGAAATCCCCTACGTCGCCAAGAAGTATTCCAATGCCTGACATCCGCGCACGCGCAAGCGTGACGCAGGAATGCGCGATGCGCAAATCGCATCGTCCCCGGTAGAACGCCCGCCCTGTGCTCAGGCGGGCGTTTTGCTTTGGCGATTCTTCCGGGCGATTCTTCCGCAGGCCCCGCTTGACGCTTGCCTCGCGGCGCGACACAAATCCCGGATGACGAATCCGGTTCACATCATCGGCGGGGGCCTCGCGGGGAGCGAGGCAGCGTGGCAGATCGCCGCGCAGGGCGTGCCCGTCGTGCTGCATGAGATGCGCCCTGGCAATATCTCGCCCGCCCACAAGACCGCCGCGCTGGCCGAACTGGTCTGCTCCAATTCCTTCCGCTCGGATGACGCGTCAACCAACGCCGTCGGCCTGCTGCATCAGGAGATGCGCGCGCTCGGCTCGCTGATCATGACGCGCGCGGACGCGCATCAGGTGCCGGCGGGCGGAGCGCTCGCGGTCGACCGGGAGGGCTTTGCGCAATCGGTGACGGCGGCCATCGAGTCGCATCCGCTCATCACCATCGCGCGGGAAGAGATCAGGGGCCTGCCGCCCGAGGATTGGGGCGCGACGATCATTGCCACCGGTCCCCTCACCTCGCCGGCGCTGGCGGAAGCGGTGCAGGCCGCCACAGGCGAGGGATCGCTGGCCTTTTTCGACGCGATTGCGCCGATCGTCCACGCCGACACCATCGACCGCGGCATCGTCTGGGCGCAGTCGCGCTACGACAAGGCGGGACCGGGCGGCACCGGGGCGGATTATCTCAACTGCCCGATGACGCGGGAGCAGTACGACGCTTTCGTCGATGCGCTGCTCGCCGGCGAAAAGACGGATTTTCGTGAGTTCGAGAAGAACACGCCCTATTTCAACGCCTGCCTGCCGATCGAGGTGATGGCCGAGCGCGGGCGCGAGACGCTGCGCTTCGGGCCGATGAAGCCCGTCGGTCTGACCGATCCGAACAACCCGGACGTGAAGCCCTACGCCATCGTGCAATTGCGCCAGGACAACGCCTCGGCGACGCTTTACAATATCGTCGGCTTTCAGACCAAGCTGAAGTATGGCGAACAGGCCCGTATCCTGCGCATGATTCCCGGTCTCGAAAACGCCGAGTTCGCGCGTCTCGGGGGGCTGCACCGCAATACGTTCATCAACTCCCCGCGCCTGCTCGATCGCACGCTGCGGCTGAAGGCGCTGCCGCGCCTGCGCTTCGCCGGGCAGATTACGGGCTGCGAGGGATATGTGGAAAGCGCCGCGATCGGACTCATCGCCGGCCGTTTCGCTGCCGCCGACATGACGGGTGCCGTCCTGCCCCTGCCGCCCCGCACGACCGCCATCGGCGCGTTGCTCGACTATATCACCGGCGGTCATGTCTCCGTGGAAGTCGCCGATGGCGATGCGGATGAAGACGAGGCCGGGGCGTCTGTGCCGAAGCCGTCTTCCTTCCAGCCGATGAACGTCAATTTCGGCCTGTTTCCCCCGCTCACGGAGGCGTTGCGGTCAGAGGACGGCAAGCGGCTGCGCGGTTCGGCGAAGGCGCTTGCGCGCAAGCACGCGCTCACCGCGCGGGCGCGGCGGGACATGACCGCCTGGCTGGCGGCGCTATAATAGAGCGGCGTGCATTCAAGCGGAATCGTCACGCCGTTCTAGATTCTATATTTTACCGCAACTTGCGCTCAAATCGATCAATCGACTTGAACGCAAGCTGCTCTGGCGTCAAACCAGTCGGCGCCAGCGCACCGCCGTGCGCCAGATGGCCCATTGCCGGCGCCATTGCGGCAGGTCGATGAGCGTGCGGGAGGGCTGGTAGCCGCGCCTTTCCATGCGGGCGAGATAGCCGGGCACGGTCGCCAGCGGCAAGAGCGCCGCGCGCGCCTCGGTCGACAGGGCGGCGATGGCTGATTCCGCCTGTGCGAAATGGTCGCGGGCGATCCGCCGCATGTCGGCGAGCGCCGAGCGCAGCGCGGGGCTGTCCGGCGACGGCGACATCAGCATGGCGCGGGTGATGCCGTGCGTCTCGAGGATATCCGCCGGCAGAAAAACCTGCCCCCGCCGCAGATGCCACGGCAGCGCCCGCAGCAGGCCGGTAATCGCATAGGCGACTCCCGCGTGCCCCGCCGCGTCCGCGCCGCCGGGGTCGCGCCCGTCCGCAAGCACGATGCCCGCGAGACGGAACAGCACCGATGACGTTTCGCCGCAATAGCCCTCCAGATCGTCAAGCGAGGGCATGGGATCTTCGTAGAGGTCGAAGACGCGCGCATCGATCAGGTCGTGGAAGGCCTGCACCGGCAGCGAGAATCGTGCGATGGCGGCGGCAAGCGCCTCGCTCACCGGGTCGCCGCGCGCGCCGCCGTCGATCGCGTCGAGCACATCCCGCCACCATTGCAGGCGGATTTCGCCGGGCAGCGGCGCGCTGACCGATTCGCGCACGCGGGCGATTTCGAGGTTGAAGGCGTAGAGCCCATAAAGGAACGGCCGCTTGTCCGGCGGCGCGAACAGGCCGGCCCAGTAGCGATCCGGGTCCTGCGCGCGCACGAGCGCCTCGCAATGGGCGGCGACGGATGCGGAAACGGTGGGTGCCATGACCGGGTTCCGGGTCAATCGACGAGAATCAGGATGGCGGCGACGCGCCGGTCTTCCTCAAGCAGCACATTGTAGGTGCGGATTGCGGCGCCCGTTTGCATGATCTCGTAGCGGACGCCCGCTTCCGCCAGATAGCTGCGCGCCCCTGTCGGCAAGGGGCGCAGGGCGCGGCCGGTGCCGACGAGCAGGAGATCCACCGCCTCGCCTTCGGCCACGGCCCGCGCCAGCAGCGTCGCGGAAAGATCGTCGACCGTCCGCGCCTCGATGGCGGCGATTCCCGATGGTAACAGGAGCAGGGAGCCCCGGTGCGACATCTCCGCGAAACGGAAGCCGCCGTCGCCGTAGGCCGTGATGCGATGCTGTCCCGGCAGAAACCCGTCGTATCGCGCCTCCGGCTTCGGCATCAGGGCCTCTGCTCCGCCGCCGCGACCGCCGTCTCCTGCTCCGACTCGACCGGACGCGACCGCAGGCCGAGATAGATCAGGATCGGCGAGGACACGAAGATCGCCGAATAGGTGCAGATCACCACACCGAACAGCATGACCTCGGCGAAGCCGCGGATCGCCTCGCCGCCGAAAAGCACCAGCGCCAGCACCGCGAGGAAGGTCGTGGTGGCCGTCATGGCGGTGCGCGACATCGTGGTGTTGACGGAGATGTCGAGCAGTTCCTCCACCGGAATGCTCTTGTAGCGCCGCATCAACTCGCGCGTGCGGTCGAACACGACGACGGTTTCGTTGAGCGAGTAGCCGACGATGGTCAGGATCGCCGCGATCGAGGTCATGTTGAACTCGGATTGCGTGACGATGAAGAAACCGACCGTCAGGATGATGTCGTGAATGGTGCCGATGATGGCGCCGATCGCCAGTTGCAGCTCGAAGCGGAACCACAGATAGGCCATGACCGCGCCGATCGCCAGCACCACGCCGAGCGTGCCCGAGCGCACGAGTTCGCCCGACACGCGCGGCCCCACCGTCTCGACGCGGCGGAACTCGTAGTCCGCCTCAAAAGCCGCGCGCGCCTGCCGCACGACATTGCCCTGCGCTTCCTCGCCTCCCTCCTGGATGGCGAAACGCAGTGAAACGCCGCCCTGCGCCCCGAACTCCTGCACCTCGACACCGCCGAAGCCTAGTCCCTCCGCCGCCTGCCGGATGGCGGCGGCGTCGGCATGCCCGGATTTCGCCTGCAACTCGATGAGGGTGCCGCCGCGAAAGTCGATGCCGAAGTTGAGGCCGACCGTCATGCCGAGAAGCACCGTGAGCACGACCAGCACCGCCGACAACGGCAGCGTGACGCGCCGGAAACGGACGAAGCCGAACCGGGTGTCGTCGGGGTAGATGCGAAGCAGGCGCACTCTCGTTTCTCCTCAATATGGCCTACGGCTCAGAAAGGCAGCTTTTTCGGCCGCGCCGTGCGGTACCAGAGCGCCACCATCATCCGCGTCATGGTGACGGCGGTGATCACCGTCGTCAGGATGCCGAGAATGAACACGACGGCGAAGCCGCGCACCGGCCCCGACCCCAGGAAGAACAGGATCAGCGCGGCGATGAGCATGGTGGAATTCGAGTCGATGATGGTCGCGAACGCCCGGTTGAAGCCCGCTTCCAGCGCCGATACCAGTGAGCGCCCCGCCCTGAACTCCTCGCGCATGCGCTCGTAGATCAGCACGTTCGAATCGACCGCCGTGCCGATGGTGAGCACGATGCCCGCGATGCCCGGCAGCGTCAGCGTCGCTCCGAGCAGCGACATCAGCGCGAAAATGAAGACGACATGCACGATGAGCGCGATATTGGCGATGAGCCCGAACAGACCGTAGGTGGCGAACATGAACAGGATGACGAAGACCGCGGAAACCAGCACGGCCGCCTTGCCGGCCTCGATGGAATCCTGCCCCAGACCCGGCCCGACGGTGCGCTCCTCCACGATGGTGAGCTTCGCCGGCAGCGCGCCCGCCCGCAGCAGGATGGAGAGGTTGTTCGCCTGCTCCACGGTGAAACTGCCGGAGATCATGCCCGATCCGCCGGTGATCGGCGTCTGGATACGCGGGGCGGAAATCACCTCGTTGTCGAGCACGATGGCCATGAGGCGGCCTACGTTCTCCGTCGTCGCCTGCCCGAAGCGCTGCGCGCCGCGCATGTTGAAACGGAAATTGACGATGGGGCGGCCGGTCTGCGGATCGAACGAGGGCTGTGCGTCGACGAGATCGGCGCCGTCGACGGCCTGCTGACGCTCCACGGGAAGCGTCTGGCCGGGAAACTCCTGCGACGGGATGTTGTCGACGTCGCCGGAACCCGTTTCCGACACGAAGCGGAATTCGAGCTTGGCCGTGCGGCCGAGAATGTCCTTGAGCCGCTGCGGGTCCTGAAGGCCGGGCACCTGCACCTGAACGCGGTCCGCGCCCTCGCGCTGGATGTTGGGCTCCGTCGTGCCCAGCGCGTCGACGCGCCGGCGCAGCACCTCGATCGCCTGGTCGACGGCGCGGCGAACGCGGTCGTTGATGCCGGCCTCCGACAGCGTGAGCCTGATCAGCCCGTCCGCTTCCGCGGCGACGTCGATGGTCGAGGCTCCCGCCTGTCCCAGCAAAGGGTTGCCGATGGGCTGCGACAGGGCGCGCAGGCGCGGCAGCACGGTGTTGCGCGCCGTTTCGTCCGCGACGCGGACCTGCACGCCGCGCGGCTGCACCACGATGCCACCCTGCGCCGTCACCCGTTCCTCGCGCAGAATGGCGCGCACGTCGTCTCGCAGCAGGTTCACCTGCGTGCGCAGCAGATCGTTGGTGTCGACCTCCAGCACGACATGCGATCCGCCTTGCAGATCGAGACCGAGCACGACGCCCTGATGCGGCACGAGCGCGCGCGGAATCCACGACGGCACCGCCGCGATGAAGGCGTCGCGCTGGGCGGGCGAGAACAGGCTGGGCGCGGCGAAGAGAAAGCCCAGCACGGTGAGCACGAGAACGGCAACGACCTTGCCGGTCGAATAGCGGAGCATTGTCGGGCGGCCTTCCTGATGCCGATGAAAACTTTTCCCGGCGGGGCCGGCGGGTGACAAGGGCGATCGCCAGCGAATCGCCCCTCGCCCGCCCTGCGCCGGCCATATGGGCCGGGCGGTTGCCTGCCCGGCCTTCCTGTCCGGTCCATTACTCCCGTCCGGTTATCATTTGCCGGCGGCTTCGCCTTCGCTCTTCACCGGTTCGCTCTTGGCGCGGACGTCGGCGATGGTCGAGCGCACGATGCGAACCCGCACGCCTTCCGCGATTTCCGCCTCGACTTCGTTATCGTCGATGACCCGCGTCACCTTGGCGATGAAGCCGCCCGAGGTGACGATGGTATCGCCGCGCCGCACGCCCTTCACCATTTCCTGATGCGCCTTGGCGCGCTTCTGCTGCGGGCGCAGAATCAGAAACCACATCACGACGAAGATGAGGATGAAGGGGATGAACTGGATGAGAATATCGCCGCCACTGGGAGCGGGAGCTGCGCCTTGGGCGAAGGCCGTCGAGATCAAGGGTCATCCTCCAGACAGAAATATCGCGCCAATCCGGCATGGATATGGAGTCGAAAAGTTGCGGGGACTATAACCATCGCGCAAGCGAAATCAAACGCCCTGCGCCGGTTTTGCGCGGCCGGGGCGAAAACGGCAATGAGGAAAAGGACCGATGGCGGACGGGAACATGGGTGCGAGGACGGATGAACGGGCTGCGGTGCAGCCGGACGGGGCGCTGCTGCGCGAGATTCGCCGTCTCGCCGATGCGCTGGAAAGGCTCGCGCCTGCGCCTTCGCCGGCGCCGGACATCGCCGCCGCCGATGCCTTCGTCTGGCAACCGCCGGGCACGCTCGCGCCCGTGGCGCGCGTCAACAGGGTCGAGATCGGCCTGTTGCGCGGCATCGACCGGCTGCGCGATGCGCTTTTCGATAACACCGGGCGTTTCGCGCGAGGGCTGCCTGCCAACAACGCGCTGCTGTGGGGCGCGCGCGGCATGGGCAAGTCGTCGCTGGTGAAGGCCGTGCATGCCGAGGTCAACGCGGCGCGGGCCGGCACCGAGGGCGGACCGCTCAAACTTGTGGAAATCCACCGCGAGGATATCGAAAGCCTGCCGGCGCTGATGACCATCCTGCGCAGGGATGCGCACCGATTCATCGTCTTCTGCGACGATCTGTCGTTCGATACGGACGATACCTCCTACAAATCGCTCAAGGCGGTGCTGGAGGGCGGCATCGAGGGACGGCCGGCCAACGTGCTGTTCTACGCCACGTCCAACCGCCGCCACCTGCTGCCGCGCGACATGCTGGACAACGAGCGCGCCACCGCCGTCAATCCCGGCGATTCCATCGAGGAGAAAGTCTCGCTGTCCGATCGTTTCGGGCTGTGGCTCGGCTTCCACAAATGCAGCCAGGACGAATATCTCGACATGGTGTCGGGATACGCGCGGCGCTTCGGCCTCGATGTGCCGCCGGAGGAGCTGCGGCGGGACGCGCTCGAATGGGCGACGACACGCGGCGCGCGGTCGGGCCGCACCGCATGGCAATATATCTCGGATCTTGCCGGACGCCTGGGCGTTCATATCGACGCCTGACGCGCTCGACCGGGAGGAAACGCGCGAATGAGGAAGGCGGCGGGACGAAACCGTGCCGCCACTCTGCCCGTTTTCCGTCCTTACAGCCCGGCGAGATGCGGCAGCGGATCGACCGGCTTCGAGCCCTTGCGCAGCTCGAAATGAAGCTGCGGCGAGGTCACGTTGCCCGTCTGGCCGGATTTCGCGATCGTCTGGCCGCGCGAAACCTTGTCGCCGCGCTTGACCTTCAGTTCGCCGTTGTTCGCATAGGCGCTCACCCAGCCGTTGTCATGGCGGATCAGCACCAGATTGCCGTAGCCCTTCAGTTCGTTGCCGGCATAGGCGATGACGCCGCCCTCGGCGGCCTTCACCGGCGTGCCCTCAGGCACCGCGATGTTGATGCCCTCGTTACTGCCGCCGAAGCCGCTGATGACGCGCCCGCGCGCCGGCCAGCGGAAGCCCGCGCCGTCGTCGGCCGCCGCGTTTGCAGTCGTTTCCGCCGGCTTTTCCTGCGCGACGGGCTTTTCCTGCACAGCCGGCTTGGGCTGCGCCGGTGCGGGGGTTGCGACAGGTCTGGGCGCCTCCGTCCTCGGCGCGACCACCGCCGGCGGAACCGCTGCCGGCGGCAGGGAGGCGACCGTCTGACGCGCCGGGGGCCTTGCCACGGGCGGGACCGCCCCGCTCATGCGGGACGCCTGTTCGTTCAGCGATCCGGCCGCCGCCTCGGCTCGCGCCACGGGCTTGGCAACCGCCTGCGTCGTTGCGGTCGCCACGCGGGGCGCAACCTGCGCCGCCGCATGCTGCACCGGCGCGGCTGCGGCTGCGGCCACGCCGGGCGAGGCGCCGCTGCCGGGATTGTACACCGGAATTACGAGCTGCTGGCCGGGCGCGATCTGGCTGGCGCTGGAAAGGCCGTTCGCCGCCAGGATGGCGGCCGAGGGCACGTTATATCGCCCGGACAAGGTGGCCAGCGTATCGCCGGTGCCGACGTAGATCGGCGATCCGCCTTGCGCCGACCAGCCCTTCGCCGATCCGCCGATAGCCTCCACCGTGCTTGCCGTCTGCCGTGCCGAAGGCGTAGCCGGGGCGCCGTAGCCCGGCTGCGCCGCGGCCTGGCGGACGGGCACGGGCGGATCGAGCGGCGCGGATTGCACGGGCATCGTCGGCGAGGCGCCGAGGCTGCCCGTCGTCGTGTTGTCGGCGCGGGTTTCGCCGAAGGGGTTGGCGAAAGGATTGTCGCCGAAACGCAAAGTATCGGAACTGCATGCCGCAACGGCGCCGGCGAGCAGTCCCGCGACGGCCAGGCGCTGGATAGGCCCCGCATGAACCGCCGGCAGCAACGTTTTTTCGCTCTCAGACATCGCCCCACCTAACCCGTACCCGTGAATCTCCATGCCGCCAATAAGATCGGATTCTGGTTAAGCAAGCGTTGCCAAACCGGCGTTCGGGTGAGATTGATTCACCTTGAGCAACGTTTTTTCAGCGCACGCCATCACGGCGTCATGCGGGCGTTCGTCCTCTCCGTTTCACAGCACGCGGGCGACACCGTGCGCCAGCGGCGGCAGGCGGATGGTGCCCAGAATCTCGCGCACGAACGCCGGCTCGCCCTCCTCCGTTTCCTGCCGCGTCACACGCACAAGCTGAGGTTCGCCGCCATGCATCTGCGCGCCCACGAGGAGCCCGCCCGGATCAAGGCGCGCGAGCAGCGAAACGGGAATCTCGCCGGCGACGGAGCCGTTCAGCATGATGCGGTCGAAGCGCTGGCCGGCGACGGTTTCCGCCGACAGGCCATCTCCCGGCAACACCAGCACCTGGGAAAGCCCGATGGTCGCGAGCCGCTCGGCGGCCGCGAGCGCAAGCGTGCGATAGCGCTCCACCGATACCACCTGCGCCGCCAGCCGTCCGAGCACCGCCGATTGATAGCCCGAGCCGGTGCCCACCTCGAACACCCTGTGTTCGGGCAGGACCTTCAGCGCCGCCACCATGGTGGCGATGATGCGCGGCGCGGTCATCGTCTGGCCGCACGAGAGAGGCAGAGAGATGTCCGCACGCGCCAGATCACCCAGCCGCCGGGGCGCGAACAACGGGCGCGGGGCCATCTCCATGGCCCGCAACAGCGCGGTGTCGCGAATGCCGCGTTCTCTCAGCGCAAGCAGGAAAGCGACCGTTTCTTCCGCCGCCCGGTCCGGCTGTTGAAAATCGCCCGCAGACATGCCTGTTCGAATCTCGACCTTGAGCCGGCTACTCGCGGGACCCGTGGAACAGGCTCGCGTACCGCGTCATGGTCGGCTCGTGGGTGAGGTCGATCTGGAGCGGCGTCACCGAGATGCGGTTGTTGCGGACCGCCCACAGATCCGTTCCGTCCACGGGCTCATGCGGATTGCGCGCGCCCATCAGCCAGTAATACGGCCGGCCGCGGCCGTCGTGTCGCTCGTCGACCTTCATGAAGGCCAGGTTGCGCCGCCCCTGCGCGGTGACGGCGATGCCCGCCACCTCGTCGGCCGGGCAGCTCGGGAAGTTCACGTTGATCAGGATGCCCGGCTCGATGCCGGCGGCGATCACGCGTTTGACGACGGGCACCGCATGGGCCGCGCTGCACTCCCAGAAAGCCTGTTCGCGCCCGTGCGGCCCGTAGACCTGCGACAGGGCGATCGAGGGAATGCCCAGAATGGTGCCCTCCATCGCGCCCGCCACCGTGCCGGAGTAGATGACGTCCTCGGCGACGTTCTGGCCGATGTTGATGCCCGACAGCACGAGATCCGGCAGCGTATCCTGAAAGAGATGGCGCACCGCCATGATGACGCAATCGGTGGGCGTGCCGGAAACGGCGAACCGTTGGCCGCCCAGATCGCGCAGCCGCAGCGGATCGTGCAGCGAGAGCGAATGCGACACGCCGCTCTGGTCGGTCTCCGGCGCGACGACCCATACGTCGTCGGCGATTTCGCCCGCCACCTGCGTCAGGATGGCGAGGCCATCGGCATTGATACCATCGTCATTCGTTACGAGAACGCGCATCGCTCGATTCCTTAAAGCGTCTTCAAGGGAAGCAGATACCGGGCTGCTTGAAGAAAACGCATCAGATCAGAAGGCTACGGCATTCTCCGTTTCAGCGAAACAGGGAAACGCCGCAAGCCCCGGAGATTGCCGTCGGAGCGGTCAGGCCGCCGCGATTCGTTCCACGCCGCCCATGTACGGCCTCAGCACGGGCGGCACCGTGACCGATCCATCGCCGTTCTGCCACGTCTCCATGACAGCAATGAGTGCGCGCCCCACCGCCGTGCCCGACCCGTTGAGGGTGTGCACGAAGCGCGCGCCCTTGCCGAAAGTCTTCTCGTCGTCGGGCCGATAACGCGCGTTCATGCGCCGCGCCTGAAAATCGCCGCACACGGAACAGCTCGAAATCTCGCGATAAGCCTGCTGCCCCGGCAGCCACACCTCGATGTCGTAGGTCTTCTGCGAGGCGAAGCCCATGTCGCCGGTGCACAGCGTCACGACGCGGTAATGCAGCTCCAGCGCCTTCAGCACCGCCTCGGCGCAGGTCAGCAGCCGCTCGTGCTCGTCGCGCGAGGTCTCGGGCGTGGTGATCGAGACGAGTTCCACCTTGTTGAACTGGTGCTGACGCAACATGCCGCGCGTATCGCGCCCGGCCGCTCCGGCCTCCCGCCGGAAACAGGGCGTGAGCGCCGCGAAGCGCAGCGGCAGCTCCGCCTCGGAGAGAATGCTCTCGCGCACGAGGTTGGTCAACGGCACCTCGGCGGTCGGGATGAGCCATTTGTCGTCGGAGACGGCGAACTGGTCGTCCCGGAACTTCGGCAATTGCGCCGTGCCGAACATCGGGCCGTCGTTGACGAGCAGCGGCGGGCTCACTTCCGTATAGCCGTGGTGCTGGGTGTGGATGTCCAGCATGAACTGGCCGATGGCGCGCTCCAGACGCGCCAGCCGCCCCCGCAGCACCACGAAGCGCGAGCCGGACAGTTTCGCCGCCGTCTCGAAATCCATCTGCGCCAGATCTTCGCCCAGCTCGAAATGTTGGCGCGGGGTGAAATCGTACTCCCGGCGCTGGCCGGCGGTATGGCGCTCGACATTGGCGCTCTCGTCGGGACCGTCCGGCACGTCCGGCAGCGGCGCGTTGGGAATGGCGGCAAGCGTCACGTCAAGCTCGGCGACGGCGGCCTTCTGCGCCTCCTCGGCGTCCTGCATGGCGTCCTTCAGGGCCGCCACCTCGGCCATCAGCTCCTGCGCCCGCGCCTCATCCTTCGCGGCCTTCGCCTGTCCGACTTCCTTCGAAAGGGCGTTGCGCTTCTCCTGCAACACCTGCAACGAGGCGATGGCGGATTTGCGCCGCTCGTCGATCGCGATGAGGGAATGCGCCGTCGCCGACAGTCCGCGACGCGCCAGCGCCGCGTCGAAACCTTCGGGGTTATCGCGAATGATGCGGATATCGTGCATGACTTTCCCGACCGGCGGCGCGGGACGCCGCCTCTCCTTCTCAAGCTGCCCAAACCGCTCCGTCCGGGTCGATCCCGAACCCCTCCGCGTCGGGGAGGCTATTCATCGGCCCGTGCCGCATCCGCGGCGGCGCGCCTCTTCTCGATCACGCGAACGGAGACGATGGAAAGCTCGTAAAGGAGCAGTGTCGGGACCGCAAGCGCGATCTGGCTGATGACGTCCGGCGGGGTGAGAACCGCGGCGATCGCGAACACGATGACGATGGCGTAGCGGCGCTTCGCCTTGAGGAAGGCCGAATCGATCATGCCCGCCCGCGCCAGCAGGTTGAGGATCACGGGGAGCTGGAAACAGATACCGAAGGCGAAGATCAGCGTGGTGATCAGCGACAGGTATTCGCTGACTTTCGGCAGCAGTTCGATGGCCGCCTGCCCCGCCTCTCCGGTCTGCTGCTGGCCGATGGAGAACTGCATCACGATCGGCATCGCGATGAAATACACCACCAGCGCGCCGAGGACGAAAAAGAACGGCGTCGCGTAGAGATAGGGCAGGAAGGCGCGGCGTTCGTTCCTGTAGAGGCCCGGCGCGACGAACATGTAGATCTGCGCCGCCACCACCGGGAACGACAGGAAGGCCGCGCCGAATGCCGCGATCTTGATCTGGGTGAACAGATATTCGAGCGGCGCCGTGTAGATGAGGCGCACGTCCGCACCCTCGCCCGCGGCAAAAACATACGGCCACACCAGAATGTTGTAGATTTCGTTCGCAAAAGCGAAGGAAACGAAGAACATCACGATGAACGCCACGAGCGCCTTGATCAGGCGCGAGCGCAACTCGATGAGATGGTCCATGAGAGGCGCGCGGGAGGCCTCGATCTCGTCTTCCTCGGCAGGATGGGCGTTCACGTCTTCGCTCGTTCGGCTCGCTTGCGTGCTCATTGTCCGCCCTCTCCGTCAACGGCTGGCGCGGGCGCCTCCGGCGCGCCGGGCGATGACTTGCGCTTCTCGGGCCGCGCGGGATAGGCGGAAAATTTCGTCATCTTGTAAAGACGCGCCCGGCCGGCCGATGGCCGGGCCAGCGGCTTCACCGCCTCGCGAGGCGCCGCCACGATCACGCGCGCCCGCTTGGAACGGCGGACGGGCGAAAGGGTTGCGGAGCGCGCTTCGGGCAAAAAGATCTCTGGTGCGGAAATGGCCGGCGACGCGATGTCGGGAACCGACGCGGGAGACTTCACCCCCGGCGCGGGCGTAGCCGCATCGAACCGGTCGACGACGGAAGATGCCGCGTCAGACGCGGGATTTGCGTTTTTTTCCAACGCTTCGCGCAGCTCGTTACGCACTTCCCGCAGCGGATCGAGCATGGAGCCAGCTTTCCCTCCCGCCTGCCGCGCGGTGTCGCGCACGTCGTTGACCGCGGAACGGATCTCGTCCAGCTCCGCCTCGCGCATGGCGGCGCTGAACTGGGAACGGAACTCACCTGCCATGCGCCGTATGTTCGCCAGCGACTGCCCGATGGTGCGCAGCACGCGCGGCAGCTCCCGCGGGCCGATGACGACCAGCGCGATGGCTCCCACCAGCAGAAGCTCGCTCCAGCTCAGATCAAACATGCCGTGCCCTGCCCTCCCGGCGCCGATGGCAGCCCCGGAAACCTGCTACAGAATCATGCGAAGCCCGCCGGCCGGATGCAGGCGGGGCCTTCAGCCGACCTTGTTTTCCTCGGGAGCGCCCTGCTTGACCGCTTCCTGGTGCGTCACGGGCTTCTGCGCCGCCGCGGCGCCGTCCACCGGCTTGTCGTCATCCGACAGGCCCTTCTTGAACGCCTTGATGCCCTTGGCGACATCGCCCATCAGGTCGGAGATCTTGCCGCGTCCGCCGAAGAGAAGCAGCACGAGGCCGCCGACGATGATCCAGTGCCAGATACTTCCAAATCCACCCATACGAAACTCTCCCGCCGAAACCCTTCCATAACGAATCGAACTTACGTCGTCCGCCGTTCTTGCCGCCACAGGCATTTAAACTAGGTGCGCCGGAAGGTGAAAACAAGATTTTCGTCCCGCCGCTTCCCCGTCGTTTCCGCCGGTGTGAAAACAAGAAGCCGCAAGAGGGCGCGAGCGGCCTTGACACCGGCCTTGCGATGCGGCATGTCAATTTCATGAATAGCCGGGTTTCCGGCTTTTTTGCATTTTTAAAGGACGCCCGCTGCGGCGTCGACCCGAAGAGGTTACGCCATGGCCAAGGCCACGACTATCAAGATCAAGCTCGCCTCGACCGCGGGCACGGGTTTCTTCTACGTCACGAAGAAGAACTCCCGCACCATGACCGACAAGCTCGCGCTCAAGAAGTACGATCCCGTCGCGCGCAAGCACGTCGAGTTCAAGGAAACGAAGATCAAGTGACGTCCTTTTCCGACGAAGAACGCGTCGGGAATTTCAGCGTGGCTTTCGCACCGCCCCCGCGGCATCGCTCCCGGGGGCGGTTGCATGTCATCCGAAGCCGAAGGTTCGACCCACGGCCTTTCGGCAGGGCTGCTCGGGCGTCCTCGGTTCCGGCGATCCGCGTCGCTTGGGACGTTCAGGCCGAATTGGGACGTTCAGGCCGAATGTGAGCCGCCGTGCGGTTCCTGCTTGCGGAACGGCGTTTCCGTTTCCAGGGCCTGCATCTCGCGTTCCACCGCCGGGCGTTCCTGCGCGAGATAGTCGGCGACGGCGCAGCGCAGCGCGGGATCGGCGATATCGTGGGCGGAGCGGGTCAGCGTGGGCCGATAGCCGCGCGCCAGCTTGTGTTCGCCCTGCGCGCCCGCCTCCACACGTTTCAGCCCGGTTTCGATGGCGAAATCGATCGCCTGATAATAGCAGACCTCGAAATGCAGGAAGGGGTGCTCCTCGACCGCGCCCCAATGGCGGCCGAACAGGGTGTCGCGGCCGATGAAATTGATCGCCCCCGCGATGTAGCGCCCCTCGCGCCGGGCCATGACCAGCAGCACCCTGTCCGCGAAAGTGCGGCCGATCTCGTCGTAGAACGCGCGCGTCAGATACGGCCGGCCCCACTTGCGCATGCCGGTGTTTCGGTAGAACCTGAAAAAAGCGTCCCAATGTTCCGGCAGGATGTCGCCGCCGCGCAGGCGTTCGATGGTGACGCCCGCCGCCACGGCCTCGCGCCGCTCGCGCCGGATCGCCTTGCGCTTGCGTGATGCGAGAACGGACAGAAAATCCTCGAACGAGCCGTAGCCCTCGTTGAGCCAATGGTACTGACAGTCGATGCGCGGCAGGAAGCCGGCTTGTGACAGCCGTTGGACCTCATCGTCCTGCGCGAAGTTGACATGGACGGAGGATGCCCGCGTTTCCGCCCGCAGCGCGCGCAGCCCCGCCACGAGCGATGCGAGCGCCTCCTCCCGCCGCGGTCCCTCGCGGGCGAGCAGGCGCGGCCCCGTCGCCGGCGTGAAGGGCACGGCGACGAGCAGCTTCGGGTAATAGCGCCCGCCGGCCCGCTCATAGGCATCGGCCCAGGCGTGATCGAACACGTATTCGCCTTGCGAATCGCCTTTCAGGTAGCATGGCGCGGCGGCGGCGAGCCGCCCCTCGTCGTCGTGGACGAGAAGGTGCAGCGGTTGCCAGCCGGCTGCGGGCGCGGCGGAGCGCGAAACCTCCAGCGCACGCAGAAAGGCGTGCCGGACGAATGGGTTATCGGCATCGCCGCCCGGCGGCAGCCGGGCGTTGTCGCATGCGCAGGCATCCCATTCCGCCGCCGGTATGTCGTCGATGGCTCCCGCGACGCCGATCCTCAAGGATGAAAGCCCTCGAAGATGATCTGGTCGGCGAAGCCGGCGGCCGCCTCGCGATCTTCCGGGCCGCGCACCGTCCAGGTGAGCACGGGCAGGCCCAGATGGCGCGCGAGCGCCAGCGTCGGATGCGGAAAATCCTTCACGTGCCAGGCGATGAAATCGGGCTGGCTGCGGCCGACATGCATGAAATGCGTCAGCTCAAGCCGCTGCTCGTCGGTGAGCGCCGCCCATTCGTCGTGCGTGTAGGCGGCCATGGCGACGACGCCGCGCGGATGCGCCGGAGCGAGCGTGCGCAACGCCTCGGTCACGTCCGGGTCGAAGGACATCAGGGCGACAGGCTCCTTGCGGCGGTTCACGATGTCGGCCGTCCGGCGCGTCAGGCGCAGGTCGCCGTCGAACCGGCTCTTGATCTCGACGATCAGCGGCACGCGGCCGCCGATCAGATCGAGATAGGCGTCGAGGGTTACGATGCGGTCGGCCGCTCCCCTGTAGGAGAGCGCCGCCAGCTCCGCCACGCCGAGATCGTCGACGCGCCCCTGCCCCGTCGTCAGCCGGTCGAGGGTGAAATCGTGAAACACGACCGCCTCCCCGTCGGCGGAAAGCTGCACGTCGCATTCGATGGCGAAACCGGCCCGCGCCGCGACCTCGCCGGCCGTGGGCGTGTTCTCGATCACGCCGCGCGCGCTGTCGTGCAGGCCCCGGTGCGCCACCGGCCTGGCGACGAGCCAGTCGGGCGCGGCCATCAGGCGACCTCGATCAGCGCTTCCACCTCGACGGCGGCCCCGAGCGGCAGTTCGGCCACGCCGACGGTGGAGCGGGCATGACGGCCGGCGTCGCCCAGCACGGCCACGACGAGATCGGACGCGCCGTTCATCACCGGCGCCACCGCCGTGAAGCCGGGCGCGACATTGATGAAGCCGCCAAGACGCACGATGCGCACGATGCGCGAGAGATCGCCCACCGCGGCCTGCGCCTGCGCCAGCACGTTGATGGCGGCAAGCCGCGCCGCTTCGGCCGCGACCTCGGGCGTGACATCGCCGCCGACCTTGCCCTTGAAGCGGGCATCGACGGTGCCATCGGCGCCGAGCGGCAACTGACCGGAGATGACGAGCTGCGTGCCCGACTGGACGAACGAAACGTAATTGGCGACGGGGGCGGAAGGCGTCGGCAGCGTGATGCCGAGTTCGGCGAGTTTCGTATCGATGGCGCTCATGGCTCGATCTCTCTATCGGTTGAAGACAAACAAAAACGGCGCGCGGGGCCGTAGCGACGCCGCCCGACATTTTTGGCTCATCGGGCCGGGCATGACAAGCGCGAACGCCGAAGGCTCGCCGCGCCGCTCATGCCGGCGGCCCGGCGAGCCTTGAGTGACATCCGGTCCGATCGGACCCGCGTTTCCTTAACTTTGCGCGAACTCTCGTTATTCGGACGATTCCGTCCGGTCCGAAAGCGCTCTCGCGTGGGCCGCCGCTACGGCCTCCGGCGCGATGCCGGCATTGGCGGCGAAGGCCACGAGCAGGCTCTCGTCGCCGGCGAGATAGTCGAGCACGGCGACGAGAAAGCCGGGAGTCGTGGCCGCCTCCCGAATCGTTTCAGGCCCCAGGCCCGTGACGGCGAGAAAGCGGCCGAGCCGCTCCGGTTCGCCGGCAAGAAAGGACAGCGCCGCGATGGCGAGCGTTTCCGGGTCTGCGGCGGTCGGGGCGTCCGTGCGTGGATGAAGGGGGCGGCGCATGTCGGGACTTGCCTTTCTCTGTTGACGGGCGCGGCGTTTCCGGCGCAAGGAATCGCTGCGTCCGGGGAATACTGCGCTTTTTCTGTTGGAAGAATCGGGAAAACACGTCGAATATGCAATGGGGTTGAGGGTTCCGGCATCCGGCGGCGGGATGATGCCGGCAAAAGGGGGCGAGGTTGGGGTATGGCCGGCACGGTGCTGATCGTCGAGGATAACGAGTTGAACATGAAGCTCTTCGGCGATCTGCTGGAGGCGCATGGCTATGCCACGCTCAAGGCCACGAACGGCAGGGAGGCGATGGAACTCGCGCGCGATCATATGCCGGACCTCATCATCATGGACATCCAGTTGCCGGAGGTTTCGGGAATCGAGGTCACGCAATGGCTGAAGGCCGACGACCGGCTGCGCGCCATTCCCGTCGTCGCCGTCACCGCCTTCGCCATGAAGGGCGACGAGGAGCGTATCCGCGCCAGCGGATGCGAGGCTTACCTGTCGAAGCCGATTTCCGTGGCCAAATTTCTCGAAACCGTCCGCGTCTATATTCCGGCCCCCTGAAACCGCCCGCCCCTTGTCGTTCGCCGGCAAGATTATTCTGTTTAAAGATTTACTCCTGATACGGATCGGCTATAAAGAATCATCCGTTTACCCTGCGGAGTGCTCAGGTCCGCCGCATCTCCTGGGTCCGTGGGGTTGCTGGCCGGTGAGCGGTGCGTGCGGTTTCCGCCCCCGCTCCCGGCCAGCCTCGTTTCCGGCCTTTCCTACCGGCGCACGTTTTGCCCGTTGACGTTTTCGCGCCGGATTGCGATGCCTCTCCCGCACGACATCTGCGTCTTGCAGCCGCTAGAGCAGTTTGCGTTCAAGTCGATTCATCGAATTGAACGCAAGTTGCGGTAGAACATGGAATTTAGAGCGGGATGCGATCAGGTTGAATCGCCATCCCGCTCTAGAAGGGTGAGCTTGCCATGACCGTTTACGATTCCGACAACGTGTTCGCGAAGATTCTGCGCGGGGAGATTCCCGCCGTGAAGATCTATGAAGACGCCGACATTCTGGCCTTCATGGACGCCATGCCGCAGGGCGACGGTCATGCGCTCGTCATTCCCAAGGCGCCGTCGCGCAATCTGCTCGATGCCGATCCGGCGACCGTCGCCACCCTGTTCAGGGCGGTGCAGCGAATCGCGCGCGCGGTGCGGACGGCTTTCGGCGCGGATGGCGTTTTCGTCAGCCAGTACAATGAGCCGGCGAGCGGACAAACGGTCTTTCATCTGCACGTCCACATCATCCCCCGGTTCGAGGGCGTTCCGCTGCGCGGCCATGCCGCGGGCACGTTCGCGGACCGCGCCGTGCTGGCCGAACACGCCGCGCGCATCCGTGCTGCGCTCGATGCGGACAATGCCGGGCCTGCCTCCTGATCCGGAGCGATTAGAGCGTTTTCAAGCAAAGCGGATACCGCTTTGCGTGAGGAAAACGCGTCAAGTCAATAAGATAGAGCATTTCGGCGTTTCAACGAAACGCCGAAATGCTCTAAATGGAAGCGTGTGATCGGAAAGCGCCTCAGCCGGAGGCCATGAAGCCGCGCAACCGTGCCACGGCCTCCTGGCAATCGGCGAACGAGCCGGCGTAGGACAGGCGGATAAAGCGGCCGCCGTCATCGGGATCGAAATCGAGGCCCGGGGTGACGGCGACGCCCGCCCGGTGCAGGATGGCGCGGCTCAACGCCAGCGAATCGTCCGTCAGATGGCTGACGTCGATGTAGAGATAGAACGCGCCATTCGCCGCCGGTCCGCGCCCCAGCCCGATGCCTGGCAACTCGTTGAGCAGCAGGTCGCGGTTGGCGGCGTAGCCGGCCTTGATCGCCTCCAGTTCCTCCGTGGCGTCGAAGGCGGCTTCCGCCGCGATCTGTGACAGATACGGCGGCGAGATGTAGAGGTTCTGCGCCAGCCGCTCCACGCCGCGCACCAGCCGTTCCGGCAGCACGAGCCAGCCGATGCGCCAGCCCGTCATGCAGTAATATTTGGAGAAAGAGTTGACGATGACGGCCTCGTCATCGAAAGCAAGCGCCGTTTCAGCCGTGCCGCCATAGGTCAGCCCGTGATAGATTTCGTCGGAAACGAGCCACAGGCCGAGCCGGCGGCAGGTATCGGCGAGGTCGGCGAGCGTCGCGCGCGTCATGGTGACGCCGAGCGGGTTGGCGGGGCTCATGGCGAGCACGCCCGCGAGCGGCGCTTGCGCGTGAAGGCGCGCGATCGCCTCGCCCGTGATCTCCCAGCCGTTCGCGTCGTCGAGCGGCACCGGCACGGGTACGAGGCCCAGCGCGGCGAAGATGTTGCGGTAGGCGGGATAGCCGGGCGCGGACAGGGCGATGCGCGCGCCGGGCTCGAACAGGGCGAGAAAGGCCAGCACGAAGCCGGCCGAGGAACCCGTGGTGATGACGATGCGCCCCGGATCGACGGCGACGCCATAGGCGTCCCGGTAATGCCGGCCGATGCGTTCCCGCAGCGCGCCGCGTCCGAGCGCTTCGGTATAAGTCACCCTGCCCGCCTCCAGCGCCCGCCGGGCTGCGTCGCGGATAACGCCCGGCGTCGGCGCCGACGGCTCGCCGAGTTCCATATGGATGACGCTGCCGCCGGCCCGCTCGATGGCGCCGGCCTCGGAGAGCATATCCATGGCGAGAAACGCGGCAACGCCGTCGAGCCGCGCGGCGGGTCTGCGCCCGGATGGCGGCGGATTGGGATCGTTCGACATGGCAACTCAATCTCCCCCGCCGCACATTCCGGTATCGGACGGCGGGAATCAACTATGATGGCCGGCAGAAGATCATACGGCGGCGGCAAACGCCATCCCGCCAACCTGCCAGGTGGTTCCTCGCCCGGCGTTTTCGAGGGCTGACATGACCCCTTCGCGTGAAATATCCCGTCTGATCGAGATCATGGCCGCGCTGCGGACGCCCGGCACCGGATGCCCGTGGGATCTGGAGCAGGATTTCGCCACCATCGCCCCCTACACCATCGAGGAAGCCTATGAGGTGGCCGACGCCATCGCGCGCGGCGATCTCGACGATCTGCGCGAGGAACTCGGCGATCTGCTGCTTCAGGTGGTGTTTCACGCCCGCATGGCGGAAGAGCGTGGCGATTTCGCCTTCGGCGACGTGGTGCAGGCCATCACCGAAAAGCTTATCCGCCGCCATCCGCATGTCTTCGGCAACGCCCGCGACCTCACGCCCGACGAAGTGAAGGCCCTGTGGGCGAACATCAAGGCTGCCGAAAAGAACGCCCGCGCCGCCCGCGGCGGTGACGTGCGGCGGGAAAGCCTTCTCGACGGCGTGCCCGCCAACATGCCCGCCCTGACGCGCGCCGAGAAGTTGCAGCGCAAGGCCGCGCGCGTCGGCTTCGACTGGACCGACACCCGCGACGTCATCGCCAAGGTGCGCGAGGAACTGGCCGAGGTGGAGGAGGCCATCGCCAAGGCCGCCACCAAGGCCGCCACCAGGGCCGAACACGAGCCGGGCGCCCGCGCGGCGGTGAAAGAGGAGATCGGCGACCTGCTGTTTGCCGTGGCCAACCTCGCCCGCCATCTCGACATCGACCCGGAAGCGGCGGCGCGCGCAACCAATGACAAGTTCACGTCCCGCTTCCGATATATCGAAGATCACATTGAAAGGTATGGAAAAACGATATCCGAAGCAACGCTCGACGAGATGGAGGCATTGTGGTGCGAGGCCAAACAGGCGCTGTTGAGCGATTCCCTGAAGAAAGGTGGCTGATACATTGAGAAATCAGCGAATTTGGCGGCAGCCGGGGAAGCGGTTCAGCAGCCGCGGTTCCTTCTCCGGGGCGACGCGCACGACAATGGAAAGGCGCCCGTTTTCGTCCGCGCGCCGTTCCAGCACTTCCGTTTCCTCGTGAAGCCAACTCGCGAGGCCCCCGTCGGCGGGATCGAGCGTCACCAGATAGACCTTGCGCCCGCGCGCGATCCGTTCCTCGATCGTCGCCAGCAGCCGGTCCACGCCCTCGCCGGTGAGCGCGGAGATCAGCGCCGGGCGCTGATCGGCCGGCCGTCCGGCCGCCACGTTGAGCAGGCGCCCGCGTTCCGCTTCGTCCAGCAGGTCCGCCTTGTTCCAGACCTCGACGATGCGCGCGCCGCCGTCCGCGTCGATGCCGAGTTCCTGAAGGATCGCATGGACATCCGCCGCCTGCGACGACGTATCGGCATGGGAGACGTCGCGCACGTGCAGCAACACGTCCGCCTCGATCACGTCTTCGAGCGTGGCGCGGAACGCGGCGACGAGCATGGTCGGCAGGTCGGAAATGAAGCCGACCGTGTCGGACAGAATCGCCTTGCCGCCGTGCGGCAACTTCACCGCGCGCGCCGTCGGGTCGAGCGTGGCGAACAGCATGTCCTCCGCCATCACCTCCGCCGCCGACAGGCGGTTGAAGAGCGACGACTTGCCCGCGTTCGTGTAGCCGACGAGCGCGACGACCGGATACGGCACACGCTTGCGGCTGGCGCGATGCAGCGAGCGCGTGCGCTTGACCGTTTCGAGATCGTGCTCGATGCGCGTCATGCGCTCCTGAATGACGCGCCTGTCCGCCTCGATCTGCGTTTCGCCGGGGCCACCGAGAAACCCGAAGCCGCCGCGCTGGCGCTCAAGGTGAGTCCACGAGCGCACGAGCCGGCTTTTCTGATAGGCGAGATGCGCCAGTTCCACCTGCAACGTGCCCTCGCGGGTATGGGCGCGGCTGCCGAAGATTTCGAGAATGAGGCCCGTCCTGTCGATGACCTTGACGCCCCAGGCGCGTTCGAGGTTGCGCTGCTGCACCGGCGACAGCGCGCAATCCATCACCACGAGGCCGACATCGTCGTCCTTCACCGCCTCCGCTATTTCCTCGACGCGCCCCTTGCCGAGATAGGTCGAGGGACGCACGGCATCGAGCCCGATCAGGATCGGGCGCACGACTTCCAGATCGATGGCGCGCGCAAGACCGACCGCCTCGTCGATGCGTGCCTGCGGATCGCGCACGGCGGCGGGATCTTCGGTGAGAGGAACCCCCGCCGCAGGCTTGCCCCGGCGTGTCTGATAGGCGCCGACGACGAAGGTGCGGGTGCCGCCCGCCGTAGGCCCTTGCTGTTCTGTGAGTGTCATCGATGGAGAATGCCGGCCCGGCCGTTCATCCGGCGCGGAAGCTGAAAAACCTCAAGCCCTGTCGCCAAGCTCGTCCGCCTGTTCGAAAAGCTGCACCGGCTGGCCGGGCATGATGGTGGAGATGGCGTGCTTGTAGACGAGCTGCGAGTGGCCGTCCCTGCGCAGCAACACGCAGAAATTATCGAACCAGGTGACGACACCCTGCAACTTGACGCCGTTGATGAGAAAGATCGTCAGCGGAACCTTGTTCTTTCGGACATGATTGAGAAAGGTGTCCTGAAGGTTTTGCGCGCGTTCGCCCGCCATATTGTTGAGCCCTCATGAGCCGATCGCCGACGGAACGCCGACGATATTGTTGTTGTTATTACCCGTCGTCCCGAGTCGTTCCGGGAACGTGAAATCCGAGTCCGAACGTCAATGTTGCATCACAACATAAAATGCGCAAGCGGCAACGTTGCGGGAAAACGGCATGCCGGCCCCTCGTCCCCCGAATACGTCCGCTTGCATCCTGCCGGAGCATCGGATCAGTCGATATCCTCCACGTCGCCGCCGCCGCCGTAGACACGCTGCGCCAGTGCGGCCTCGATGAACGGATCGATATCGCCGTCGAGCACCGAGGACGGCGTGCCGGAGGTCACGCCCGTGCGAAGGTCCTTGACGAGCTGGTAGGGCTGCAACACGTAGGAGCGCAACTGGTGGCCCCAGCCGATATCCGTCTTGCTGGCGGCTTCCGCGTTCGCCTTTTCCTCACGCTTCTGCAACTCCAGCTCGTAGAGGCGCGCACGCAGCATGTTCCATGCCGTCGCGCGGTTCTTGTGCTGGGAGCGCTCCGCCTGGCACGACACGACGATGCCGGTCGGCATGTGCGTGATGCGCACGGCGGAATCGGTCTTGTTGATGTGCTGACCGCCCGCGCCCGAGGCGCGGAACGTATCCACCCGGCAGTCCGATTCCTTGATGTCGACCTGAATGCGGTCGTCGACCACGGGATAGACCCAGACCGAGGCGAAGCTGGTATGGCGGCGCGCGTTGGAGTCGAACGGCGAAATGCGCACCAGCCGGTGCACGCCCGATTCCGTCTTGAGCCAGCCGTAGGCGTTGTGCCCCTTGATCTGCAAGGTGGCGGACTTGATGCCGGCCTCTTCGCCGTCCGTGACTTCCAGCATATCCACCTTGAAGCCGCGGCGCTCCGCCCAGCGCGTATACATGCGCATCAGCATCAGCGCCCAATCCTGGCTTTCCGTGCCGCCGGCGCCCGAATGCACTTCGAGGAAGGTGTCGTTCTGGTCCGCCTCGCCGGAGAGCAGCGTTTCCACCTGGCGACGCGCCGCCTCGGCCGCGAGGACGCGGATGGTTTCCTCGCCGTCGGCGACAACCCCGTCGTCACCCTCGGCCTCGCCGAGTTCGATGAGATCGATCGCGTCGGCGAGATCGCGTTCGAGACGCAGGATGGTGGCGACCGCCTCGTCGAGATCGGTGCGTTCGCGCATGATCTTCTGCGCCTTCTCCGCATCGTCCCACAGGTCCGGCGTTTCGGCGAGGGCGTTCAGCTCCGCAAGGCGTTTCCGGGCGACATCCCAGTCAAAGATGCCTCCTCAGCAGTCCCACGGACTGCTTGACGTTCTCGATGAGATTTTCGATTTCTGCGCGCATGGCTTCCTGATGGCGGCGAACGAACTGTCCACGAACGAACTTGTCCATGACGGATATGAACACGGGACATACAGGCCCCGTGACGCAAAGTAAACGGTGGGGATAACCGTCAGTAGAGGCCGCCGGCGGCGAATCCTTCAGCCGGCGCCGCCGGCGGCGGCGCGCTCCCGCGCGGGGGCGACGAACGCGAGTTGCTGGAGGCAACGGTATCGGGCGGCGAGGTGCCCGGCTTGAACGCTTCCAGGATGACGCCGTTGCCGCTGCCGGACGTGCGCTTGCCCGTCGTGGCGTCGACGCGGATCAGCTTGATGCCGGGCGGCACGCGGAACGGCGTCGCCGGCTTGTCCTCCAGCGCGATCTTCATGAAGTCGCGGAACATCGGCGCGGCGTAGGTCGCGGCCTGCGCCTTGGCGCCGAGCGAGCGCGGGCGATCGTAACCCATGTAGACGCCCACCGCCAGATCCGGCGAGAAGCCGACGAACCACACATCCTTGGCGTCGTTCGTCGTGCCGGTCTTGCCGGCGAGCGGCTTGCCGACCTCGGAGACGAGGCGTCCCGTGCCGCGCTCCACGACGCCCTCCAGCATGGAGACGATCTGATAGGCCGTGAGCGGATCGAGAACCTGCTCGCTGTTGTCGGTGAGCGTGGGCTCGGGCTGTCCCTGCCAATAGGTCGCGGCGCAGGCGTCACAGGTGCGCTGGTCGTGGCGGAACAATGTCTTGCCCCAGCGGTCCTGAATGCGGTCGATCAGCGTCGGCCGGATGTGGCGACCGCCGTTGACGAACATCGCGTAGGCCGCCGTCAGGCGCAGCGCCGTGGTTTCGCCGGCGCCCAGCGACATCGACAGCATGGCGGGCATGTCGTCCATGATGCCGAAGCGCTTCGTGTATTCGATGATCAGCGGCATGCCGATGTCGCGCGCGAGGCGGACGGTCATGAGGTTCTTGGAGCGTTCGAGCCCGTAGCGCAGCGTGCGCGGGCCGGCGAAGCGCCGTTCGTAGTTTTCCGGCCGCCATATGCCGATGCCCGGCCCCTGATCGATCTCGATCGGGCCGTCGACCACGATGCTGGACGGCGTATAGCCGTTGTCGATGGCCGTGGCGTAGACAAAGGGCTTGTAGGCGGAGCCCGGCTGACGCAGCGCCTGAATGGCGCGGTTGAACTCGCTCTGGTCGAAGGAAAAGCCGCCGACCATGGCGAAGACGCGTCCCGTCGCCGCGTCCAGAGCGACGATGGCGCCGGAAATCTCCGGCAGTTGCCGCAGGCGATAGCTGTCGGACCGTCCGGCCATCGGCTCCACATAAACGAGATCGCCGGCGGAGAACACCTGCGCGAGACGCCGGCGCGTCCAGCGCACGCCCTCCGCCGAAACGACGCCGGTGCGCCGCTCCGGGTTCACCCGTCCGCCGGGGTCGAGGCCCGGTTGCAGGCCGATGCGCGCATATTGGTTGTCCACAGACAACACCACGGCGAGTTCCCACGGCTTGATATCGCCGAGCCTGGGCTTTTTCGCGAGCAATTCGCCCCAGTCGCCGTCAAGATCGATCCGGTCGTCCGCGCCGCGCCAGCCGCGCGCTTCGTCGTAGCGCACGAGACCGTCCGTCAGCACCTTGCGGGCGGCGGCCTGCAACTTGGGATCGAGCGTGGTGCGCACGGAAAGCCCGCCCTCGTAAAGCTCCTTCTCGCCGTAGCGCTCGGCGATCTGGCGGCGGACCTCCTCGGCGAAATAGCCGGCGACATAGGTGTTGGGCGAGAGCGACCGCGGCGTCGGCTTCAGCGGCGTCGCCCTGGCCTCGGCCGCCTGGGCCGCGGTGATGTAACCGTTGTCGGCCATCCGGTCGAGCACCCAGTTGCGCCGGTCCACCGCCGCCTGATTGCGCGTATAGGGGTTATAGTTGTTCGGCCCCTTGGGCAGCGCCGCGAGATAGGCGATTTCCGGCAGGGTCAGCTCGTTGACGGACTTGTTGAAATAATTGAGCGCGGCGGCGGCGATGCCGTAATTGCCCATGCCCAGATAGATCTCGTTGAGATAGAGTTCGAGGATCATGTCCTTCGAATAGACGTTCTCCATGCGCAGGGCGACGAGTATCTCGCGGATCTTGCGTTCGTAGCTGCGCTCGTTCGTCAGGAGAAAGTTCTTGGCCACCTGCTGGGTGATGGTGGAGGCGCCCTGCGGCCGCCCGCCGCTGCGCAGGTTCGAGACGAGGGCGCGCACGATGCCCTCCGGGTCGACGCCCGCGTGCTTGTAGAAGCTCTTGTCTTCCGCCGACAGGAACGCCTCGATCAGCCGCCGGGGCGTGGCGGAGATGGGCAGATAAAGCCGGCGCTCGCGGGAATATTCGGCGAGCAGGCTGCCGTCGCCCGCGTGCACGCGCGTCGTGACAGGCGGCTGGTAGTTGGCGAGCTGCGAGTAGTCGGGCAGGTCCTGGGAGTACTTCCAGATGAAGAATCCGACCGCCGCCGCCCCGATCACGAAGGTCAGCACGAGAGACGCAAAGGCGAAGCCGACGAACCGAAGTAGAAATCTCATATGTTAAGGCCTGTCGCCCAATTCAGGGAAAGGGCACCGGAGAACCGTTCCGCCATCGTACCGGCTGTGCCGGAAACGCGCTCGAACTTTCATATATGCCTTTATCATGAAGACATGGTTCAGGAAAACACCCGTTCAACGGCATTTGAAAAGCATGTGGCTTCGCGGCACTTGCCGTCAACCCTTGTCCCTGCCCTGCTCCGCGATGCGCCGCGCGAAGAAGCGGTCGATGGCCGCCACAAGCGCGCGCACCGTCTTTTCCTGCCAAGCGTCGGACGTGAGAAGAGCGACGTCCTGCTCGCTGGACAGATAGCCGAGTTCCAGCAGCACGGAAGGCACGTCGGGCGCCTTCAGCACCCGGAAACCGGCGGATCTGTGCGGATTGCGGTTCAGATGCACCTGCGCGCGCAATGTCTCGATGGTGCGTTCGGCGAAAACGTGCGAGAGCGCCTGCGTCTCCCGCCGCGTCAGCTCCGCGAGGATGCCGACGACGTCGCCGGTTTCCTCCGCGGCCTCAAGCCCGGCGATCTGGTCGGCCAGGTTTTCCTTGGCCGCGAGCTGCGCCGATTCCTCGTCGGTCGGCGTGTTCGAGCTGGTGTAGACGGTGGCGCCGCGCACGCTGCCGTTGCCGCCGAGCGAATCGGCGTGCACCGAGATGAAGAGGTCCGCTCCTGCTTCGCGCGCGATGCGCACGCGCCCCGCGAGCGAGATGAAACTGTCGTCGCCGCGTGTGAGCTGCACGCGATAGCGCCCGCCCGCTCCGAGCTTCTCCTGCAGGCGGCGGGCAAACGACAGCACGAGATCCTTTTCCTGAATGCCCTTGCGGATGGCGCCGGGATCCACGCCGCCGTGTCCGGGATCGATCATGACGAGAGGGCGGCTGTCCTGCCGGTCCGCGGCTTGCGCCGAGGCGCGCGCGGCGGCGGCGCGGGCGTTCTCCGCCGCCGAGAGAGCCGCCGCGGCCTCCACCATCGGCTGCATGGCGGCGCGACCGTAGGCGGCGCGATCGGTCCGGGACAGTTCGACGGTGAGCATCGCCCCGTTGGCCACGGGCTCGCTCGTCACCTTCGACACCAGTGCGGGCTCCTTCAGATCGACGACGACGCGCGATCGCCCTTGCGCGAAGAGGCCATAGCGATAGGAGGCCACGAGCCCGCCCGCAACGCCCTTCCGTGCGCCGGCGTGCGAATCGGCCGACAGGCTGAACGCCACCTGGGGCAGATCGATGATGAGGCGGTCCGGCCGTTCCAGCAGGAAGGTCCGCGCTTCCACCGGCGCGGAAAGCGTGAGCATGATGCGGGACTTCTCACGGTTTCCCGAGATGTCGATGGCGACGGCGCGGACCGCTTCCTGTCGCGCCTCGCCCGCCGGTTGCTCCAGGGCTGCCGCCGCTGCGGGCAGCAGCAGCGCGGAGACGAGAAGGCAGATGTGGAACAAACGGGAAAGCGGCGCGCCCGGACGGAACTTGCCTGGACGGAACTTGCCTGGACGGAACTTGCCCGAACAGGATGGACCCGCGCAGGAATGAACCTCGCAGGAACGAATATCTTCCCCCGGCGTCCCGCCGGCAATGGCGCCGATACCGTGCCGAAATTCCATGCGTCGCCGCTCTTCCAGGTTGCTGCCGTCCGGGCTCACCCGCGTGATGCAGCATAGTCGAAGGATGGTTAACCGCATTTTACCGTTTTGCGATCAACAATTCGTGTGCGCGGATCTGCGGGGCGCGCGTGGCGGCCATGCGCCGCCTGCGTCATCGGGCCGGATATTCCGCTGATGTTATCACGCATAAGACTTGCCAAATGGCAATCCCGTTCTGTAATGAAGATGATCCGGTTTCGGTGTCGTCATGCGTCGTTCCCCCCATCGGGCGAACGCATCGGCGGCCGGCACCCTCGCCTGTCCGGCCCGCCCGCGCGGTGGCCCAGGAGAGAGTTTTCTTGTGCGGCCGTCGTTTGACGCCTGCCGTGACCCGGATCGGTGGAGGCGGTGATTCGCGGTGCCGTGTGACGGGTGCGGTCCGTCGTGCGAGGCGGCTTTCGTCGGCGTTCCATCGTGATGTCGTGCGGCTGCTGCCTTGTTTCCGGTGTCTTGCGCCGGAAAAAGGGCGCGGTCGGAAGGAATTACAGTCGAGCAGGCCGGCTGCCGGGTGCCACCCGGACGGCCGGGCGTTTTTTCGGGACAGGCTTTGACCTACTGGCGTGAGATTGCACCGCTGAAACCGTGCCGCCGGCAAACGGGCTGCACGTTTTATTATTCGGCGTGGCGGGTTCCGCCGGAAGGTTGGCAAGTTCCCTCTTTCCCGGCCGTGTGCCCATCCGGTCTGCGTTCAGGGGTTCGTCCGTTGCGGGCAGCCCGTGCCGTTGCAGGCTGTCGGCATCATGTCCGGTTTTTCCACTCCTCTTTCTTCATTCGTCCTGCGCGCCGGCTCCGTTCCGGTGCTTTCGCGCCCGTGCAATTCGCGCCCGTGCAACATGCAATGCCTGGAAAACGTCCGGCCTCGCGGCACGGCGGCCGGCGTTGCAGCCGCTTTTCGGCTGCCGTTGCGATTGATGGCGGGCGCTCTCATGAGAGTTCAACATGGCTAACAAGATGCTCATCGATGCCTCGCACCCGGAGGAAACCCGGGTCGTCGTGGTTCGTGGAAACAAGGTAGAAGAGTTCGATTTCGAGTCCGCCAACCGCAAGCAGTTGCGCGGCAACATCTATCTCGCCAAGGTGACGCGCGTGGAGCCGTCGCTTCAGGCTGCGTTCGTGGAATATGGCGGCAACAGGCACGGGTTTCTCGCCTTCAGCGAAATTCACCCGGACTATTACCAGATTCCGGTTGCCGACCGTCAGGCGCTGCTTGAGGAAGAGGCGCGCGCCGAGCGCGATCTGGACCGTGACGACGAGCGTCCGGGCGGACGCCGCTCGCGCGGCGCGGCGCGACGGTCCGACAACGGCCAGTCGGGCGACGACGCGCTTTCCGCTTCCGCCGGCGAGGACGAGAACGGCGAGAGCGCGGAGCGCGACGACGACACGGAGAGCAATGGAAACGGCAACGGCGACGAGGATCACGTCGAGCAGGTCGGCGGCGCGTCCGACGCGCTGGAGGAGCTTCCCGACCGCCGCCAGCGCCCGCTGCGCCGCCAGTACAAGATCCAGGAAGTGATCAAGCGCCGTCAGGTGCTGCTCATTCAGGTGGTGAAGGAGGAGCGCGGCAACAAGGGCGCGGCGCTCACCACCTATCTGTCTCTGGCCGGGCGCTATTCCGTGCTGATGCCCAACACCGCGCGCGGCGGCGGCATCTCCCGCAAGATCACCAACGTCGCCGACCGCAAGCGCCTCAAGGCCATCGCGCAGGAACTGGAGGTGCCGGAGGGCATGGGCGTCATCGTGCGCACCGCCGGCGCATCGCGCACCAAGGCGGAGATCCGGCGCGATTTCGAGTATCTGTTGCGGCTGTGGGAGAGCGTCCGCGAGCTGACGCTGCGCTCGAGCGCGCCGGCGCTGGTCTATGAGGAAGGCTCGCTGATCAAGCGCGCCATCCGCGACCTTTACAACAAGGATATCGACGAAATTCTCGTGGCCGGCGACGAGGGATACCGCGAGGCCAAGGATTTCATGCGCATGCTCATGCCGAGCCATGCGAAGGCCGTGCAGCCGTACAAGGATGTGCAGCCCCTCTTCGCCCGCCATGGCGTCGAGGGCCAGTTGGATGCGATGTTCTCCAGCCAGGTCACGCTGAAATCGGGCGGCTACATCGTCATCAATCCGACGGAAGCGCTGGTTTCGATCGACGTCAACTCCGGCAAGTCGACGCGCGAGCATAATATCGAGGATACGGCCTACCGCACCAATCTGGAGGCGGCCGAGGAGGTCGCGCGCCAGTTGCGCCTGCGCGATCTCGCGGGGCTGATCGTCATCGATTTCATCGACATGGAGGACAAGCGCAATGTCCGCAATGTCGAGAAGAAGCTCAAGGAATGTCTCAAGAACGACCGCGCGCGCATTCAGGTCGGTCGCATCTCCGCATTCGGCCTGCTGGAGATGTCGCGCCAGCGCATCCGCACCGGCGTGCTGGAGAGCTCGTCCGTGCCCTGTCCGCATTGCGCCGGCACCGGCTTCGTGCGGGCGACGCCCTCCATCGCCCTGCACATCCTGCGCGCCATCGAGGAGGCGCTGATCAAGAACGCCGGCTACGATATCGAGGTGAAGACGCGCACGGAAGTGGCGCTTTACGTCCTCAACCAGAAGCGGCCGCATCTGCGCGAGTTCGAGACCCGTTTCGGCGTGACCATTTCGATCCTGGCTGACGACATCAATTTCACCGGCGTCAACTATTACGCGCTGGAGCGGGGCGAGGCCGTCATTCGTCCCGAGCCGCAGGCGGCGTCCGGTTTCGTGCAGATGAGCGCGATCGAGCCCGCCGGCAGGCGGAACGACGCAGCCGAGAGCGTGCGCGAGGATGTCCTCGTGCCGTCCGACGCCGATACGGACAAGGCCCTCGTCGTCGAGGAGAACGAGGCCGAGGACGAGGATGTCGAGGCGGAGAACGGGAAGCCGCAGGAGGCCGCTTCCGGGGCTGAGAGCGAATCCGGCGGCCGGCGTCGGCGTCGGCGCCGGCGCCGGCGTGGCGGGCGCGGCGGTGAAGCCGAGTCGGCAGGCGTCGCGGACGGCGATCGGGATTCGTCATCGCCGGAAGACGGCTCCGGCGATGACGACGATGAAGACGGTGCCGAAGCGGAGGACGCCGTTGCGCAGACGGAGTTTGCGGCCGAGGAGGCGCAGGCTGACGATGTAGAGGTGGAAGACGCGCAGGGCGATGATGCGTTCGGCGCGGAGGGCGATGCCGTGGCGCCCGTGCGGCCCGACGTGGCTGAAACGGAAACCGAGGTAGCTGCCGAGGAGGCGGATGCCGTAACCGGGCTTGCTCCCGTTGCGGAAAGTAGCGAAGCTGCGGCTTCCGCGCAGCCGGCGGAAGTGCCGGCTGTTGGAACGCCTGAGCCGTCACCGGCGGAAACGCTCCCCGACGTTGCCGGCGCGGAGGCTCCGCAGGAAGTGGAGCCCGAGGAAACGCGGCCGAAGCGGTCGGGCTGGTGGTCGCGGCGATAAGCGCGCCAAATCAAAGCTTCTAGAGCGGCGTGCATTCAAGTGGAATCGTCACGCCGCTCTAAATTCTATATTTTACCGCAACTTGCATTCAGTTCGATGGATCGATTTGAACGCAAACTGCTCTAGCAAAAAAACCCGACAGGCGTTCGCCTGTCGGGATGATCCTGCGTCACGCTTCCATGCTGCTTGACAGCGGCTGCCCATTATGAGTCGCGAAGTACCCGAGGTTATATGTCATGCCGTCGGTCGCGAAGGTATTGTTCGCTATCTCGTTTTGCGGGGCGAAAGTATCCACGGCCTGGTAAAGGCGCTTCGAGCGCTCGGTGGGCTTCATGTCCCGCGTCAGTTCCAGATCGACGCCGGATCCTATTGCAGAGTTGATTTCCTTATTGCCGATACGGGTGTTGCCATAGGAATCGGCGGTATTTCGCATGAATCTGCCATAGGCCTCCTGTCGCTCCTGCGGGGTGCTTCCCCTTCCGTCGCCGAACACCGTCGCAAGATCTCCCGCCATCATCGCGTGCTTGCGCGCGGCTGTCGGATGCGCGATCAGGCGGCCATATCCTTCATGCGCTTGCTCTTCGCGCAGCATGGCATCTCCGAGGCCCCACATGGCGCCCGCGGCGGCCGCCTGCCTGGCCAGTCCCGCGAGAGCCTGCCTCCGTTCGTCCGACGAAGACGCGGGTTCGGGGCCCGCGGCTGCCGACAGGAATGCGGCGATGTGCGCGCCGAGCTGTTCCCGGCCCTCCTGAAACGCCACGATCGCCCGATTCAACTGCCTTTGAACCATGGAGTTGGGAATGACATGGGCAATGTTGCCGTCACGAGCGGCGCCCTTCCTTCCGCCTGCCCGGGCGTCAGCTTCCTGAAGCGTCAGCGGGCGATTGTTCTCCAAGGCGGCGCGGACATATTGATAATGCTTCACACTGTGGCGGGATTCGCGCTTGGCAAATTTTCCCGAGCCCAGATGTTGCCGCAGTTTTTCCTGCCCGGCCGGCGAAATGCCGTCAACGCGGCTGATGGAGTGTTGGCTGGAGGGCCTCTCCGCTCCCGTCCAGTACAGGAAGCCGCGCGCAGCGGGCGTTGCAGGGGCATCGTCCCCAACGGCGGGAGAGACAACGGGAAGCGAAGCGTTGTTGCGTTCGATCATCATCGTAAATATTACCTTTTAAAAACGATACTGAAATAACACATATTTTTTAGCAAATAGGGATGGATATAAGCTTATCCCGTTCGACGGCAGGTCTTTATCAAGGTTTCGGCCGGCGATAGGGTTTTTTATGAAAGTCTTCGACCGCCCGAAGGCCGATCCCGGATTGAAATATAGCATCACCATTGCAACGGAATACGGTTGCATCTCGGCAAGAGCGCGTATGCGGCGCGGAATTGCAAGCGGCAAATGAATCGGCCTTCGCGTTTCGGTGAAACGCGAAGGCGTTGTGACGGCAGGCCGGCTTTCCCGCCTCGGCGCGATTACCGTTCGAGATCGATGTTTTGCAGGAAAACCGAGATCGGTTCCTCCAGTTCGGTATAGACCTGCTGGCCGATGATCCAGGTGATGACCACGATCAGCGGCAAAATCACCCAGGCGGCGACTTCCTCGAACTGGCGCCGCCGGCGTGCGCGTTCACGCCGGCGCTCGAATCCGGTCGACATGCGAATCAACTCCGTTGCAGGGGCACTTTCGGCACGATACTGACCGGCGTTGATACCTTATCGTTTTCCTTTGCGCCACCCGCCTCGCTGCCTTCTTCCGCAGCCGCCTTTCGGGCGCGCCGCTTCCGGGAACCGCTCGCGCCCGCCGGAGCATCCGCGCCGGCTTCGGGAGAGGGATCGCGATTACCGCCGGGCGCGTCCGGGCTGCCTTCCGGGGTGTCGGGGCCGCTATCCGGCGCGTCGCCGGGCGCGTCCGGTTTTCCCCGCCGCCTGCGCGCGCGGGCGATGTCCGCCTCCGGCCGGGGCGTGGCGGGTTCCTGCGGATAGTCGAGCGCCAGCGATTTCTTGCCGGCCTCGTCGGTCACGACCACCACGCGCACGGCGCCGCCGTTCTTCAACAGGCCGAACAGCACGGCGTCGGCTAGGGGTGTCTTGATCGTGGTCTGGATCAGGCGGCCGAGCGGGCGGGCGCCCATGGCTTCGTCATAGCCGTTGTCGACCAGCCACTCGCGCGCCTCGTCCGTGAGCGCAATGGTCACATGACGGTCGGCGAGCTGGGTTTCGAGCTCTATCACGAACTTGTCGACGACCCTGGCGATTACCGCCCGCGGCAGGTGGCCGAAGGAGATCACGGCGTCGAGGCGGTTGCGGAACTCGGGCGTGAACAGCCGCGAAATGGCCTCCGTATCGTCGCCCTCGCGGCGCGTGCGCGTGAAGCCGAATGCCTGCTTCGACAGTTCCGCCGCGCCGGCATTGGTCGTCATGATCAGGATCACGTTGCGGAAATCGACCTGCTTGCCGTTGTGATCCGTCAGCTTGCCATGATCCATGACCTGCAACAGGATGTTGTAGAGATCGGGGTGCGCCTTCTCGATTTCGTCCAGCAGCAGCACGCAATGGGGATGCTGGTCGACGCCGTCCGTCAGCAGGCCGCCCTGATCGAAGCCGACATAGCCGGGCGGCGCGCCGATCAGGCGGGAAATCGTGTGGCGCTCCATGTATTCCGACATGTCGAAGCGCAGCAGCTCCACACCGAGCGCATGCGCGAGCTGACGCGCCACCTCCGTCTTGCCCACGCCCGTGGGACCGGCGAACAGATAGCTGCCGATGGGCTTTTCGCCGTCGCGCAGCCCGGCGCGCGCCAGCTTGATCGCGGCGGAAAGCGCCTCGATCGCCGCATCCTGCCCGTAGACCACCCGCTCCAGCGTTTCCTTCAGATGCGCCAGAACCTCGGCGTCGTCCTTCGACACGGTCTTGGGCGGAATGCGGGCCATGGTCGCGATCGTGGCCTCGATCTCCTTGATGCCGATGGTCTTCTTGCGCCGGCTCGGCGGCAGCAGCGCCTGCGATGCGCCCGTTTCGTCGATGACGTCTATCGCCTTGTCGGGAAGCTTGCGGTCGTGAATGTAGCGCGCGGAAAGCTCCACCGCCGCCTTGATGGCTTCATTCGTGTAACGGAGCTTGTGAAAATCCTCGAAATACGGCTTGAGCCCCTTCACGATCTCGATCGTGTCCGGCACGCTCGGCTCGTTGACGTCGATTTTCTGGAAACGGCGCACCAGCGCCCGGTCCTTCTCGAAATATTGACGGTATTCCTTGTAGGTGGTCGATCCGATACAGCGCAGCGACCCTGCCGCCAGCGCCGGTTTCAGCAGGTTCGACGCATCCATCGCCCCCCCGGAGGTGGCGCCGGCGCCGATGACGGTATGAATCTCGTCGATGAAGACGATCGCGTTGGGATGCGCCTCCACCTCTTTCATCACCTGCTTCAGCCGTTCCTCGAAATCCCCGCGATAGCGCGTGCCGGCGAGCAGCGTTCCCATGTCGAGCGAGAACACCGTGGCGTCGCGCAGCACATCGGGCACTTCACCGGTTACGATCTTGCGTGCGAGCCCCTCCGCGATGGCGGTCTTGCCCACGCCCGGATCGCCCACCAGCAGCGGGTTGTTCTTCTGCCGCCGGCACAACACCTGGATGGTGCGCTGGATTTCATTGGCGCGGCCGATCAGCGGATCGATGCGGCCTTCCTTCGCCTTCTTGTTGAGGTTGACGCAATAAACATCGAGCGCATCGCCCTTTTTCTTGGCGCGAACGTCGGTTTCCTCGTTGCTGGAGGCTGCCGTCTCCGTCTCGTCGTCCGCGCCGCGCGGCGGCCGTGCCTCGGAAACGCCGGGACGCTTGGCGATGCCGTGGCTGATGTAGTTGACGGCGTCGTAGCGCGTCATGTCCTGCTCTTGCAGGAAATAGGCCGCGTGGCTCTCGCGCTCGGCGAAGATCGCCACGAGCACGTTGGCGCCCGTCACTTCCTCGCGTCCCGAGGACTGGACATGGATGACCGCGCGCTGGATCACCCGCTGGAAGCCGGCCGTGGGCTTGGAGTCCTCGCGCCCGGAAATGATCAGGTTGGTGAGTTCGCCGTCGACGTAATCGATGAGATTGCGGCGCAACGCCTCTATGTCGACGTTGCAGGCGCGCATGACCGCGGCCGCATCCTGATCGTCGACCAGCGCCAGCAGCAGGTGTTCGAGCGTGGCATATTCATGCCGACGCTCGTTGGCGAAGGCCAAGGCGCGATGCAGGGCCTGTTCAAGGCTGCGGGAGAATGTCGGCAAGGGAAAATCCTTTCTCCGGCTGGTGGGCCCTATTTCTTCTCCATGACGCACTGGAGAGGATGCTGATGTTTGCGTGAGAAGTCCATAACCTGCGTCACCTTGGTTTCTGCGACTTCATAAGTAAAGACGCCGCATTCACCGACACCCGTCTGGTGAACATGCAGCATGATGCGGGTCGCATCTTCCTTGTTCTTGTTAAAAAAACGCTCAAGAACATGGACGACGAACTCCATGGGCGTGTAATCGTCATTGAGCAGGAGCACGCGATACATGCTCGGCCGTTTGGTCCGCGTGCGCGTGCGTGTCAGCAGCGTCGTGCCCGGTCCTTCCGGCACCGACACCGTGCGCGACGGCTTGTCCGCGAGAACCCACGTCGCGCGGCCGCTTCCGCCCGCCGCGGGGTGCGGCTCCGCACTCTCGCGTCTGGCCGGGAATGCGAGCGAAATATCCAAAAATTCTCCCGGTTGGAGCACCCTTGCCGCTCCCGTCTGAAATATTGGCCAACCGCTTCGTCCGGCGCGCGCTGGGCGTTCCGGCTCCTCACCCAACAATCTAGTCGTGGTTGCCTGTCCGCGCCAGTCCCCTATGCAATAAATCAGTCACAGAGCTTGCGTTGCAGGCGGCGTATCCGCCTCACGGGATGCGAGGGGCGCGCTGAAGGCGCCAAAAGAAAAGCCCGCTTGCGCGGGCTTTTCTCAAATTCGCCGGAGCCGGTCTTGCCACCCTGCGCGGCGGGGTGCGCCGACGCGGTATGCCTCACCGCTCGGTGAACGGCCGGACGCGGGCGAAAGCGCCTTCGTAAGGCTTGAATGCTTCGCGCGTCAGATCGGTGTAGAGTTCGCCGATCCGGGTGCTCTCGGCAATGAAATTCTCATACGAGGACCGCGCGTATTCCGTCTGGACCTCGATCACCTTGTCGAACGACTTGGCGGCGGCGAGCTTCTCAAGAGCGCTCGTGCCTTCCTCGAAAGATCTCTTGGTATAGTCGGCGAGTTCGGCGGCGATACCCTGCAAACCCTTGGAGAACGCACCAAACACCTTGAGCGAGCTCTCGATCTGCTCCCTGCCGACCTTCTGAAGGTCTTCGTACTGCGCGGCCATGACATCTCTCCTTGAACGCGGATCAATTTCCGCCCGATTTTCAATTATGCACGAGAACGCCGCCGAACCGAGTGCCCGCGCGCGTTTCCGCCATGACATGCGACAATATGCTGAATCTCGCAGCGCGGCGATCCGCTGCCCGCACGTCAATCGCCGACAATATATGTGCGACGCACAAAATCTGTCAAGCGCCATTGTGCAATGCAAAATAGTTCCGCCGGGAACCGTCGTGGAATTAACGCCTCCGTAACCGCGTCCCTATAGGTTTGTTGACTGTGCCGGCCGGGCGACGCGCGGTGGGAGCGCATCGGCCACAAGGCGCGGAAAAGTCGGGTGTTACAGGGGGCGGCGGCTATGATCTGGGGTTGCGTTGGCAGGAATCATCATCGCGTTCTGGAAATCTCGGGCGTAACCGGTCTTGCGGCGGCTTTGGCGCTGGGGGCTCTCGGTCCCGTGGAGGCAGCCCAGCGAAAAAGCGCTGCCCCGGCTTATGCCCCGCCTTCCGCCGCCATGGTCGTCGACGTCAACACCGGCCGGACATTGTTCGCCGAGAATGAGGACGCTCCCCGCATTCCCGCTTCCATCACCAAGGTCATGACGCTTTATCTGCTGTTCGAGCAGATCGAGAGCGGCAATTTCACGCTCGATACGCGTCTGCGGGTGACGAAATACGCCGCATCGCAGCCCCCTTCCAAACTTGGCGTCTCCGCGGGTTCCACCATCCGCGTCGAGGATGCCATCAAGGCGCTGGTGACGCGTTCCGCCAACGATGTCGCCGTGGTGATCGCGGAAAACATCGCCGGCACCGAGGACGATTTCGCCCGCATGATGACGGCCAAGGCGCGTGCGCTCGGCATGAGCAGGACGACGTTCCGCAATCCGCACGGCCTGCCGGCCAATCCGCCCAACATCACCACCGCGCGGGATCTGACGATACTGGGGCGCGCCATTCAGGACCGTTTTCCGCGCCACTACGCCTATTTCGGCACAAGAAACTTCATCTATGCCGGCAAGACGATCGGCAATCACAATCGTCTGCTCGGGCGTGTCGAGGGCGTGGACGGCATCAAGACAGGCTATACGCGCGCATCGGGCTTCAACCTGCTGACGTCCTTGCGGGCGGACAACCGCCATGTCGTCGCCGCCGTGCTGGGCGGGCGCTCCGGCGCGCAGCGCGATCAGCGCATGGAGTCGCTGCTGGCGCGAACCCTGCCCGACGCTCATGCCGGCCGCCGGCGGACGGCGCTGGTCGTCGAGGCGCCGAGCGCGCGGACGGCGGCGGCTCCCGCTCCGCGAACCCTGTTCGCCAAGGCGGCCGTGACGAACGCCGAGCCGGCTTATGTTCCCCCGTCGCAGCCGTTGTCCGAAACCGTGCCGTTGCAGATCGGCAAGCCCATCGACCTGTCGAACGTTCGCCCCGTCGTCGCATCGGCGTCGGGGTCGACCGCCACGCCCTCGTCTGGCCCGGCGGTGCAATCGACGACCGGCGGTGCGCTCGCCTATACGCAGCAGGCGCCGGTGCCCGCGCCGCGTCCGGCGGATGTCGGGGAGGGCCTCGGTGTGACGCTTGCATCGATGCAACCCGGTCAGGCGCTGGAGAAGAAGGCGTTGGCGAAGCTCGCCGCCGCGTCGGAACAAATCCCGGTTCGGCCGGTGGCGGCGCCGGTCGTTCGTTCCGTGGGTTGGGTGATCCAGCTCGGGGCGTCGGAGGACGAAGGCAAGGCCCACGACATCCTGCAACAGGCCAGGAACAAATCGCGCGGTCTGCTCGCCAACGCATCGCCGTTTACGGAGAAGGTCGTGCGCGGGAACGTGACGCTGTTTCGGGCGCGCTTCTCCGGCTTCGAGCCTGAAGAGGCGCAGGCCGCCTGCAAGACGCTCAAGCGCAGCGGGTTCGATTGCTTCGCAACGCGTGGCTAGAATATGTCCTGTTTCAATCCGAACGGACGATATTCTGAAGCAACGGATGTTCAAACGGAAGCGCGCTGCCGCGCGCCGGAGTTGTCAACGCTACGGAGCCATCAGCGATGACGGTTCAACAAGACATCCTTGGCCTGATTGACCCGCATGGCAAGGTAGTTCGTGCCCCCCTGGTCGGGATGCAGTTTCTTCATCAGGCCCCGGTGGGCCTCGCGAATCTGCGCCTCGCTCGCCCCCGCGTGAAGGCCGAGCACCTCAAGAGCTTCCTCCTCGGACATCTCGCCCGGTCGCGCCCGGTCGACAGGCCCCGCGTGCGGATTTCCCTGAGCGTCTTTTCGCCCGAAGGCAAAACGGCTGTTCACATACGCGTCTAGACGGCGCCCCTGCACCATCCACCAGCCGGCGCCGCCCACGAGCAGCGCGATGTCGATCCGGCCGCGCAGCAGCAACAGGCCGGCGAGGCCGATGGCGCTCCAGCCGCCGATCTTGCGCAACAGAGCCGCCAGTTGTTTCGGATCGGCGTCGGCGTAGTTTCTTCCCAGCCACCAGAGCAGTCCGACCACAAGGATGCCGCCCAGAAAATAGATCATGCGTCACGCCATCGGTAGACGGAGACGCGCCACCCGCGCATTCCCGGTGTCGCGTCCGTCATTGTGAATAGATGCCTTCCACCCGGACGGAGCCGGAAATCGTCACGGTGCTGCCACCGATCCGGAAGGTGTGTCCCGGCCGCTCCTGACGGTCGGCGGGGCGCGGCACCTGCGCCTTGCCAAGCCGCGAATCGCCCGGTTTCAACGGCCCGCCGCGGCAATCGCCGCTGACGGGGCGTGACGAAGCCGCACCCTCCACCGCGATGCAGTTCCCTTCCGCGCCGCCTTGCGCGAGAACGGGAGCGACAGTCAGGGCCGTTAGCGCCGATACACCGGCCAGCAAGGTTGTCAGGCTGTTCAAGCGATCCTCCTGGAACGCTTGTCGATCGGACGGAATCATTCGATCGGAAAGCGCTCAAAAGAAAGAATCACGGAGCAAGATCCGATTCAACCGGATCGGATTTCGCTCCCGTGTGCAGCACATCATAAAGCATCCGAAGCGCCGCGTCTGCATCGGACGCTGATCGCGCCGTCAGATGAGGCCGAGCGCCGCGAGTTCCCGTTTCATCTCCTCCGGCATGGCGGCATTGCCCGGCGCGTCCGCCAGATCGGGCGGCGCATCCTTGTCGGCGAGATAGCGCCAGCCCTGAAAGGCGCGGTAGGGGCGGGGCGCTACCGGCACCACCGTGCTGTCCAGCACGAGCCGGCAGCGCGAAATGCCGTCGCCGTCCGTGACCGGGCGGAGCGCCAACAGGCGCTGCCGACAGGCGATCTGGCCCCGGATGACCCAATAGAGCGACCCTCCGTCCAGCAGTTCGTCGCCGCGCCGGGGCGTCATGCGCGTGGTGTGCCCGCCCTCGCCGCTTTCGTGTTGCGCGTTCCACGCCACGAGTTCCGCTACCGAATCGACACCTACGCACAGCTTGACGAGATGCAGCCGGCTCATGCAGGCATGCTCCCCGCCGCCGTCTCGCCGAACACGTCCTCGAAAGCGGCGCGCAGCGCCAGGTCCGCGTCGGCCAGCGTGACCGGCAGTCCGAGGTCGACGAGGCTGGTGACGCCATGCCCGCGAATGCCGCAGGGAACGATGCCGAGATAATGCGACAGGTCCGGCTCCACATTCAGGCTGATGCCGTGGAAAGTCACCCAGCGGCGCACGCGGATGCCGATGGCGGCGATCTTGTCCTCGACGCCATCGCCTTTCTCCGGGCGGCGCACCCATACGCCCACGCGGTCCTCGCGCCGCTCGCCGCGCACGTTGAAGGCCGCGAGTGTTGCAATCAGCCAGCTTTCGAGGCAGGCCACGAAACGGCGCAGGTCCGGCGTCCGCCCTTCCGGCGTGCGCCGGTGCAGGTCGAGCAGCACATAGGCCACGCGCTGGCCGGGGCCGTGATAGGTGAACTGCCCGCCCCGGCCGGTCTGGAAGACCGGAAAGCGCTGCTCCACGAGATCCTCCGGCCGCGCCGAGGTGCCCGCCGTGTAAAGCGGCGGATGCTCCAGCAGCCAAACGCATTCGGCGGCGGCGCCGTCCGCGATCGCCCCCGCGCGGGCCTCCATGAACGCAAGCGCCGTGTCATAGGGCACCGGCGCGTCGCTGACGATCCATTCCACGGGCGGGCAGCCCGGCCGGGACGGCAGCCGGTCCGCGAGATCGCCGCGTGTGGCGGAAGAGAGCGGCGCGGTCATGCGGCGACGTCCATGCGGGCGCGAACGATCGTGTCGATATGCGCCACGGCGCGCGTCGCGGGCTCGAAGATGCGCTCCTGCCAGGCATTTTCGTCGATGGCGCCGACGATGTTGTCCAGCACGTTCAGGATGCCGAACGCGCCGGTCGCTTCCACGAGGCCGTCAATGTTGACGACCGCGCCGGAGCTGCCGATGCTGATCACGGTATCCCGTTCATCGAGATCGGTGGCGAGTTCGCCGAGCACGCGATAGTTCGGCGCCATCTCGCCGAAAAACACGACATCCGGCTTGATGACCCGCTGCGGGTCGGCGGCGGGGTCGAATGTCGTGTAGCCGATATCGCGCAGCTCTCCCGTGCGCATGTTGCGGATGTTGCGCAGAAAGCCGTGCAGATGCAGCGTGTGTTCGACGCCGGCGCGCTCGAACAGGTCGTCGATGTTCTGCGTGATGTTCAGCACGCGGCCGGGAAAAGCCCTTTCCCACGCCGCGACCGCCGCATGGGCGGCATTGGGCAGGACCTTGCCGAGTTCCGTGCGCCGGTGATTGTAGAACGCATGCACCAGCGCATGATTGTCGCGCCAGGTATCGTAGTTGGCGACGTCGCGCGGATCGTGCCCGTGCCACAGCCCGTCGGCGTCGCGAAAAGTCGCGATGCCGGACTCCGCGCTTATGCCTGCTCCCGAAAACACCACCAGCCGGGGGAGACGCGGCCTGTCGTCGGAAAACTCGTTCATCATGACCTGCTCTTGAAAATAGTCGCGCCGCCCGCGCCGCAACCGAAGCGGTAGCGATTTGATCGCACTTTACAAGCGCTCACAACAGGAGTCCCGGGTGCGAATCGCGCGGACGGCGCCGTGTCGTCGTCGTTTCTTTCCCATATGTAGGCTCATGCGGCGGCCATCGCCATAATACTTCGGTACTTTGACGCAACCGCCGCCGCCGTGACGGGCCGTCCGCCCGTGGCGGCATATCCCCTGCCGGCAAAGTTTCCCACAGATAATGTGAAAGTTGCGTGATGGCCGGGCAGGAAGGGGCTTGTGGACGCTGAAACGTTCTGTTACATCCAACCTCACTTCAGGAAGACATGTTCCTTCTGAACACGCTGCGGCCGTGGCGGAATTGGTAGACGCGCTAGCTTGAGGTGCTAGTTGGGCAACCAGTGGAGGTTCGAGTCCTCTCGGCCGCACCACCCTTCCCTTCTTGATATTTTCGTTCTGCCGCAGATCATTGCGGAGAGTGTGTCGAGAAGGTGACGGGGTGTTGCCCTTGTCCGTGATCCGGGCTTCTTTCTTCCTGTCTGGTATATTCTCGGTGTTCCGTCGCCGGCCCATGTCCTGTCACTCCCGTGATGGTGTGTTGGCCGGCTGTTGCGTGTTTTCGGAACGTCGATGATGCGCCGGAAAGGCGCACCACCGTTGATGTTCATCCGACTGCCCGTGCCTCGTCGATGATTTCAGAACCGTGCCGGGGCCACGGCTTTCCGGCTTTGCTCTTCGGCGCGCTGCCGGGCATGGGCGGCCACGTCCTGCGTCCGTTTGGTGAACCAGTCGGTATCGATGAGGCCGAGCCAGAAGCCATCGGCATCGACCGAAGCCATCAAAATTCCGCCGCAGGCGCGATGATGCCGGGTGACCGGGATGCTCCAGTAAGCTCTGTTGTCCGGTCTGACCGCGCCCTGATCGTCGTGCCAGCGGTTGCCCGATACCCTTCGCGTCACATCGCTGACGCTTCGGCCCATGTTGATGCCGCAGATGCTCTCCAGGTCTCCCCCGGAGAGAAAACTCCGTTGAGCGGCAGGTGCTTGCGCCCAGATACCATGCCACGCATAAGGCGCGTCCTGCCAGACGGGATCGCCATATTTGGCGACGATGAGCTTGCGGATATCCTCGATGTTCGCCTGTTCTGGAAACGCCTGATAGCGCGTGACGGCTACGATCGTGCCTTCTTCCGAATAATATACCCCTGTCTGGTCGACGAGCCTTCCGGGTGGCCTGCCGCTGGAGGTGCCGTCGTTGGACGGCGTCACCGGCGTTGAATGATGTTCGCTCTCGAGAATCAGTCCCGATGGATGGAACTGATCCAGGTTGAAATCGTCTTTCCGGTTGGCCTCATCGATGGACAGACGATATTTGAACGTTTCCGGGTTCTCCAATGACTGGGCGTGAACTGCAAGCAACGCATCCGCGTCGCTTTCCTTCATGCCGAGACGAAGGCCGACGATATCGGCGAATTCCGGCAGGCTCTTCGTTTCCGCCGCATTCGCAGGTTTGTCGACAGGGACGAACTTGTCGCCGATCTGCATCCCGGCCAGACGGGCTTCCACCGCAAAGAGCCTTTTCCCGATGTTCGCGGCCACCTGATCCACCTCGAATTCATAGGAGATGCGATAGGGCGCCGCCGTGATCTCGTCTTTTTCAAGCTTTCTTTCATATTTTGAGGGATCATCATCGAGCTGAAACCACAATATGGATGTATATGACCCCTTGTGCTCAAGCAGGGAAAAATAACCGGCCTTCTTCAGAAGCTCGCCGATGTCGGACCGTACATCATTGCTGATGGAGCGGGCGGGCGTAAGCTGACAAGTGCTGCTCAACTCCGTGACGGGCGCATCCGAATTGTCTCCTTTGAGCGCGATCGGGCACGAAACCCGCTTCGCAACCGGCGCCGTGTCGGCGATTACCGCGGCTTTGTACGCTTGTACAAGGCTTTCATCCGGCTCTTTCAGCAGGCGCAGTTTGGTATAGGGAAAGCGTTTGTCGGGCACCGAAGCATAGCGCAAGGTGTTGCCGAGCAACGATTGCTCATAGCCGAACCGCGAGGCGGCGACGCTGCTCCAGACCTCGTCGGGAATCGCCGCGCCCGGATTTTGCTTCACATACATGACGAAGGGGGCATCCGGCGCGAGAGCGACGAACGGTATCCGCTCGTCGGCGGAAGGAGCGCGATCCGGCCCCTCATAGGCCCCCTCGAAGGCCGGCAGATCGATATCCTTCCGGGAAAGAGCCAGGTCGCGATAGTAAGCGGCGCCTTTGTAAATGAAGGACAATTCCAGTCTTTTCGATGCGATTTCCGCTTTGGTCAGCGTCATGCGGGTGGCGATATAGCCATGGCGGTCGCTGTTTCTTTTGTCGAGGTAGGCGCGGGCGTCATCGAAGCTCATGGCAAGCTGGCGGGGCCATTCGGCAAAGGGCAGCGGAGCGGCGAACGGCAGCATGCCCCGCAGAACGACCGCATTGCGGTTCTGGCCCGTCTCGATATTGAGAGGGAAGGCTTCGGCGTCCCGGTCGTAGTTGCCGAGAGCAGCGTATCGGATATCGATGATGTCGAAAGAATCGGGAATCCGGGTTTTTTCAAGAGCGGCCTTGAGCGCCGCCGTCATGCGGGCCTTGACCTCATCGACCTCGAACTCGTTTCTGGCCCGCCACACCAGCGAGACGAGCGGATCATCCAGCTTTTCAATCGCGGAAGACAGGTATCCGCCAAGGAATTTCTGGCGGACTTCCTCGGGCAGAATGCCGGCGAAAAGCTTGGGGTTCCTCTCGATCAGGCTCGGATCCGCCTGATAGGCCAATTGATAGACGAGACGGATGACGGCCCGCTGATACTCTTCCGCCTTCTTGCCGTGTCCGTAATGATTCGGGTCCGCGATCGCGACGGCCCCGTCCACGACCGGCAGGCCGAAGAAAGCGGGCGACTGTGCCGGCGCTTCGTTTGTTTTGCCCGCAGCGGCCTGTTTCGCAGGCGCGCCGCCGGCAGGGATCGGCATTGCCAGAACGGAGGCGCATAAAGCCGCGCTCACAAGAACAGTTTTTTTAATGTTTTTCCTGATCATTGATGTCCCCTGCTGTTGAGCGATGAATCGGGAAATAGTCGGAAGGGGCTGCATGCGTCTTCAGTCTGGCAGGGCTCCGGGCATGCGCTTGTGTCCTGCCGACTGTCGGGTCGGAGAATGTCGGATATGGGCTGCACGCATGCAGCCGCTCGAAAGAGCATGCTTTTATTTTTACCACGGCGAAGCCGGGATTTTTTATAAAGTCGGGGCTGTGCCATGTAAAGGCGGCGGAATGCGGCCTCATCGGAAGCTTATCCGCTTCATGATAGCTTGCGATCGGTTTTTCCGCCGCCGTTCGACCGTTCGCGAGAGCTCAACTCTTCTGCGGAACGGGCGTTCGCCGCAGGGTTTCGTCATGAAGCGGGAAGATATAAAAAGGACACTTCAATAGTGCCCGGGGGCGGGGCCGCGACAGCCTCCAGGCTTGACAGCCGGTCCACTCCGCCATTACGGGAACGGGAGCGGCCGGTTTGTCGCAACGCCGGGGGTGAGTTGGCGGATGGTCAGGATCTGGCGCGTCTTGCTGCTGTTGTGCCTGTTGCCGGCTCTGCCGGTCGCGGCAGGGGCGCTTGTCGCGTCGTCGGTCCATGCGATGCCTGCGCCGTGTCACGACCGGGATATCCACGCGTTTGCGGATGTCGCCGCGCACGAGCATCACGGTTCCGTGTCCGAGGCTGACGCGGACCATTCCCCGGACGATCGCTTCCGCGCCGGCGACGATGCCGGATGCTGCACTATATTCTGCGGCCCTTGCGCCGTGGTGGCCGTTGCGGCGGATGCGGGCGCGCTCGCGCCGCCTTTCGCCCGGCGGCCGTATGGATGGGCCGACCATATCGCCCGCGGTCTGTCGGTGACGCCCTTGCTTGCCCCTCCCCGATCCATGGTCTGAGCCTCTTCCGGCGTGGCCCTTCCGCGTCGCCGGGACAGTTCGCGCGCCATTCGGCGCATAGGGACCGGTTCGCCGATTCCGCATCGGCATGGAAACGGGTATTCCAAACATGAATCGTCGTGATTTTCTCACGCGGCTGACGGCCGGCACAGCCGCGCTCGCCGCACCGGCCGCATGGCCCCTTCCCGGCTCCGCGCGGGCGCAACAAGCCGCCGGGTCCGTAACGGCGCCCGAGAGCGCGCCCCGCCGGCTTGCCGTGATCAGCCGCACGCTCGACATCAACGGCAGGGCCGCGCGCGTCTTCGGGCTCGCGCAGCCGGACGGCACGCAGGGGCTGACCTTCGATGCCGGCGGCCGTTTCGACGTGGCGCTTGCCAATCAGACAGACGCGCCGACGCTGATCCACTGGCATGGCCTGACGCCGCCCTGGGAGCAGGACGGCGTGCCGGACAATCCGGCGGCGCCGCTGCGTCCGGCGCAGACGCGCCGCTACGCCTTTCCTGTCGGCGCGGGCGGCACGCACTGGATGCATGCGCATACGTTGCAGGAGCAGAACCTTCTCGCCGCTCCGCTGATCGTGCCCACGGCCGCCGACCGCGCGCGGGACGAGCAGGAAATCGTGATCCTTCTGCACGATTTTTCCTTCACGCCGGCCGAGGAGCTTCTCGCGCGCCTTCAGGGCGCGGCGGGCGGCGGACATGGCCATCATCACGGCGTCATGCACCATGGCGGGATGAACCACGGCGGGGCGATGGACCTCAACGACATCGACTACGACGCCTATCTCGCCAACGATCGCACGCTTGACGATCCGCAGGTCGTGCGGGTGGAGCGGAATGGCCGGGTGCGGTTGCGCATCATCAACGGCGCGACGGCAACCGCCTTCACCATCGACACCGGCCCTCTCGACGCGGCGCTGATCGCCGTCGACGGCCGCGACGTGCGGCCGGTCGCGGGCCGCGCCTTCCCGGTCTCCATGGGCCAGCGCGTCGACATCCGGCTGCGGCTGCCGCCGGATGCGGGCGCGTATCCGGTCCTCGCGTTGCGCGAAGGCGCCCCGGAGCGCGCCGGCATCGTCATCGCCACACCCGATGCGCCCGTCGCCAAAATCCCCGTGCGCGGCGACGTCGCGGGGCCGGTGCTCGATCTTGACCTCGAACGGCGGCTTTCGGCGGTCGGGCCGCTGGCGCGACGTGCGGTCGACCGCCGTTTCACCCTGCCGCTCACCGGTGACATGGCCGGCTACGTGTGGGGGATCGACGGCGGCGATGCCCTGACGGCATCGCGCGGCGAGCGGATCGAGGTGACGTTCGTCAACGTATCCATGATGGCGCATCCGATGCATCTGCACGGCCATCATTTCCAGGTGACGGGCATCGACGGCGAGGTCGTCGCGGGGGCGGTGCGCGACACCGTGCTCGTGCCGCCGCAGAAGAAAGTCACCATCGTCTTCGACGCGGACAACCCCGGCCGCTGGCCGCTTCACTGTCACCATCTCTATCACATGGCCGCCGGGATGATGGCCTTTGTCGACTACGCCGCCTGACGCCTTCGCCGGATCGGAAGCGGGCGCGGATGCCCGCTTCCGCATATCGGTTCGGTCGCGCCGACGGAGCGATCATTCCAGATCCCCTTCAATGGCGAAATGTCATGGCGGGTGAAGTAATATAAAGTTATAATAATTATAAATTATAGTAATTCAACATATGTGAAAAGCGAATTGTGTGTTGAAAGTGTGGCTTTATCGAGGTAATGGGTTGCAAGGGCAACTTGCCCGTTTATTCGCCAGTATTACGGTTCGGCGCTGCGCGGTTTCGTGGCGGGATATATAATTCCGAGCACGGTTGCAGTCTGCATTGGGGGGAGAAGATGACACGGCATTCGGACGTTGACGTTGCCTTGACGAAGCAAGCCGGTAACGGGCAGATTCAGGGACGGGCGGTAGCGCCGCTGCTTGTGCTTTCCACCGTATTCTCCGCGACTGCGGCCTATGGTCAGAACACCGGCGACGCGCCGGCGAATGCCGATGGCGACGACGTTCTGGCGCTGCCGACGATCTCCGTGGTCGGGGATCAGCCGGTCAACACGCTCCAGCGGGGCACGGGGCTGTCGCGGCTGCCGACGCGGGTACAGGATACGCCGCAGGTCATCAACGTCATCAGCCGCGAGATCATCGACGAGCGCGGTCTGGCCAGCCTGTCCGATATCATCACGCAGGTGCCGGGCGTCACCATGAGCGCGGGCGAAGGCGGCGGCGGCGGTCAGCGCGGCGACAACTTCAACATCCGCGGGTTCAGCGCGCAGGGCAACATCTTCACCGACGGCATCCGCGATATCGGCATCTACAGCCGCGATGCGTTCAACCTCGAGCAGGTCGAGGTGCTGAAGGGCCCGTCGGGCACCACCCTGGGGCGCGGCGGCGGCGGCGGCTCCATCAACCTTCAGACGAAGCGGCCGAAGCCCTACACCTTCGTCGAGCTGCACGGCACGATCGGCACCGATTCCTACTATCGCGGCACCATCGACGCCAATTATGCCATCAACGACGAGATCGCCGTGCGGCTGAACGCCCTCGGGCTCGATCGCGATTTCGCCAAGCGCGACCATGCCGAACAGACGCGCTGGGGCATCGCGCCGTCGATCACCTTCGGCCTGAAGAGCGACACGAAGATCACGCTCGATTATCTGCACCAGTACGAGGACGGCCGGCCGGACAACGGCGTGCCGCGCTTCGGCATCTCGCGCGCCGACGGCGGTGACGGCATCGCCCGCCCGGTGACGAAGCTCGGCGTGCGGCAGGCCAATTACTACGGCTATGCCAACGACTTCGAGGAAATGGTCGCGGATGTCGGCACGTTGCGCATCGAGCACAAGATCAACGATTATCTCGATATCCTCAACGTCACCCGCATCGGCCGGTACGATCTCGACCGCTGGGTCACGGTCATGCAGCCCAGCACGCTGTACAATCCGCTGAACTGTCCGGCGCTGACGGCATCGTGCACCATGACGAACCATGTCCGCCAGTCGCGCGGGCAGGTCGCCAACACCTATCAGAACCAGACGACGCTCAACGCGAATTTCAATACCGGCCCGTTCAGGCATCAGGCGGTGATCGGCGTCGACTTCAGCCGCGAGGTCTATGACCAGTTCGCCTACGGCATCACGCCCACCAACCCGCCGACCCGCCTCAATGTTCACGCACCGGCGTTCGACACCGCTTTCCAGGCGCGCACGCGCAGCCGCATCGACAACCATGTCGTGAACACGGCGGGCATTTCGGTCTACGATCGCGTCGACCTCGGGCATGGCTTCTTCGTCGTCGGCAGCGGGCGGTTCGAGGATTACTCCATCGACTCGCAGTCCATCAGCGGCGCCGGCGCCGTCACCGGCGTCTACAAGGGAAGCCAGGGTCTGTTCAGTTGGCAGACGGCGCTGGAGTACAAGCCTGCCGAGAACCAGACCTACTACGTCTCCGCCGGCACGGCCGAACTGCCGGCCTCGCCCTCGGCCGGATATCAGAGCGTCAGCACGACGAGCGGCATCGCCAGCGATCCCGAGCGCACCACCTCGATCGAGGCGGGCGCCAAGTTCAGCCTCCTGGACGACCGGCTGGGCCTTGGCGCCAGCATCTTCCACATCGAACGCACCAACGCCAACGACTACGATTCCGCCACCGGCGAATTCATCAAGCGCCACGACAAGCGCATCGCGCGCGGCGTCGAATTGCAGGCGACGGGCCGCATCACGGACAAGTGGTCGCTGAATGCCGGCTACGCCTATATCGACACCGAGATCGAGTATCCCGGCAATGTGAGCGACGGGCAGGAAATGGCGCTGACGCCGAAGCATTCCGGTTTCTTCTGGACGACGTATCAGATCACCGATGCGATCCAGATCGGCGGCGGCGCGACCTATGTCGGCGAGCGCTGGACGAGCGACTACAATCCTTCGCTGACGGCGGTGAACGGCAGGCTGCCCTCGCACTGGCAGGTCGACGCCGTGGCGCGCTGGCGGGTGAACGAGAATTTCGAATTGCAGTTCAACGCCCAGAACATTTTTGACGAAAAGGTGTTCCTGCGCTCGCACGGCGCCCGTCACATGGTGCAGGCGCCGGGCCGCACGTTCCTCCTGAGCGCCAAGGCGACGTTCTGACGCGGGCGCTCGTTCCGCTGCGGTTTCGGCGAAAGGCGCGCCATGCTCATCACGATCCCCGATCTTCTGACGCCGGACGAGGTTGCGCGGTGCCGGAAGATTCTCGAGGGCACCGACTGGATCGACGGCCGCGCCACGGCCGGCGATCAGGCGGTGCGCATCAAGCACAACCTGCAAGTGCCGCAGGGCGATCCGCAGGCGCGCGCGCTCGGCGATATCGTCCTGCGCGGGCTGGCGCGCCATCCCGCCTTCACCTCCGCCGTGCTGCCGTTGCGCATCCTGCCGCCCATGTTCAACCGTTACGACGTGGGCATGAAGTTTGATGCCCATGTCGATAACGCCATCCGTCAGGTGCCCGGCGGCCTCATCCGCACCGACGTTTCCTCGACATTGTTCCTGACGCCGCCGGAAGACTACGATGGCGGCGAACTCGTCGTGCATGACACCTACGGCGTTCACAAGGTCAAGCTGCCGGCGGGGCATATCGTGGTCTACCCCGCCACCAGCCTGCACAGCGTCACGCCGGTGACGCGCGGCAGCCGATGGGCGAGCTTCTTCTGGAGCCAGTCCATGATCCGCGACAACGAGCGCCGCGCCATGCTGTACGATCTCGACGGCGCCATTCAGGAATTGCGGGCGGTCCATGCCGACGATCATCCGGCCCTGCTCAGGCTCACGAACCATTATCACAACCTGCTTCGGCAATGGGCCGAGATGTAGAAGCCGTCAGTCGCCATGGATGATCGCCCTTCGGCCGGGAAGGCCGCGGCCGGCCATGCGGTCGTCGTTTCGACGGGTCACGATCCGGCGGACGCGGCCCGCAGGCTCCTTGCCGCGGCCGAGCGCGGCTTTCCCGACGCCCAGCTCGTGCTGGCGCAGCTTTACCTCGACGGTCACGGCGTCGCGGCCGATCCGGCGGCGGCGTTTCGCTGGTTCTCGCGGGCGGCGGACCATGGCCGGTCCGAGGCCGTCAACATGGTCGGCCGCTGTCATGAACTGGGCTGGGGCGTGCCGGCCGATCCGGCCATGGCGGCGCAATGGTATCGCCGCGCGGCGCGCATGGGCCACGCCTGGGCGCAGTTCAACCTCGCCGGCCTCCTGCTGGACGGGCAAGGCGTGCCGCAGGATGCGCGCGGGGCGCTGTCGCTCTACGTGCGGGCGGCGCGGCGCGGGCATGCCAAGGCCATGACGATGATCGGCCGCTTTCAGGAAGAAGGCTGGGAACGGCGGCCTGATCGGGCGGCGGCGTTTCGCTGGTATCGGCGCGGCGCGGACGGCGGCGACTTTCGCGGTCATTTCAATCTCGGGCGCTTGCTGATGCAACAGGGCCAAACGGCCGAAGCCATCGGCCGCCTCGAGCGGGCCGTCGAGGCGGCGACGCCGGTATTCTGCCGGGATGTGGCGGGAGGGTTTCTCCGGCACCCGGAAGAGGCCGTCCGCGTGCTGGGCCGGCGTTGTCTGGCGCGCGCCTGCGAGACGCGCGCCGCCGCCGATATCGAGCGCTATGCGTCGCTGCTGGCGCAGGGCGAGATCCGCTTCGCGGACGCCGCCGCGCCTGCCGAGCCGGTCGCGCACCGGCCCGGCTCATCACGGCCGCGCTCCCTTGCGGGATTTTCGTTCACGCGCCGGCTTTCGGCGCTGTGGCGGCGGTGAACGCGATGGCCATCGCCCCCGATATCGTCGCGCTGGACGACTACGAGCGTCATGCGCGCGGCAAGCTGGAGGCATCGTTGTGGGCCTATCTGGCCGGCGGCGGCGCGGACGGCATCACGCTGCGCCGCAACCGGGCGGCTTTCGACGACATCCTGCTGAACGGCCGCATCTTCGCCGACATGCGCGGCGCCGGCACCGGGCTGTCTCTTTTCGGGGAGCGGCTCGATTTCCCCGTCATCGTCGCGCCGACCGCCTATCATCGGCTGGTGCATCCGCAAGGCGAGATCGCGACCGTGCGGGGCGCGGGCGCCGTGGGCGGGTGGATGGTCGTCAGCACGCTGGCGAGCACCTCGCTGGAGGATGTCGCGGCGGCGGCCGTTCGGCCGGCGTGGTTCCAGCTCTATCTCCATCACGACCCCGCGCTGACGATCGATCTTGTTCGCCGTGCCGAGGATGCCGGCTATCGGGCGCTGGTGGTCACGGGCGATGCGACCGTGGCCGGCCTGCGCAACGAGGCGCAGCGCGCCGGCTTTCGCCTGCCGCCGGGCATCGCGGCCGTGAACCTGCCGCCGGACGCGATGCGCGTCTTTCAGGCGCCGCCGGGCGAAAGCCCGGTGTTTCTCGGCATGCTGGACAAAGCGCCGCGCTGGGATGCGGTGGCGAGGCTGTGCGCGGCCACGCGCCTGCCCGTGATCGTCAAGGGCGTCATGCATCCCGACGATGCGGCGGCCGCGCTGTCGGCGGGGGCGCGGGGCATCGTCGTGTCGAACCACGGCGGGCGGACGCTCGACGGCCTGCCGGCGACGATCGAGGTGCTGCCGCACATCGCGCGCCGTGTCGCCGGCGCGGCGCCCCTGCTGCTGGACGGCGGCGTGCGGCGGGGCACGGACATTCTGAAGGCGCTGGCGCTCGGCGCGGATGCGGTGCTGCTGGGCCGGCCGGTCCTGTATGCGCTCGCGGTTGCGGGAGCGGCGGGCGTGGCGCATCTGCTGACGCTGCTGCGCACGGAGCTTGAAGTCGCCATGACGCTGACGGGGTGCGCCACGATCGCCGACATCGGTCCCGGCGTGCTGGCGGAAACGCTTTCCTCGCAAAGGATCCCGCGCGCGCAGGCCGGATGACCTGATCCGCACGCGCGGGCGGGCTTTTATCCTTGCCGCTATGCGCCGGTTGCCGCCAGCCTGTCGGCGAAATGGTAGAGGGCCGGCAGGCCGCCCGTGTGGACGAAAAGCACGCTGGAGCCCTGCGGAATGCGTTGCCGGCGAACCAGGCCGATCAGCCCGTCGAAACCTTTCGCGGTATAGACCGGATCGAGCAGCACTCCTTCTTCCCGCGCCAGCAAGCGGATTGCCGCGACGCCCCCGTCGCTCGGTTCGCCGTAGCCGGGCGCGAAATAGCCGGTGTCGATGACGATGTCGTCGGCTGTCCACGTGCCGCCAAGCCCGGCAAGCTCCGCCGCCTCCGTCGCCTGCCGGGCGACTCCGGCGCGGTAGGCGGTTTCGTCCTTGCGGGATACGGTGATCCCGATCACTTGCGTGGACGGCCATAGCCAGCGCGCGCCGACATGCAGCGCCGCGAGCGTGCTGCCCGTGCCTGCCGAGACGACGAGAAAGTCTGGCGGCGGGAGCCCTGCGGACTCCAGTTGCGCCTGGGTTTCCCGAACGGCGTGGATGTAGCCGAGCGCGCCGCGTGCGCCCGCTCCGCCGAGCGGAATGATATACGGCTTGCCGCCACGGCTTTTCACCCTCTCCGCCTGCGCCTCCAGCAGAGCCACCGGCCCGCCGGCGTCTTCGGTTGAATCGACGAATACGATCTCGGCGTCGAACAGCCGGTCGAGCAGCAGGTTGCCCTGCGCGCCCGCCGGGGCCTTGCCCTCCAGCGCCAGCAGCGGGTGCAGGCCGAGCTTGCGGGCGGCGGCGGCGACAATGCGCGCGTGGTTCGATTGCAGGCCGCCCGTCGTGATCAGCGTATCGGCGCCGGAAGCCAGCGCCTCCGGCAGGATGAACTCCAGCTTGCGCACCTTGTTGCCGCCGCCGCCGAACCCGTTCAGGTCGTCCCGCTTGATGAGGAGGCGGATGCCGAGTTGCGCGCCGACGCGATCCAGCGCCTCGAGCGGGGTGGGGAAAAAACCGAGAGAAACACGGTCAAAAGCAATAAGATTCTTGTTGGCTGTCACGCGCCCGTCTCCTGAAACCGGCCGCCGGACGAAAGGCGGCCCCTTGCGAAAATCCTGCCCGTCAATCCCGGCCGGGCGGCACCGGCGCCTGCATTCTGACATTGATTACAGTTTGACGATAGATATTATATACAATAGACAGATCGAAGGCGGGTTCGCCGTGCGAGTCTCGCATATCGCCGGTCCCGCGTTTCCCAGTCGCCGCGTGCGGCCGCCTGTCTGCGGCCCGTTTCGCGGCGTGGGCCGTATAACGATTGGAGACGATCTTGACTGCTTCACGTCCCAAGCGCCTCAAGACCCTGGTGGGGGCGGCAAGCGTGCTTCATGCGTCCGGCGATGCGTCGCCGGCGCTTGGTCCGCAACGGGCGGCGGCGCTCGCGCGCAAGGCCGAGAGCGCCAGAATCACGGGGCTGTTCACGGCCGACGTCCTGCAAGTCGATCCGACCGGCGTGGTCGGCACGACGGGCTCGCAGGAGCCGCTCATCGCACTTGCCGCGCTCAGTCAGGTCACGTCGCACATCGGCCTCATCGCCACCGTTTCGACCACCTTCCAGCATCCCTACAACCTCGCCCGCCAGATCGCGACGCTCGATCACGCCAGCGGCGGCCGGGCGGCGTGGAATGCGGTGACGTCCTCGACCGGCGAGGAGAATTTCGGCGTCGACGCCCTGCCCGATCCGGTGACGCGCTATGCGCGCGCAACCGAGTTCGTCGAGGTCGTGCATGCGCTTTTCGCCGCCAACGAAGCCGATGCCGCGACGCGCGGACCCAATGGCGCGATCCGCATCGATCCTGCCAGGCTGCATCGCGTCGATTATCGCGGCGAGCACTTTCAGGTGCAGGGGCCGCTCAACGTGCCGCAGCCGCCGCAGGGCCGCCCGGTGCAGTTTCAGGCCGGGCAGTCGGCGGAGGGCGTGACGCTCGGCGCGCGCTATGCCGAGGCCGTCTATACCTCGCAGCCCCAGCTCGACGGCGCCGTCGCCTTCGCCCACGAGTTGCGCGGCCAGGCGCGTGCGTTCGGCCGGGCGGAGAACCTGCCGCTCATCATGAATTCGTTTCACTCCGTCATCGGCGAGTCCGATGCGGACGTCGCCCGGCGGGTGCGCGAGAAACGCGAGCGCATCGATTATGACAAGGGCCGGGTGAAGCTTGCGGATATGTTCGGCGGCGAGGTCGACCTGTCCGGCCTGCCGCTGGACCGGCCGTTGCCGGAAAGCCTGCTGCCGGACGTGGACGACACCAACCGCCGCCGGGGCCGCATCGCGATCTTCCGCCGCTACGCGTTGCAGGGGCTGACCCTGCGCGAGTTGATCGTCGAGGCCAACGAGACGGGGCACTGGTCGGTCGCCGGCACGCCGGAGCAACTGGCCGACGCCATCGAGGAACGTTTCCGGCTCGGCATTCTGGACGTGTTGTCCCTGCACGGCCTCGGCAACCCGGATCAGGAAGACCTGCTTCTCAACGGCCTGCTGCCCGAATTGCGTCGGCGCGAGCTTCTTGACGACGATTACGTCGAGGGCGGCTTTCGCGCCAATCTCGGGCTGCCGGCGCTCTGAGCCGCCGGGCGGTTCCGGCAGGCGCGAAAAACAAGAAGGAACAGGCGGTGTCGAAGCGTTCGGGTTTTCTCAGGCTGGGGCTTTTCGTCTATCCCTCGGGGCATCATATCGCCGCCTGGCGTCATCCCGACACGGCGGCGAATGCCGGCATCAGCTTCGATTATTACAGGAATGTCGCCTCGATCGCGGAGGCGGCCAAGCTCGACCTGCTGTTTCTGGCCGATGGAGCCGGCGCGCGCAGCGACAACGACGAGGTGTTGAGCCGCACGGCGCACAGTTACGTGGCCCAGTTCGAGCCCGTCACCCTGCTGTCGGCGCTCGCGGTGGTGACGCAGCGCATCGGCCTCGTCGCCACCGTCTCGTCCAGCTTCAACGAGCCGTTCCACGTCGCGCGCAAGTTTGCCTCGCTCGATCATCTCAGCGGCGGGCGCGCCGGCTATAATCTGGTCACGTCGGCCAACGATCTGGAAGCGCGCAACTTCAACCGCGATGAGCACGACAGCCACGCGGCCCGCTACGAGAGGGCGGAGGAGTTCGCGCAGGTCGTCAGCGGGCTGTGGGATAGCTGGGACGGCGACGCCTTTCTCTACGACAAGCAGGAAGGGCGTTTCTTCGATCCCGCCAGGCGCCATGTGCTCGATCACAAGGGGCGGCATTTTTCCGTGCGCGGGCCGCTCAACGTGCCGCGCTCGCCGCAGGGCCGCCCGGTGACGGTTCAGGCCGGCTCCTCCGAGGCGGGCAAGGAGCTTGCGGCAAAAAGCGCCGATGTGGTCTTCACCGCGCAGCAGACGGTGGACGAGGCGGCGGATTTCTACCGCGACATCAAGGAACGCGCCGTGCGCTACGGCCGCGATCCCGATCATGTGAAGATCCTGCCGGGAATATTTCCCGTCGTCGGCCGGACCCGCGCGGAAGCGCAGGACAAGTTCGAGGCGTTGCAGGCGCTGATCCATCCCGCGATCGGCCTCAACCTGATTTCCGGCGGATGGACCGGCATCGATCTGTCCGCCTACGATCTCGACGGCCCGTTGCCGGATCTGCCGCCGGGCAACGGCAGCCAGAGCCGCCAGCATCTGCTGGCCGAGCTTGCGCGGCGGGAAAACCTCACCATCCGGCAGCTTTACCTGCGCGTCGCCGGCGCGCGAGGCCATCTGCAAGTGGTGGGCACGCCCGCCGACATCGCCGATGCGCTGGAGGAGCGTTTCGAGACGTTCGGCGCCGACGGTTTCAACATCATGCCCCCGACCTTTCCGGGCGGCCTGACGGATTTCGTCGAACTGGTCCTGCCGGAGCTGCGCCGGCGCGGCCTCGCGCGCAGCGAATACGACGGCCCGACGCTGCGGGCCAACCTCGGATTGCCCGAGCCTGCCCCGGTCCGGCCCGGCGATCGCACCCCGTCACCCTGAGAAGCGGATATATCCATGACGACGACCGACAAGTTTCATCTTGCTTTCGCGCTGAACGCAACCGGCCAGATTCCCGATGCCACCGCCGGCGCGCCCGCGACGCCGGATCATTGGGAGGCGATCCTGCGCCGCATCGAGGGGCAGGCGGATTTCGTGACGCTGGAAGATCATTTCGGAGAGGCGGCCGACGGTTTCGACGCGGGGCTGCTGGCCAACCGGCTCGGGCCGGTGGTGCGCGGGATCGGCATTATCCCCGGCGCGGTGCTCAACTACAACGAGCCCTTTCACGTCTCCACCACCATCGCCACGCTCGACTACGTGACGGAAGGCCGGGCGGGCCTGCTGGCGCAAAGGCTCCGGCCGCAGGAAGCCGCCGCCGTCGTGTCCGTCGTCGGCCGTCTCAACGGCTTTCCCGAGCCGGTCGATCCCGATCTCGACGAGGATGCCCGCGACGCCGTGGAAGTGATCCGCCGCCTGTGGGATAGCTGGGAGGATGACGCCGTTATCCGCGACGCCGCGAGCCAGCGTTTCATCGACGGGTCGAAGCTGCATTATATCGATTTCAAGGGCAAGCGTTTCAGCGTGCTCGGCCCGTCCATCGTGCCGCGTCCGCCGCAGGGCCAGCCTGTCGTCGCGGTGAGCGCGCGCGATGCGGCCGATCTCGCCTTCGCCGCCGAAACGGCCGATGTGGTGTTCCTGCAACCCGGCGACACACCGCCCGGCGATTTCATCGCGCAGGCAAGGGAAGCGCAGGCGCGCGCGGCGCGGTCCGGTCCGCTGCGCCATTTCCTCGATGTCGCCGTCAGCTTCGACGGCGATTCCGGCGCCCGTGGAGCGGCGTTGGGCTGGTCGGGCGCGGCGTCGGACCTGGTTGCGCAACTGACGCACTGGCGCGCTGCCGGCGCCGACGGCTTCCGCCTCATCCCGCGTGATCTGGCGCGCGATCTGGCCGGGCTGACCGAAGTCGTGATCCCGGCGCTGCGCGATGCGGGACGCATCTATGAAGTGCGCAACGGCACCCTGCGCCAGAGCCTCGGCCTGCCCGCCGCCGTCAACCGCCACATCGCCGCAGCCTGATCGCAGCCGGAAGGACCGTCATGTCCAATAAGCAGGTTTTGAAACAGGTCATCCTCGGCGCGCAGTTTCCCGGCGTCAACAACTTCACGGTCTGGAGCGATCCCGCCGCCGGGAGCCAGATCGCCTTTTCCTCCTTCGATCGCTTCGCGAGGACCGTCGAGCGCGGCAAGCTCGATTTTATCTTCCTTGCCGAAGGATTGCGCGTGCGCGAGCAGAAGGGCCGCATCCACGAACTCGACGTGGTGGGCCGGCCCAACACGCTCGCCATTCTCACCGCGATTTCGGCCGTCACCCGGCATGTGGGGCTGATCGGCACCCTGTCGACGACCTTCAACGAGCCCTACGCGCTGGCCCGGCAGCTTGCCACCTTCGACGCGCTGTCCGGCGGGCGGGCGGGCTGGAACGTCGTCACCTCGCCCGGCGCTTTCACCGGCGCGAACTTCCGCCGCGGCGATCACCTGCCCCATGCGCAACGCTACGAGCGGGCGCGGGAGTTTCTCGATGCGGCCTTCGCCCTGTGGAAGAGCGCCGGCGGCGACTTCGACGTCGCCTCGAACCATGTCGGCATTCACGGCCGTTTCAACGTGCCGCCCCTGCCGCAGGGCAGCCCCGTGATCGCGCAGGCGGGCGATTCCGACGAGGGCCGGGAGCTTGCGGCAAGCCGCGCCGACGTGATCTACTCCCGCCACGGCACGCTGGAAGACGGGCAGGCGTTCTATGCGGATGTGAAAGCGCGGCTGACGAAATACGGGCGCGCGCCCGACAGCCTCAAGATCCTGCCCGGCGCGGCCTTCGTGCTGGGCGACACGGAAGAGGAAGCGCGTGAGAAGCACCGGGCCATCCGGTTGCAGCAGGTGAGCCCGAAGACCGCCATCACCTTTCTGGAGCAGGTCTGGAACCGCGATCTCTCCGCCTATGATCCCGACGGCCCGTTGCCGGAGGTCGATCCCGATGTCGCCGCGCAACCCGTGTCGAAGGGGCGCGCCAGCCGTTACGACGATGCGCTCGCCACCGCCCGCGCATGGCGCGAGATCGCGGAGCGCGACAAGCTGAGCATCCGCGACCTGATCATCAAGGTGACGGCGCGCCAGCATTTCATCGGCACGCCCGAGACGGTGGCGCGCGAAATCAACCGCTACGTCCAGTCGGACGCCGCGGACGGCTTCGTCTTCGCGCCGCATCTCACGCCCTCCGGCTTCGATGAATTCGTCGAGAAGGTCATTCCGTTCCTTCAGGATTGGGGCGTGTTCCGCACAGACTACGCGCAGACGACGTTGCGCGGCAATCTCGGTTTGCCGCTCACACGATAAGCGGCGCATCGTGACGGAAATTCCCGAAGCGGCCGCGCCGCCCCTGCGGCGCAACCGCAACTACCACACGGTATTGTCGTCGAGCATCTTCACGGGGTTCTCGAACGGCGTCTTCGCCGTGGCGCTGCCGTGGCTCGCCACGATGCTCACGCGTGATCCCGTCAAGATCGCGATGGTTTCCGCCTCTGTCCGGCTGCCGTGGCTTCTGTTCACGCTGCCGGCAGGAGTGTGGACCGACCAGGCCGACCGTCGTCGCCTGATCGCGCAGGCCGACATGGTGCGCGCGCTGCTGTCGCTCGCCATCATGGCGCTTGCCTTGAATATGGGCGCCGGGGGCGACGGGACCATCTGGCTGCTCTGTCTGTTCGGAGTCGTCTTCGGCGCGGCCGAAGTCGTGCGCGAGAACGCGGCTCTGACCATCGTTCCCTCGATCGTCTCCCGCGCCGATCTCGAACGCGCCAACGGCTATATGTGGAGCGCTTCGCAGATCAGCGGCCAGTTCATCGGGCCGCCGGTGGCGGGCGTTCTCATCGGCCTCGGCATCGCGGTGCCGTTCGGTTTCGATGCGGCGAGCTTCGCCGTTTCCGCGGGGCTGATGTGGCTTCTGACCCTGCCGCCGCGGCGGCGACCGAGACGGACGACATTCCTGCACGCATTGCGGGAGGGGCTGCATTGGCTCTGGAACAGCAGGCAACTTCTGAAGCTCGCGATCGCCGTCGGCGTGCTGAACTTCTTCTTCATGGCGAATTTCACCGTTCTGGTGCTCTATTCGCAGGAGGTGCTGGGGCTGTCGGCGTTCGGACACGGCATGCTGATGACGGCGGCCGCGACGGGCGGCATTCTCGGCGCTCTTCTTGCGGGCGCGGTGCAGCATCAACTGGGGCTGCACGGCAGCATGGTGGCCTCGCTCGGCGGCACGGTGCTGGCTTACGGCGCCCTCGCCGGCACGTCTTCCGTCTGGATCGCGGCGCCGGCGCTCTGTTTCGAGATGTTCAATCGCCTGATATGGAGCGTCGTCACCGTTTCCTACCGGCAGCGGCAGATACCGGACGCCATTCTGGGGCGCATCAACAGCCTCTACCGCTTCCTCGCCTGGGGCACGATGCCGCTCGGCGCGCTCGCCGGCGGCTGGCTGGTGGCCCGGTTCGACGAACCGCTCGGCCGCGAGACGGCGCTTCACATACCTTATCTGGTCAGCACGGCGGCGGTGGCCGGTCTGGCGTTCTACTGCGCCAGGGCCCTGAAACTGAAATGAGGCGAAGCCGCGGCCCCGCCTCACCCTCTCCGTGCCTGTCGGTCCGGTTACCTGTCGATCCAGGTATCGTAGGCGTTTTCCACGAGCTGATGGAACGGCCGGAAGCCGACCCCCTTGACGTGGGAAGCCGCGGCGATCTGGTCCTCGGAGATGTAGAGAGGCAGGGAATAGGCGTTTTCGAGCAGCACATGGCGCTGCAACTTCGCATAAAGCTCGAAGCGCTTCTTCAGGTCCTGAATGGCGGCCGCTTCGAGCAGCCATTGCGTCTGCTCGGGCGTCGCCGTGCCGTTGAAGTTGTTGCGGCCGCCCCTGTCGAGCGGCAGGTAGTGGATTTCGAGTCCGTAGCCGTCGCCGGCCGTGTTGGAATTGCCGATCAGCGTGAAGGCGCCCTTCTTGCGCCGCTCGGAATGCGTGCCTGAATCGACATAGGCGATGCGCAGGTCGATGCCCGCGTTCTGCCGCGCCTGGGCTTGCAGGGCGAGCAGCAGCACGTCGCGCTGGTCGCGCAGCACGCTCTGGCTCTGCACGACGTCGAGCGTCAGCCTCTGGCCGTCCTTCTTGCGGATGCCATCGGCGTCGCGCTCCGTCCAGCCGGCCTCGTCGAGCAGCTTGTTGGCGAGCGCCGGATCGTTGCCGTAGGTGTTCTCGATGCCGGCGTCGTAGAAAAGCGTATCGATGGGCGTGTTGAGCCCCCACGCGCGGGTGCGATGGCCGCGATAGACGGATTTGAGCACCGTATCGATGTCCAGCGCCGCGACCAGCGCTTTTCTGATGCGGATATCGGAGCCGATGCCGCTGGCGACGTTGAAGTAGAGCGTGAAGGGCGTGCCGCCGTTCAGCGCCGTCAGATAGATGTAGTCCGCCGTATCCTTGAACAGCTCCGCGTCGTTGCCGGAGATGCCCTCGATGGCGTCCACCTGCCCCGAGGTGAGCGCGCCGACGCGCACCGACGATTCCGGCAGGAAGCGGTAAGTCACGCTGTCCAGATAGGCCGGCCCCTGATGGGCGGCGTTGTCCGGCGCCCAGTTGTAATCCGGGTTCTTCCGGTAGGTGATTTCCTGCCCCTTGACGTATTTGTCGAGGATGAACGGCCCGGTGCCGGCGATTTCCGGCCCGCCCGCCTTCAGGTTGGGCGCCTTGAAGGCCGCCGGCGAGATGAATTCGAGCGCCGTCGCGAAAAACAGGAAGGGCGCATAAGGCTCCTTGAGTTTCAGCTCGACGGTGTGATCGTCGATGGCGCGCGCGCTTTCCAGATAGCGGATCGGGCCGGTGCTGAGCGCCGCCGTATATTCCACTTTCGCCGCCTCGGTGAAGTTCAGCGCGACGGCTTCGGCGTTGAAGGGCTGGCCGTCGGTGAACTTCACGTCCTTGCGCAGGGTGAAGGTGTAGGTCTTGCCGTCGTCCGACACCGTATAGCCGGTGGCGAGCCACGGCACGTAATCGCCTTCCTTCGTGCGCGACAGCAGCGGCTCGTAGACGTTCCTGATCAGCAGCTTCGTCTTGGCGAGGTTGTGAATGTGCGGGTTAAGCGTCGTCGGCTCGTTCTCGAGCCCCCACGTCAGGGAGCCGCCCGGCACGGGTTTCTTCTCCGGCTGCTGCGCCGCGGCCGGCCATGCGCCGAGCGCGGAGGCGAGCATCGCGAGAGTGCCGATGCGGCCAAGCGTCCTGCGGTCGAGAACGATCGTCATGATGAGGATATCCCGTCGTTGCGTTGATGGATGGGGTTGACGAAATCAGGAAGCGGCCCGGAGCGCCGCCGCGTCCGCCTTGCGGGCCGCGCCGAGGCCCAGATGTCCGCGCAGGGTCGTGCCGGCGTAGTCCTTGCGGAAGACGCCGCGCTCCTGCAACAGCGGCACAACCTTGTCGACGAACGAGTCGAACCCGCCCGGAATGAGATGGGGAACGAGGATGAAGCCGTCCGAAGCGTCGGCCTGCACGTAGCGGTCGATTTCCCGCGCCACGGTGTCCGGCGTGCCGATGAACCATTGCCGGTCCGTCACCCGGATGATGAGATCGCGGATGCTCAGCTTGTCGCGCTCCGCGATCTCGCGCCACTCGCGCGCCGCGGCGAGCACGTCGTCGTGCTGGCGGGTGCGTCCGCGCGCCAGTTTATGGTCCGACACGTCCGGGTCGACCTCCGGCAGCGGCCCGTCGGGATCGTAGGCGGAGAGATCGCGGTTCCAGAGCTGCTCCAGCAGGACGATGGCGTTTTTCGGGCCGACCTGCTGCAAGCGGATCGCCCGGTGCTTCTCGCGCGCTTCCTCCTCCGTGTCGCCCAGCACGAAGGCCGCGCCGGGCAGGATCTTCAGATCGTCCGGCTTGCGTCCGTATTTCGCCAGCCGCGCCTTCACATCCGCGTAGAACGCCTGCCCGTCCTCCAGCGTGCCGTGGCGCGAGAAGATGGCGTCCGCGTGGCTTGCCGCGAACTCGCGCCCGGCGTCGGAATCGCCCGCCTGAAGGATCACCGGATGCCCCTGCGGCAGCGCGGGCAGCGCGACATGGCCGTGGACGTCGAAATGCCTGGTCGTCACGTCGAGACGGCCGTCGCCTCCCGCCGCGTCCCACAAGGCGCGGGAAGCGTCGATCAGTTGCGCCGCGCGCTCGTAGCGCTCGCCGTGGGGCAGGAAGTCGTCGCGCCGGAAGTTCGCGCCGGTGAACGCACCGGGCGAGGTGACGACATTCCATGCCGCGCGGCCGTTCGACAGAATGTCGAGCGTCGCGAGCTGGCGCGCCAGCGCGTAGGGCTCGTTGAAGGTGGTCGTCAGGGTGCCCGCGAGGCCGATGTGCCGCGTGACGCCCGCCAGCGCCGCGAGCACCGCGAGCGTGTTCGGACGGCCGACGACATCGAGCTCGTGCAGCTTGCCCTTCTGCTCGCGCACGCGCAATCCTTCGGCGAGGAAGATGAAATCGAGCTTTCCCCGCTCCGCCGCCTGCGCGAAATGCCGGAAGGACGAGAAGTCTATCTGGCTTCCCGCCTCCGGATCGCTCCAGACCGTCTGATTGTTCACGCCGGGAAAATGCGCCGCGAGGATGACCTGTTTCAATGACATGGCGGTTTCCTGTTTTCGTTTCCGAAGGCCTTGCCGGCGGTCAGGCGACCGTCAGTTGCCGGGCGGCCAGATAATGTTGTCCGGGTGTGTCGCCGAGCAGCGCCCGCGTGTAGCTCTCGGCGGGATTGCCGAAGATCGTCTCCGCCGCGCCCTGCTCCACGATGCGGCCGTGGCGCAGCACGATGACGTGGTCGGAAATCTGCCGCACCACGGCGAGATCGTGCGAGATGAAGAGATAGGTCAGGCCGAGATCGCGCTGGAGCCTGTCGAGCAGCGCCAGGATCTGCGCCTGCACCGAGACGTCGAGCGCCGAAACCGGCTCGTCCAGCACCACCAGCTCGGGCTCTATCGCCAGCGCCCGCGCGATGGCCACGCGCTGGCGCTGGCCGCCCGAAAGCTCCGCCGGCAACGCCGAAAGCTGCGCCGTCGACAGTCCCACCGCCTCGATAAGCTCCGCCGCCCGCTCCCGGCGGCTCTGCCGCGTGCCGATGCGGAAGGCGTGCAGGGGCTCGGCGATGATCCGTTCAAGGGTGAAGCGGGGATCGAGCGACGCATAGGGGTTCTGGTAGACGACCTGCACGCGGCGGCGGAACGCGCGGCGCTCCTGCCGGGAATGGGCGGCGACGGCGCGTCCTTCGAACAGCACCTCGCCGCCTGTCGGCGTTTCGAGCCCCAGCACCATGCGCGCCGTGGTCGATTTGCCCGATCCCGACTCGCCGACGATGCTCGTCGTGCCGAAGCGCGCGACATCGAAGGAAATGCCGCCCACGGCGGGCCGGTCGCCCGCCGTGCCGCCGCCGTCGAAGCGCTTGGCGAGGTTCGACACGCGCAGGATCACTTCCGGTTCGCCGGGCCGTTGCGGCCTCGGCGCGCGGCGGGGCGTCGCCGCGAGGGCGCCCTGCCGCCGCAACCCTGGCGCCGCGTCCAGCAATTGCCGCGTATAGGCATGCGCCGGATTGTCGAACAGGCGCTGCGCCGGCCCGGTTTCGACGATGCGGCCATGCTGCATCACGATGACCCGGTCGGCGCGGTCGAAGGCGACGCCGAGATCGTGGGTGATCAGCAGCACCGCCGTGTTGCGCTCGCGGGTGAGGCGCGCCAGATGGTCGAGCACCTGCCGCTGCACGGTCACGTCCAGCGCGCTCGTCGGTTCGTCGGCGATGACGAGCGGCGGATTGTTGGCCAGCGCGATGCCGATCAGCACCCGCTGGCGCATGCCGCCCGACAGCTCGTGCGGGAAGCCGCGCGCCACGCGCTCGACATCCGCCAGCCCGACATCGGCGAGAATCCGGGACACCCGCCCGAGCGCCTCGCGCCGCGGCACGCCATGGACGGTCAACGCCTCCACGACCTGCTCGCCGACGCGCCTGACCGGGTTGAAGGACTGGCCGGGATCCTGCGGGATGAAGCCGATGCGCACGCCGCGCACATGCCGCCAGCCGGATTCGGGCAGGCGCGTGACGTCCGTCCCGTCGAGCAGCACGCGGCCGTCATCGATACGCGCGTTGCGGGCCAGCAGCCCGACGAGCGAGGCCGCCAGCGTCGATTTGCCGGAGCCGGACTCGCCCACGATCGCCACGACCTCGCCGGGCCGGATCGTGAAGGAAACGTCCCTGAGCGCGTGAACCGGCGCATCGCGGCTCGCGATCTCATAGGACACGCCGAGCCCCTCGACGCCGACGAGCGTCGCGGCCGGATCGCCTGCCGGATGCAGCCGGGAAGGAAGCGTGTGCGTCATGCGCGCCCTCCCCGGTCCTGAAGATGGCGGGCGACGCGGTTGGCGGCGAGCACGGAAGCGACGACGACGAGGCCGGGCAACGTCGTGTACCACCACGCCACGGCGATGAAGTTGCGCCCCTCGGCGATCAGAAGCCCCCATTCGGGTTGCGGCGGCGGCGTGCCGAAGCCCAGGAAGCTCAAGGCCGCGATGTCGAGAACCGCCGCGCCGAATTCGAGCGCCGCGAGCGCCAGGATCGGCCCCAGCGCATGCGGCAGGATGTGGTGCCACACGACGCCGAGCCGGCTCACGCCGCAGGTTTCGGCCGCCTCCACGAACAGGCTGACGCGCCAGCGCAGCACCTCGCCGCGCGTCAGGCGCGCGAAGGTGGCCACCGACGACATGCCGACCGCGATGGCGATGTTGACGATGCTGAAGCCCAGAACGGTGACGATCGCCATCGACAGCAGCAGCGAGGGAATCGCCATCAGCACATCGGTGAGCCGCATCAGCACGGCGTCGACCCGTCCGCCGAGAAAGCCCGCCGTTACCCCCACCGCGCCGCCGACGACGAAGGCGATGAGCACGGCGAGCGCCGTGGCCTGAAGGGTGATGGCCGAGCCGTAGACGGTGCGCGTGAAGATGTCGCGTCCCAGATGGTCGGTGCCGAACCAGTATTCGGCCGAAGGAGGCAGCAGCGCGTCGCGCGGAATGCCCCGGATGGGATCGCGGGAGGTGAACAGCTCCGGCGCGATCGCCCATGAAAGCACGGTGGCGAGCACGAGCACGCTCAACAGCAACACCGGCTGAAAGCGGAACCGCCCGATGCGCAGGCGTCCGGCTCTCGCCGGTCCGTCGGTTTCCGCTTCCCGGCCGAGCAGCAGATCGGTCATGCCGCACCTCCGCTTTTCAGGTGGCGAATGCGCGGATCGAGAACCGGGTAAAGCAGGTCCACCAGCAGATTTACCGCCACGAACACGATCGCCGCCAGCACGACGACGCCCTGGACGACCGGAATGTCCTGCGTATGCACGGCGCCCTCTGCAAGCCGCCCGATGCCGTCGCGCGAAAACACCGTTTCGGTGACGACGGAACCGGCAAGCAGGTTGCCGGTCAGCACGCCGGTGAGGCTGAGCACGGGAATCGCCGCATTGGGCAGAACATGCACGAACAGCAGGCGCAGGCGCGTCAGCCCCCGCGAGCGGATCGCGTCGATGAACGGCTGCCGCCATACCCCTTGCAGGGAGCGCGCCAGCACCTGCGCGAGCTTCGCGCCCGTGGGAACGGACAGCGTGATCGCCGGCAGCACGAGCGATCGCCAGCCGTCGTTGCCGATGGCCGGGAATAGCGGCAGGTTGAACGAAAACGCCTGCAACAGCAGCAGGCCGATCCAGAATGTCGGCAGGGAGACCCCGACCGAGGGCAGCGAGAACAGCAGCGACTGCCAGCGGGCGCTTCGCGCGACGCTCGCCGCCAGCGCCAGCCCGACGCCGACAACGACCGACAGGATGAGCGAGATGGCGGCGAGCAGGGCCGTTTGCGGCACGGCCTCCGCCAGCAGCGCCACCACCGGCTTGCCGCTCTGGATCGAGTTGCCGAGATCGAACGCCACGGCGCGCGACAAGGCATGCGCGTATTGCATGAGGAAAGGCTGATCGAGAAAATATTCGGCGCGCAGCAGATCGATCTGCGCCTGGTCCACCATGCTCTGCTCGCCCTTGTTGAGCATGATCGTCACCGGATCGCTCGGCAGGACGTAGAGGATCAGGAAGGATACCGAGAAGGCGGCCCAAAGCACGAAAAGCGCCTGTCCCAACCGTCTGGCGATGTAGAAAGCCATATGACACCCGTCTCCTTGCCCTCTTCCGCCCGCAGGCGGACGGAAGAGGAAGCGTCGTCATGGAAGGTCAGCGCGCGATCCAGGTATCGTAGAATTGCAGGCGCGAGGACGCCTCGAAGTGAAGGCCGTGGATGTTCTTGCCCGTCGCGATCACCGTCGTCAGCTCGACGAGCGGGATCGAATGCCCCTCGCGCACCAGGATGTCGCTGGCGCGGGCAATGAGGTCGCGGCGCGTCCCTGTGTCCAGCGTGGCGCTCGATTGCGTCAGCAGGTCGTCCACCTCGCCCGGCGCGCGGGCATTCACGTTGCGGCCGGTCGCCACGAAGACGGTGCGCAACACGTCGGGGTCGGCGCGCGTCAGGTTGTAGAACTGGAACGCGAACTGCTTCGACGCCTGGATGGCGTTCACCTGGCTGATGGTGCTCCTGTCCAGTTGCAGGTCGATGCCGACGGCGCGCAATTGCTGCTGCACGAGTTCAAGGAACGGCGCATTCTGCCAGTACGTGAGCTTGAACGAGAGGGGCTTGCCGTCCCTGGCGCGAATGCCGTCCGCTCCCGGAACCCAGCCTGCCTCGTCGAGCAGCTTCTTCGCGCCCTCGGGATCGAAGACGAGATCGGCCGACTGGTCCTTGTAAAGCGGCGTGGTGCGCGCCAGCGCGCCGATCGCCGGGTTCTGGAACTTCGAGATGACGGCCCTCAGTTCCTCCCGGTTGACGGCTTTCGAGATCGCCACGCGCACCGCACGCTCGTCGGCGATGGGCCGCGCCTCGTTCGGGAACAGGTTGTAGACCACGCCCGGATTGGGGCGCGCGAGAATCGGGAACTTCTGCGCCTCCAGCAGCCGCTCGTCCTGCGGCAGCACGCCGGTGTTCACGTCGATCTGCCCCGAGACGAGGCTGCCGATGCGCACGCCCGATTCGGGAATGATGCGGATGTGGATTCCCTCCAGCCACGCCTTGCCCGCATGCGTGGCCAGCGAGGACGGCCAGTTGTAATCGTCGCGGCGCGCGAGCCTCACGTGCTGGTTGTTCACGAACTCGGTCAGCGTGAACGGCCCGGTGCCGGCAAGCTTGCCCTGGCAGCGTTCCTCCGGCGACGTGCCGAGAGTCGATGCGGCGAAGAAGCCGAGGCTCATGGTCGAGGTGGCTTGCAGAAACTGCGCGCTGGGTTGCTTGAAGCGGATGACGACGGTATCGGCCGCCGGAGTCTCGATGGACTCAAGACCGTTGAGATAGGTCGAGCCGAGCGAGGAGCGCGCGCCGAGCGCCACGATGCCCTCGAAATTCGCCTTGACGGCGGCGGCGTCGAAGGGCGTGCCGTCGCTGAACGTCACGCCGTCGCGCAGGCGGAAGGTGAATTCGCGGCTGTCCGCGCTGACCGTCCATTCCTTTGCGAGCCACGGCACGATCTCGCCGGTCTCGGGGTGCTGGTCCGTCAGCGAGTCGGTGAGCTGGCGGCCGATGTTCAGCGCCGTGTTGTTGCCGACCTGCTGCGGGTCGACGCAATTGGGATCGCCCTCGAACGCCACGCGCAGGACGCCGCCTTCCTTCGGTTCGGGAGCCTGCGCCCATGCCGCGGGCGCGGCGAGGGCGATCATCGCGACGAAGCCGCCCGCCAGCCCCGCCCGGATGGCGGCGGGAACGGCCCTGCCCTCTTTCATTCTCGTCCTCGTCGTGCCGCCGACGGCAGCGTCCGGGCCAACTCTGTCCAGCATTGAGATCCTCGATTGTCAACGCGCCGCGCGCGCACGGATGATCGACGGTCAGGCTAGAAGCCCGATCTTCGGATGTCAATAAAATCCATAGATTTAATTATTTATGTTGAAGGCGCCCCGCCGCGCCTGCTGCCGCCCGTTGCCGGCCAGGGGATTGCACCCGCGCCTTGGAAAAAGGGGCTTGACAAGAGACGGTCGCATAGAAAGTCTATTATGTCTGTCAATTAAGTTTTGTTTTGTGGCGGTGCGAGACGACAGGTCTCGATCGCGATCAGGGGAGCTGTGAATGAGTGCCGGCGCGGTTGATGTATCGACGCGGGATCATGTTGCCATCGATGCGGGAGCGCGCGGGCAGGCGCCCGCTCCCTCGCGGGAGGATATTCGCATCGCGACGGCGGAAGACGCGCCGGAATTGCTGGAGCTGTTGCACGCCGCCTATGGACCCATCCGTGAGCTGGGCATCCGCTTCACCGCCGCCACGGCCGATCTTCAGCAGGTGGAGCAGGTCGTCCGGCGGCATACGACCTTCGTGCTCCGGCGCGACGGCGCGATCGCGGGCACGGTGTCGGTGCGTTTTCCGTGGGCGGGCGGCGACACCCACATCACGAGCTATCCGTTCATTCACTGGTTCGCCGTCGCCCCGGCGCTGAAGCGGCAGTCCATCGGCGCGCGCATTCTCGACCATGCCGAAAACGCCTTCCTGCGCGACCAGATCAAGGCGCCCGCGGTTTATCTGGCGACGGCGACCCGTCATCCGTGGCTCGTCGGGCTGTATGAACGGCGCGGATACGAGGGCTTTTACAAGCACATCAGCAAGGGCGACGAAATCCTGTACCTGCGTCGGGTGCTGCATCCCGCGCTTTATGCGGCGCTCGACAGGGCCGAACACAAGCGTTTCGCGGATGCCGGGTCAACCGAGGGGCAATCGTGAGCGCGGCGCCGCGGCTTGACGGGCGATGTCCGCGCCGCCCGCGAACGCACTCCACCTATTCCTTCTCGACAGCATCATTTTCCTGAAAGGAACCAGACGACATGTCCCTGAGCATGACCCGCAAGAACTTCGTCGCGATGGCGGTCGGCGCCTCGCTCGCCCTTCTTGCCTCCGCTCCCGCGAGCGCCCGGGAGAAGACCCCCGTCAAGGGCGGATCGCTGACCTGGGGCGTGGAAACCGAGGCGGCCACGCTGAACCCGCATCTCAACGGGCAGGACAAGACCAAGCTTTACCTGCGCAACGTCTACGAGACGCTGCTGGCGCGCACGGCCGACGGCGGCTATGTGCCGTGGCTGGCGACGGACTACAAGGTTTCGGAAGACGGCAAGACCTACACTTACACGCTGCGCGAGGGCGTGAAGTTCACCGACGGCGAGAAGCTGACGGCCGATGTCGTCGTGCAGAACTTCCTCAAGCTCAAGGATCCCGCCTACTCCCGCAGCACCAGCGCCGGGCCGGTGAAATGGCTCGCGGAGGCAAAGGCGCTCGACGAACGCACCGTGCAGCTCACGCTCTCGGATATCTATGCGCCGTTCCTCGATTTCTCCGCCGGCCTGGAAATCCTCTCGCCGAAGGCCTTCGCCTCCGAGCAGCTCAAGTCCGGCGGTCCCGAAATCGCGGGCACCGGGCCTTTCATCCTCAAGCGCTACGTCAAGGGGCAGGAACTGCACTACGTGCGCAATCCCGACTATAATTCGCCGCCCGCCAATGCCGCCAATCAGGGGCCGGCCTATCTCGACGAGGTGACTTACCGCCTTCTGCCGGAATCGTCCGTGCGCACCGGCGCGCTGACTTCCGGCCAGGTCGACGTGATCGAGGGCATCTCGGGCAACGACGCCGCGCTGTTCGAGAACGACGGCGACTACACCTACCAGCATGCCCTCAACACCGGCACGCCCTATTCGCTGTTCCTGAACGTGGAATACGGGCCGACACAGGACGTGCGGGTACGCAAGGCGCTGATCGCCTCCGTCGATGTCGATGCGATCCTCAAGTCGATCTATCGCGGCCACCGCACCCGCGCCTGGGGCATCACCTCGCCCATCGACGCCCATTTCTACGACAAGAGCATCGAGGGCAGCTACGGACCCGACCCCGAACTCGCGAACAGGCTGCTCGACGAGGCGGGCTGGACGGGCCGGGACGCGCAGGGCATCCGCACGAAAGACGGCGAACGGCTGACCATCGAGATCGTGCAGGCGCAGGCCACCGTGCGCGACCAGCGCGACGTGCTGTTGCAGGCGATCCAGGCGCAGGCCAAGCAGACCGCGGGCATCGACGTGGCCATCGCCTATGTCGACGCCGGCACCTACACGGAGCGCCGCAACACCGGCAAGTTCGGTTCCATCGCCAATTCGAACACCCCGACCGACGGTGTGGATATCGAATATCACTATCTGCCGGTCAACGAGGGCGGCTCCATCAACTACAGCCGCGCGGCCGCGCCGGAACTGAAACAATGGCTGCGCGAGGCATCGAGCACGCATGACCTCAAGAAGCGGTTCGAGCTTTACGCCCGCCTGCAAAAGTTCGCCATCAACGAGCAGGCCTACGCCTTCCCGCTCTACGAGCCTGAGGATCAGGTCGCAGCGGCGTCCCATGTCAAGGGCATCTCCTTCCGCCCCTTCAAGCAACTGCCGGAAAGCGCCCACGGCGTCTGGCTGGACAAGTAATCCGCGCGGCACGGAGGCGGCGGCCGCGAGCCGTCGCCTCCGTGCCCCATCGGCGTCTGGAGCATGGCCTCATGACCATCGACAACACCATCGTTCTGCGGGGCAATCGTCCGCGTCCGCCAAGGCGTTTCCGGTTCGATCCCGATTCGGTCGCGGCGCTGGTCCTGTATCGGCTCGGCTCGGGCGTGGCGGTGCTGTGGGCAGCCATCACACTGACTTTCGTCAGCCTTCATCTCGCGCCGGGCGATATCGTCGACCTTCTGGTCGGCGACCAGATTCCGACGCCGGAGGTGATCGCCGCCATCCGGGCGGAATGGGGGCTCGACGATCCGTTGATCGTTCAGTACGCGCGTTATATCTGGCGCGTCCTTCAGGGCGATTTCGGCCGCTCCTACATGTTGCAGACGGACGTCGCCGGCCTCGTGCTCTCGCAATTGTGGCCGACGCTGAAGCTGACGGCGGCCGCGCTGGTGGTGGCGATCGTCTTCGCGGTCACGACCGCGGTGCTGACGGCCGGCCGGCCGTGGGCGAGCCGCGTCGCGGGCGGCTTCGAGCTCGTGCTCGTATCGACGCCCTCCTTCTGGCTCGGCATCGTGCTGCTGTTCGTGTTCAGCTTCACGCTCAAGCTGTTCCCGGTCGCGGGCGACCGCAATTTCGCCGCGCTGGTGCTGCCTTCGCTGTCGCTCGGGCTGTCGCTCGGCGCGGTCGTCGGGCAGGTGCTGCGGCAGGGGCTGGAGAACGCGCTGGAGGAGCCTTTCGCGCTGACCGTGCGCAGTTGGGGCGCAAGCAGCCTCGTGCTGCGCCTGCGCCATGCCTTGCGTCACGCGGCTATTCCGGCGGTGACGCTCACCGGCTGGCTGATCGGCGGCCTGCTGGGCGGCGCGGTGATCACGGAGCAGGTGTTCGGGCGCCCGGGGCTCGGCAAGGTGACGGTCGATGCGGTGCTCGGCAAGGATCTGCCGGTCGTGCTCGCCGTGGCGATCCTGTCGGCGCTGATCTACGTCGTGCTCAGCACCATCGTCGATCTGTTCTATCTCCTTCTCGATCCGCGCCTGCGGCTGCGCGGGCGTTAAAAGAGGCAGCGATGTCCTTCGTCCAATCCGATATCGCCCCCACCGGCGGGGTCGCGCGGTTCGTGCGGCGCGAGGCGGGCGTCCTGCTCGCCGGCGCTTTCCTGCTCGTCGTTTCGGCCGCCGCCATCCGGCCGGATCTGCTGACCGGCTATGATCCGATCGCCGCCAATCCGCTGGCGGCGCAGTTGCCGCCCGGCGGCGCGCACTGGTTCGGCACCGATCATCTGGGGCGCGACGTGTTCTCGCGGGTGCTCCACGGGGCGCGCTATTCGCTGTTGATCGGGGCCAGCGCCATCGGCATCGCGATGGTGGTGGGGTCGCTGCTCGGGCTGCTGTCCGGGCTGGCGCGCGGCCTCGTCGATGAGGCGATCACGCGCTTTCTGGATGTCGTGTCCGCCTTCCCGGATCTGCTGCTGGCGCTGGTGCTGATTTCCTTCACCGGCCCCGGCACCGTCAATCTCATCTTCGCGCTCGGCGTGGCCTCGGTGCCGCGCTTTGCCCGCGTGGTGCGCAGCCAGACCTTCATCATCGCGGAATCGGGCTACGTGGAGCAGGCGCGCACTTTCGGCCTGCCGCGTTTCACGCTGGTGACGCGCCATATTCTGCCGCATGCCATCGCGCAGGTGCCGATCCTGGCGACGATCGGCCTCGGCACGGCGATCATCGGATCGGCGGGGCTGAGCTTTCTCGGCATGGGGCCGCAGGCTCCGACGCCCGAATGGGGGGCGATGCTCTCCGAGGGGCGAAACTATCTGCGCAACGCCTGGTGGATCGGCGCCTGGCCCGGCGTCGCCATCACGCTCACCGTGATCGCCGTCAGCGTGATCGGGCGGCGCTGGCAACGAGCCTTCGAGGGGAGACGCGCACCGTGAGCAATCCGACCGCCGGCGGGCGTGGCGACGCGCCTTTCATCGACATCCGCAACCTCAACATTCGTTTTCCCGCCGCCGGCGACGCCGGGCATGTGGTGCGTGGCGTCGATCTCGCCATTCATCCGGGCGAATCCGTCGCCCTCGTCGGCGAGTCGGGCTCGGGCAAGTCCGTCACCGCCCGCTCGCTGATCGGTCTCGCCGGTCGCCACGCGCAGGTGAACGCGGACGTATTTCGCATCGACGGCCGCGACGTTCTGGCGCAGAACGAGGGGAACTGGCGGCGCGTTCGCGGCGCGAAGATCGGTTTCGTGTTGCAGGATGCGCTTGTGTCGCTCGATCCGCTGCGGCGCATCAGCCAGCAGTTGTCGGACGCGCTGGCGGGCAGCGTGCGGGGCGGCGGCGCCATCCGGCTGCGCAGCCTCGATCTGCTGCAATCCGTGGGCGTTCCGCAGCCCGAGCATCGCCTGCCGCAATATCCGCATCAGTTGTCCGGCGGCCTGCGCCAGCGGGCGCTGATCGCCACCGCCATCGCGCGCGAGCCCGTGCTGGTGATCGCCGACGAGCCGACGACGGCGCTCGACGTCACGGTGCAGAAGCAGATTCTCGACCTGCTGGAGCAACGGCGCGAGCAGGGAAACGCGCTCCTGCTGATCAGCCACGATCTTTCCGTCGTCGCCCGCCTCGCCGACCGTGTGCTGGTGATGCGCCATGGCGAGGTGGTGGAAGCCGGCCCGACGCGCGCGGTTCTGTCGGCGCCGTCGCATCCCTATACGCAGCAGTTGCTGGATGCGATACCCTCCGCCGCCTCGCGCGGCTTCCGGCTCGCGCCGCCAACGGCGGCGGTGACGGCCGGGCGACATCGCGTGCCCCTGCCGCCCAAGCACGTCGATCCGCGCACACCCGTGCTGGTGGCCGAACATCTCAAAAAGCGTTTCGCCGGCTCCGGCACCGGGCCGGCCGTCAATGACGTGTCCTTCCGCCTCGCGAAGGGCGAGGCGCTCGGCATCGTCGGCGAATCGGGTTCCGGCAAGACGACGGTGGCGCGCATCGTGCTGGGGCTGGTCGCGCCCGATTCCGGCCGCGTGCTTCTCGACGGGGAGCCATGGAGCGAGCTGACCGAACAGCAACGGCGGGCGAAGCGGGCCGGCATCCAGCTCATCGCGCAGGACCCGCTAAGCTCCTTCGATCCGCGCTATACCGTGGAGCGCATCATCGGCGAGAGCCTCGACACCGTGCAGGTTCACGGCGCAGCCCGCGCGGCGCGCGTGCGGGAGGTTCTGGAGGCGGTTCGTCTTGGCGATGCGTTCCTGAGCCGCCATCCGCGGGAATTGTCGGGCGGCCAGCGCCAACGCGTCGCCATCGCCCGCGCCTTCGCGCCGCGTCCGAAGCTGCTCGTGGCGGACGAGCCGGTGAGCGCGCTCGACGTTTCCATCCAGGCGCAGATTCTCGACCTGCTGGCCGAGTTGCAGGCGGAATCGGGCACATCGCTGCTCTTCATCTCGCACGATCTGGGTGTCGTGCATCATCTCACCGACAAGGTGATCGTGATGCGGGGCGGCCATGTCGTCGAAGAGGGCGAGGTGACAGAGGTCTTCGCCCGGCCGAGCCACAGCTACACGCGCGAACTGCTCGACGCCATCCCGCATCTCAACTGAACCCGTCGGCGCAACGTGCCCCGCCCCGGAAGGCGGGGATACACATCTCCGGAGCCGTTTGTCCGGAGCCGTTTGCGGTCAAATCGATGGATCGACGTGACTGCAAACGGTTCTATGCGTTCGCGGCTTCGGCGGGCGCGGGGCGCCAGCCCAGTTCGGGCGCGATCCGCGTCACGAAGTCGTGCAGGATCTGGCCGTATTCGTCCTGCGTGAACTCATAGGGCAGTTCCAGCCGCAGTTCCGCGGTCCGCGCCAGAACCGGGTCGCTGTGGAGCCGTGCGAGGATTTCCCCCGACGTGCCGACGAGATCGGGATGGAACAGCGTGCGGCGCGGCCCGTGAGGCGCCAGCGTCCGCTCATGGCGGCTCGCGGCGTAATCCGCATATTTCCGCCGCCGGGCCGCGTCGGCGCTGTCGGTCGGCACGATCACGCGGCCGACGGCCACCCGCCGCGCTGCGCTGCCGGCGCCCTCTCGCCCTGCCTGAAAGGCGTCGAGCTGCGCCAGTTGCGCGTCGAAGAAGACGTCGGTCGTTTCGCCTTTCGTGAGATTGCCGATCATCAGATTGAGACCGTTCTCGCCGGCCCAGCGGGCGGAGGCGAGCGAGCCACCGCCGTACCACACGCGATCGATCAGCCCGTCGGCATGGGGATGCAGGCGCGGGCGCTGGCGGCTGCGATGCGCATCTCCCTGCGCCGCGATCACGGCGTCCTCCGGGCCGATGTAATGGCCGCGCAGATTGTCCACGAAGCGCAGCACGCGGTTGTGCGAGAGATCGTAGCCGGACCAGTCGCCGTCGAACACCAGCGGCCCGAGCAGGTCGGCATGCGGCGGCGTGCCCGCGCTGACCCCGACATTGAGCCGCCCGCGCGACAGCACGTCGACGGTGGAAAGATCTTCCGCCAGCCGGAACGGGCTTTCATAGCCGAGCGGGATGACGGCGGTGCCGAGCGCGATGCGCCGCGTGCGCTGGCTGGCGGCGGCGAGAAACGCGCTGGCGGAGGAAACGCCATGCTCCAGATGCCGCTGCCGCACCCACGCGCTGTCATACCCGAGCCTTTCGCCCAGTTCGAAGAGCTGGAGCGTCTTTTCCAGCCCGTCGAACGGATCGTCGTCGGGATAGCTGCCGGGCAGGAGAAAGCCGATGTGGCGGATGGCGATGCGTGTGCTCACGATGGATGTTCCTCGGGGATGCGAAACGGCGCACCGCGCCCCAGGGATCGGGGGCGGCGGGTCCGTTCCCTGTCGAAAGCGGAAGCCGGCGTCATCGGCGCGGCGTCTTTCCGTTTCGGGCCGGGGCGTGGCGCACGAATCCGATCAGAATCCGCTTGTGATAATTAGATAATATCTATAGATTTTATCTTCAATCAAGCGCGTTCTTCGGGCGCATGCGCGGCGCTTCGGGCCGGTTCGTCTGCGGCCTGGCGGTTTTCCCAGCCTCCGGCGATGCGCGGCAGGTTGATCTCGATCCAGTCCGCCAGTTCGCGGACCCTTTCCGCCGCCTCCTCGCCCAGCGGCGTGAGCGTGTATTCCACATGCGGCGGCACGATCTTGTAGGCCTTGCGCACCACCATGCCGTCGTTCTCCAGCCATTGCAGCGTCTGCGACAGCATGCGCTCGCTGACGCCGCCGATCCTGCGGCGCAAGTCGCTGAAGCGCAGCGTGCCGGCGCGGAGCGCGAGCAGCACCAATACGCCCCAGCGGCTGGTGAGATGCTTCAGCACCTCCCGCGAAGGACAGGCCGCGGCCATGAGATTGCCGCGTTCCAGTTTCTCGGACAGCGACAGCGGCCGTTGCGAGGCGGCGGGCGGATCATCGGCGGCGGGCGGCATTCAAACTAACCTTTATGTGCGTACTTACGAAAAGTCATTAACGGCGATATATCACATCGGCCAACCCATACGACAAGGAGTTCGTTCATGACCATCGCCATTACCGGAGCTACCGGCCAGCTCGGCCGCCTCGTCATCGCGCAACTGAAGCGGAAGGTTGCGCCGTCCGGCATCGTCGCGCTGGCGCGCGATCCCGCGAAGGCGGCGGATCTCGGCGTCGAGGTGCGCGAGGCGGATTACGGCCGGCCGGAAACGCTTGAGAAGGCTCTTGCGGGCATCGACAAACTGCTGCTGATCTCCTCGAACGACATCGGCAAGCGCGCCGCGCAGCACGTCAACGTCATCGACGCGGCGAAGAAGGCGGGCGTCAGGGAGATTGTCTACACCAGCCTGCTGCATGCAGACACCTCGCCCCTCACCTTGCTCGCGCAGGAGCATGTCGCGACGGAAGCCGCGCTGAAGGCGTCGGGCGTTCCTTACGTGATTCTGCGCAACGGATGGTACACCGAGAATTACACCGGCTCCGTCGCCGCTGCGGTGCAGGCCGGGGCGCTGGTCGGCAGCGCGGGCGAAGGCCGGATCTCGTCGGCGACGCGCGCCGACTATGCGGAAGCGGCTGCCGCCGTCCTCGCCGATGAGGGGCATGCCGGCAAGACCTATGAGCTTGCGGGTGACGATGCCTACACGCTGACCGATCTCGCGGCCGAGGTGTCGAAGCAGACGGGCAAGGCCATTCCCTATAACAATCTCCCGCAGGCCGATTATGCCGCCGTGCTCAAGGGTGCGGGCCTGCCCGAGGCTTTCGCGGAGGCGGTTGCGGCCTTCGACGTCGGCGCTGCGCAGGGCGGGCTGTTCCACGACGGCCGCGACCTCTCGCATCTGATCGGCCGCCCGACCACGCCGCTCGCGGATGCCGTCGCCGCGGCTCTCAAAGCGTAACGACGGCAAGCGCGTTGCAAGGCCGGTTCCTGCTGTTCCGTCGCGCCTTCCGCTCGACGGAGCGGCGTTTATTCCGGTCGGCTGTGGCCGGTCTCGCGCAGGAAGCCGTCGATCAACGCCGCCATCGCGCCGGGTTGCTCGATGAAGGGAATATGCCCCGCCCCGGCGATCTCGACATAGCGCGCGCCCGGAATGGCTTCCGCGGTCTGCCGCACGAGCGCGGGCGGGCTGGAAAGGTCCTCATCGCCGACCACCACAAGCGTCGGCGCCGCGATCCCGCCGGTCAGCGGGCGCAGGTCCGTGTCGCGCAGCGTGGCGCAGGTGCCCGCGTAGCCGGCGGCCGGGGTGCGCGTCAGCATGTTCTTCCAGCCGGCGACGGCGTCGGGCTTTTCCCGGCGATAGGATTCCGGGAACCAGCGCAGGATCACCGTGTCGGCGAGCGCCGCCATTCCGCCGGTGCGCACGGCGGCGATGCGTCCGTTCCACATATCCGCATCGCCGAATTTCGCCGCCGTGTCGCAGAGCACCAGCGCGGCGAGCCTGTCGGCATGGCGCAGCGCGAAGCCCTGTGCGATCAGGCCGCCGACGGACACGCCCGCCAGCGCCAGCCGGTCGATGCCGAGATGGTTCGCAAGCCCCGCAAGGTCCGCCACATGGTCATCGAGCGTGTAATCGCCTTTCGGCGCGTCGCTCAATCCATGCCCGCGCTTGTCGTAGGACACGATGCGATAGCGCGGGGCGAGCAAATCGGCCAACTCGTCCCAGATGCGCCCATCCGTGCCCAGCGAGTTGACCAGAACGAGCGCCGGCGCGGCACTGTCGCCCCGCACGCGATAATGAAGCACGATGTCGTTGATCCGTGCGAATGCCATACGTCATCTCCCCGATGAAACGATCGGGAAGCAGTTGGCCATAAAATGCCGCGAATGGCCATGGCATGCGCGCCGCCGTCTCCCGCATCGCCCTCTTGCCTGACGATTCTTGCTAGAAATTCTATTAAATTTATATAGAATATATTTTGATTCGTCGGGCACCCGCGATGCTTCCGGGGTGCCCCGCGCCCGTCTCCGCTGCCTTGAGCATGATGCGCATGCGCCGTGCGGCTTGCCCGTGCGCCGCCCGATATTCAGAGGATTGAGATGCATTTGAATCGTCGTACTTTCACCGGCTTGCTGGGGGGCGCCCTCATCGCCGCCGCGGGTTTCGCATCCGGCCTCGGGCTTGCCGCAGCGGGCGCGCAGGAAACGAAGCGGCAGTCCGGGGGCGAGATCACCTTTCTGATCGCGAGTCTCGACAGCGGCTGGAGCCTGAACGAGAAGGTCGACATCTACACCGGCCAGGTGTGGGGTCAGATCGCTGACAAGCTGGTGCATGTCGACGAGAAGGGCGAGCCCACTCCGTGGATCGCGGAACGCTGGGAAGTGCAGGACAACTACTCCCGTTTCATCCTGCATCTGAAGAAGAACGTCACCTTCTCGGACGGGACGCCGGTCGACGCGGCCGCCGTCGCCGCCAATATCGAGATCTGGGCGAAGGGCGACGCCGCGCGGGGCGTGGGCCGTCTCGGGCTGTTCCCGTCCGCCACCTACAAGGGCACGGAGGTGATCGACGCCCACACGGTGCGCGTCGACTTTTCCGCGCCCACCCTGAGCTTCCTGCCTACGCTCGGCTATCACAAGACGTTGCTGCGCGCGCCCGCGAGCCTCAATCTGAAGGCGGAGGAGCTGGGCGATCTCAAGAAGCAGATCGGCAGCGGGCCTTTCGTCGTGGAGTCCTGGCGCGAGGGCGACAACGTGGTGCTGCGCAAGCGGCCGGACTACGACTGGGGCCCGGCCGCGATCGACCATTCCGGCCCGGCGAGCCTTGACAGGATCACGTTCAAGGTCGTCAAGGAGGCCGCGCTGCGCGGCTCCGCGCTCGAGGCCGGTCAGGCCGATATCGTGCTCAACATCCCGCCTCATGAGCTGGGAGGGCTTCGCGGCAAAGGTTTCAAGGTCATTGCGCCCGACAGCCTCGGCTTCGTCAGCGGCTTCCGCGTGAACGTCAAGGCGCCGAACTTCTCGGAGGCGGCCGTTCGTCAGGCGATCCAGCACGGCATCAACCGGCGGGAGATCCTCGATACGGTCTTTACCGACGACTGGAAGCCGGCCAGGAGCTTCATCGAGGCGAACGTGCCGGAGGTCGCCGATCTCAGCGATCTGCTGACCCACGACCCGGAAAAATCCAGGAAGCTGCTCGATGAGGCGGGCTGGAAGCCCGGCGACGACGGGGTGCGCGTCAAGGACGGCAAGAAGCTGCGCTTCAATCTTTACGCAAGCCCGTGGGTCAGCACCTCCAAGCAGGTCGGCGAGCTGGTCGTTCAGCAGCTTCGCGAGATCGGTGTCGGGGTGACGCTCAACGTCGTGGATATCGCCACCTTCAACGCGCGGGTGAGGAACAACGACACGGTTCCGCTTTTCGAGGTGAGCCGCAGCTTCCTCGACGCCGGTGTGGCCGGGCGCGTGCTGACCGATCTGCACGGCGGCGACAACTGGTTCAACTACGACCAGTCCAACGAAACGCTGAACGGGTTCGCCAAGGCCATCGACGACGCCGTCGACTACGAGTCGCGCGCCAAAATCCTCAAGGATGTTCAGCAATATGTGATCGGACAGGGCCTGTTCATCCCGACCACGCAGCTCATCCAGCGCCTTTTCGTGCAGTCGCCCAAGGTGAAGGGCGACGTCTACAGCGGCGCGGCGTATCCGCTGTATTATGGCGCGTGGCTCGATCGCTGATCGCCATCCCGTTTGCCGCCGGGCGGACAGATATCCGTCCGGCGCATGGAGACCTGCAAGGCGCGATGTGTGATGGATACCTCGAATTATCTTGATTATGCCCTACGGCGGTTCGTCCAGGCGATCGTGGTCATCGCACTGGCCTATACGTCGACTTTCCTGATCATCAACGTCCTGCCGGGCGATCCGATCACCAACATGCTGCTGGACCCAGAGAACGGCTTCTCCCCGGAAGACATCGCGCCGATCATCGCCTATTACGGGCTCGACAAGCCGGTTCCCGAACAATTGTGGATAGCGCTGTCGCGTTTCGTGGTCGGCGATCTCGGCGTGTCCCTGCGCTCGAACCTGCCGGTGTCGGGCCTCATTCTGGGCGCGCTGCCGTCCACGCTCATCCTGGCCGCGAGCGCGCTGGCGGTGGCGCTGGTTCTGGCCTTCCTCATCGCGTTCGCCTCCCAGAATCTTCCGCCGAAATACGGTCAGGGCCTGTTGCGCCTTCTGCCCGCGGCCTCGCTTTCGGTGCCGAGCTTCATCATCGGCATCTTTCTCATTCAGGTCTTCGCGTTCCAGTTCGGCCTGTTCCGCATCACCAACCCGGACAGTTTCACCGCCACCGCCTTTGCTGCCATCGCGCTCGGCGTGCCTGTGTCCGCCCAGATCGCGGAAGTGCTCATCGCCAATCTCGACCATGAGGCGCGGCAGGAGTATTTTTCGGTGGCCCGCTCGCGCGGCCTCAGCCGGTTCCAGCTTTTCACCCGCCACCAGTTCCGCCCTTCCTCGCTGCCCGTGGTGACGATGGTGGCGCTCGCGGTGGGCGAACTGCTGGGCGGCTCGCTGATCACGGAGTCGATTTTCGGCCGCTCCGGCGTCGGGTCGCTGGTGCAGGGTGCGGTGTCCGCGCAGGACTATCCCGTCATTCAGGCGGTGGTTTCGCTGGCGGCGGCGGTGTTCGTCATCGTGAACCTGATCGCCGATCTCGTCTATCCGCTGCTCGATCCGCGCCTGCGGCCGCGCGCGGGCAAGCGCGGCTCCCTCGCTGACGATTCCCTTGCCGACGATTCCCTTGCCGATGCGGAGGCTGTCGCCGAATGACCTTTCATCTCACCGCTCCCGGCGTATTTCGCCATGCGCGAACCCTCGCCGCGGGCGTGCCGTTTGCCGTCATCCTGTCCTTCGCCGTGGTGGGCGTGGTCATCGCGTGGTCGGTGGCGCCCGGACTTTTCACCAGCCACGATCCCTATATCGGCGACACCTCCCGCAAGCTGCTGCCGCCCGGCCTCGAATACTGGTTCGGCACGGATCATCTGGGCCGCGACGTGTTCACGCGCGTCGTTTACGGATCATGGTCGTCCGTGTTGAGCGCGGCGATCGCGGTTTTCATCGGGCTCGTCGCCGGCGGGTTTCTGGGCCTGCTGAGCGGCTTCGTCGCCGGATGGACGGATGTCGTCGTCGCCCGGCTGATCGACGTGTTGCTCGCCATCCCGAACTTCCTGCTGGCGGTGGTCATCGTCAGTTCCTTCGGCTTCCAGACCATCAACGTCGCCATCGCGACCGGCGTGTCGTCGGTGGCGATCTTCGCCCGGCTGATGCGGTCCGAAACGCTGAAGACCAGCACCTCGGTCTTCGTGGAGGCATCCGGCCTGCTGGGGGGCTCGCGCTGGCATATCCTGCTCCGCCACGTGCTTCCCAATGCCTATCGCTCGATTCTGGCGCTGGCGGTGCTGCAATTCGGCGCCTCCATCCTCGTGATCGCCGGCCTCGCGTTTCTCGGTTACGGCGATCCGCCTCCCGCCGCCGACTGGGGCGTACTCGTCTCCTACGGCAAGGACTATCCCAGCTCGCCGTGGCTCGTCTTCGCGCCCGCGCTCGTGATCGTGGGCACCGTGCTTGCCATCAACCGTATCAGCCGCTGGCTGCGCCGTTCGAGCTGAACCAGCCGGATTACCCATCGCCGGATTACCCATCGCCATGTCGCACAAGCCCGGATCGCAAGACTTGCTGAATACTCAAGACCCGCCGAATGTTCGAGATTCGGCGAACGCACAGGAGCTGCTGAGCGTCAGGGGGCTGTCGGTTTCCTACGGCGGCGATGCCGTGGTCCGGGATGCGAGCTTCGTGCTGAAGAAGGGCCGTGCGCTCGCCCTCATCGGGGAATCGGGATCGGGCAAATCGACTATCGCGAAAGCCGTGCTCGGCCTGCTGCCCGATACGGCCCGCGTTTCGGGCGCCATTGACTTCCGCGGCCGCGATCTGCTTGCCCTGAACAGCCGCGCGTTCCGGCCCCTGCGCGGGCGGTCGATCGGCTTCGTGCCGCAGGATCCGCAGAACGCGCTCAATCCCGTGCGCACCATCGGCGCCCATGCGCGCGAGGCCGCGCGCCTGCTCGATCTGCGCGACCGCGACGCCGAGCGCGCGGCGATCTTCGAGACTTTCGATCGCGTCGGCCTTACCGATCACGAGCGGGTCTATCGCTCCTATCCCCACCAGCTTTCAGGCGGGATGCTGCAACGGGTGCTGATCGGCCTCGCCGTTCTGCCCAAGCCTGACCTGATCGTGGCGGACGAGCCGACATCGGCGCTCGATGTGACGATCCAGAAACGCATTCTGGATCTGCTCTCGGGGTTGCGCGCCTCGCTCGATCTCAGCCTGCTGCTGATCACCCACGATCTCGCCATCGCCGCCGAGCGCGCCGAGGATGTCGTGGTGCTCAGGAGCGGAACGGTTCAGGAAACCGGCTTGTCCGAGCGCGTCTTTCTCGCGCCCGCTTCCGATTACGCACGCCGGCTGCAAGCCGATGTCCCGTCCCTCAACCCGTTCCGCTTCCGCAACCCGGAGCGGCGGACCGTTCTCGGGCACGGCGCGGGCGACGTCCAGATCCGCGTGCAGGGCGTTTCCAAAACCTTCGCGGCCGACGGCAGGCAGGTTCGCGCGGTCGACGACGTATCCTTTTCCGTCGAGCGCGGACGCACGCATGCGCTGGTGGGCGAATCCGGCTCCGGCAAGACCACGCTCGCGCGTTTGCTGCTCGGCCTCGATACGCCGGACGGCGGCGCGATCACGGTGGGCGGGCAGAGCGTGCACGGGCGCTCGCCCGCGGCGCTGCGCGATTTGCGCCGCGATCTGCAACTCGTCTATCAGAATCCGTTCACCTCGCTCGATCCCACATGGCGGGTCAGGAACATCGTGCGCGAGCCGCTGGATCAGTACGGAATCGGCACCCGGCACGATCGCGACGGGCGGGTGCACGAGGCGATACGCTCGGTCGGGCTGGGTGAGGAACTGCTGGACAGGCGCCCCGCGGCCCTTTCCGGCGGGCAGCGCCAGCGCGTGGCGATCGCGCGCGCCCTCGTGCTGCGGCCGAAGGTGCTCGTTCTCGACGAGCCGACCTCGGCGCTCGACGTGACGGTTCAGGCCGGCATCGTGGAGGCGCTGTTCGCGCTTCAGGAGCGCTTCGGCCTGACCTATCTGTTCGTTTCCCACGATCTTTCGCTGGTGCGGCAGGTCGCGGACACCGTTTCCGTGCTCCGGCACGGCCGCCTGATCGAGCAGGGGCCTGTCGACCGGATATTCGACAATCCCGCGCAGCCCTACACCCGCGTTCTGCTGGCGTCGATCCCCTCGCCCGGCGCGACGCGCGGCGCATTCGCGCGGCCTCCGCGGCAGGAGCCCCTGCCGCTTGCCAAGATCGTATGACATCAAGGAGTTTCGCCATGTCCGCCGGCCGTGACCGCCTCATTCTCGTCGCCTTCGCCGATCCCAATGCCTTCTATCAGGGCGACCAGGCCGCGCAGCGCGACCCGCACCGTTTCACGATCGACAATTTCGTGGCGCACGCGAAGCTCGCCGAGAGCGCGGGCTTCGATGCGATCTTCAAGCCGGATTTTCTGGGCCTCGACACGCTGAAGGCCGATGTGCGCCCGCGCGCCGGCTTCGAGCCGTTGACGCTGCTGGCCGCCCTCTCCCAGCACACCAGCCGCGTCGGGTTGATCGTGACGGAATCCACCTCCTACACCGAGCCCTACAACGTGGCGCGCTATTTCACCTCGCTGGACAATCTGTCCGGCGGGCGCGGCGGCTGGAACGTCGTAACCTCCTATTACGGCGAGGAGAATTTCAGCGACGGCAAGCTGCTGCCGCTGGCCGAGCGCTACAGGAAGGCAGACGAGTACATGCGCGTCGCCTACAAGCTCTGGGAGGGCTGGAAGGAAGGCTCGGTTTCCTGGTCCGAGGCCGGGCATCGCTTCGACGGCGATTTCATCGAGGAGACGGATTTCGCCGGTGACTATTTCCGGGTCAGGCAGGCGCTCGACATTCCGCCCGGTCCGCAGCGGCGTCCGGTCATCGTGCAGGCGGGCGCCTCCGAGGAAGGACTGGATTTCGCCGCCCGGCACGCGGAAATCGTCTTTACCGCCACGCCCGATCTCGACGCCGGCGCGGCCTTTTACGGCGATCTTAAGCGGCGGGCCACGTCTGGCGGCAGGGATGCGAATCATATCAAGGTGCTGCCGGGCCTCAACGCCTTCGTCGCGCCCACGGCGCAGCAGGCCGACGATATCTACCACAGCCAGTTCACGGACAGGAACCTGCTGAAATATCGCGACAAGATCGTTCGCGAGGCGCCGCTTTTCAAGCTGGCCGAGCTCGATCTCGACGAGCCGATCCCCGCCGGCGCGATTCCGGGCGAGGACGAGCTGAACCGGGTCGAGCGCCGGCGCAGCCGCGGGTTGTTGCTGCGCAGCTATTTCACTCGCCCCGGCGCGACGCTGCGCCAGGTTCTCTCCAGCGTCTACGAGTTCGGCCACCTGACGCTGATCGGAACGCCGCAGACCGTCGCCGACGAGATCGCCCTGTGGTTCGAGCGCGAGGCGTCGGACGGGTTCGTGCTGAAAGGCGGCAATTCCTTCGACGCTTTCGCCCACGAGGTGATTCCGATCCTGCGCGCGAAGGGACTGGTGAAGGAGCCGGCAGCCGGCGCAAAAACTTTCCGTCAGGCGGTTTTCGGCGTGGAAGCATGAGGCGCTCCCCGGAGCGCCTTCCGAAAGGAAAGCGCTCTGACGTCAACGCTTGTTGAGCCGGCGGGCGAGATGGTCGCCCGTCGTCTGCACGATCATCACGATGGCGATCAGCACCGCGATGACCAGCAGCATCACCGAGGTCTCGAAGCGCTGATAGCCGTAGCGGATGGCGAGATCGCCCAGGCCCCCCGCTCCGACAGCGCCCGCCATGGCGGATGAGGAAATGAGCGATACGAGCGTGATGGTGAAACCCGCCACGACGCCCGGGAGCGCCTCGGGCACCAGCACGTTCCGGATGATTTGCAGGCGGCTGGCGCCCATCGCCTGTGCCGCTTCCACGAGCCCCCGGTCCACCTCGCGAAAGCTCACTTCCGCGATGCGGGCGAAAAAGGGAATGGCTGCGATGCTGAGCGGCACGATCGCCGCCCAGATGCCGATGGTCGTGCCCACGATCAGCCGCGTGAACGGGATCAGCGCCACCAGCAGGATGATGAACGGCGTCGAGCGGAAGCCGTTCACGATCGCGCCCAGCACATGATTGAGCTTCGGCGCCTCGAACACCCCGCCTGGCCCGGTCGTCACCAGCACGATGGCGAGCGGCCCGCCGACGACGAGCGTCACCAGGCCGGAGACGCCCACCATCAGCAGCGTCTCCCATACGGCATCGAGAAACAGGTTAAAGAGGGCCTGCGACATAACCGACGATCTCCGCGCGCGGGGGAAGGATGCTGAGGCGTGCGAGCGCGTGCGCAGCCTCCTGCGGCGTGATGGCCGGCGTCGCGATCAGCAGCCGGCCCTGCGCGCGGCCCTGAATGCGGTCAAGAGAGCCGTGCAGCAGCCGCGCGTCGCGCCCGAGCGCGTCGAACAGCGCGCCCAGCGCGGGTTCGCCCGGCTCGGCGCCGGTGTAGCTCACCGCGAACACCGGCACCGTGCCCGCTTCCGGCAACGGCGTCAGGCGCGCGGCCAGATCGTCCGGCAGTTCGTCGGCATGGGGCTTGAGCAGGGCGCGCGTCGCCTCCTGCCGCGGGTCGCCGAACACCTGCCACACAGGGCCGATCTCGACGATCACGCCCTGCTCGATCACCGCCACCTTGTCGCAGATATGGCGGATCGCCTCCATCTCGTGCGTGATCAGGATGATGGTCAGGCCCAGCCTGCGGTTGATGTCCTTCAGCAGATCCAGAATGGACAAAGTGGTTTCGGGATCGAGCGCCGATGTCGCCTCGTCGCACAACAGCACGGCGGGCTGGCGCGCCAGCGCGCGGGCGATGCCGACACGCTGCTTCTGCCCGCCCGACAGCTCGCGCGGGTAGCGGTCCCGCTTGTCGGCGAGCCCGACGAGCGCCAGCAGTTCCGATACGCGCTGCGCCGTCTGCGCGCGGGAGGCGCCGGCAAGCCGCAGCGGCAGGCCGACGTTGCGCTCGACGGTTTTCGACGACAGCAGATTGAAATGCTGGAAGATCATGCCGATGTCGCGGCGCAGCCGCGCCAGCTCGCCGATGGCGAGGCTGCCGACATCGGCGCGCTCGCCGGCGGCGTTTTCCACCAGCACACGGCCGGAAGTGGGCTTTTCCAGCCCGTTGACCGTGCGGATGAGCGTGGATTTGCCGGCGCCCGAGCGGCCGATGACGCCGAAAATCTCACCGGGCTCCACCGTGAAATTGATGCCGCGCAAGGCCGATACCTGTCCGCCCGGTGTCTCGAACGCCTTGCCGACGTTCTCGAACGTCACCCGCCCGCCGCGCGCCGCCGCCGTCGCGGCAATATCCTCATCCGGCGCATGCGCTCGCGCCGCAAAAATCGTCATGTGAACGCCTGCCCCTTCCGGCTGAAACAGATTGACATATATTCTATATATTTTATAGATTCAATATGAACCACGCCCGTATGGCGGATGTTGCGTCATGACGGCGCGGCCGGGGCGGTAACGGCGTTTTCACGTGGGGAAAACGCGTCACTTCAAAAGACAGATCATTCGTGCGTGTCAATGAGACGTAAAATTGATTTCGCGGTATTCGATCAGGAGTTTTCGATGATGAAGCGGTGGATTCTTTCGGCCCTTGCCGGCCTGGCGCTTGCTGTCGGCCCGGCGCTCGTGCCGCATGCGGCGGCTCATGAGAAGGTCAAGGTCGGCATTTCGGCCGGCGATGCCGAAATCATCTGGGAAGAGGTCAAGAAGATCGCCGCCAGGGACGGGCTTGACGTCGAGGTCGTCGTGTTCAGCGACTATCTGCTGCCAAATGCCGCGCTCGATGCCGGCGACATCGACGCCAACGCTTTCCAGCACAAGCCTTTTCTCGATAACCAGATCAAGACGAAGGGCTACCGCATCACCCCGGTGGGCGATACCATCATCGCCCCGATCGGGCTCTATTCCAGAAAGGTGAAGTCGGTCGACGAGCTGAAGGACGGCGCCATCGTTGGCATTCCGAACGATCCTTCCAACGGTGGGCGCTCGCTGCTGCTGTTGCAGGCGACCGGCCTCATCAAGCTGAAGGACGGCGTGGGTCTGCTGCCAACTGTTCTCGACATCACCGAGAACGGCAAGAACCTCAAGATTCGCGAGATCGACGCCGCGCAACTGCCGCGCAGTCTCGACGACACCGACGCCTCGACCATCAACACCAACTACGCCGTGCAGGCCGGCCTGACGCCCGGCAAGGATTCGATCGCCATCGAATCCGACAAGAACAACCCCTATGCCAATTTCATCGCCGTGCGCACCGACGACAAGGACAAGCCGGTGTTCAGAAAACTGGTGGCCGCCTATCAGAACGATACGATCCGCCAGTTGATCAAGGACAAGTTCCCCGGCCAGTTGCCGGCATTCTGACCGGCGGCCGCTCCCTGCCCTGTTGCTGCTCTTCTCCCGAGCGGAAGAAGCCCGGCGGTTCGCTGCCGGGCTTCTTCATATAAATACGCATATAATATGTAAATATTGTAATTAGACATTTTATATGGAATTAATTGACATTATCCGTCCCCTGTGCGTTCAATCGGATGATTGTTTCAGGTTGAAGGATTGTGGGGGTTCGAATGGCTATTTCACGGCGTATCCTGCTTGCAACGGCTGCTGCTTTCTCGCTTGCCGTTTCCGCGAACGTTTCCCTGGCCGCCGACAAGCTCGTGATCGGCTATCAGACGACCGTCGATCTTGCGAAGGTGCCGCAGGCGCAGGGGCTTTATGACAAGGCCGTCGGTCTGCCGATCGAGTGGCGCAAGTTCGACGCCGGTTCGGACGTGATCGCCGCCATCGCCTCCGGCGACGTGCAGATCGGCCTCGTGGGCTCCAGCCCGCTGACGGCGGCCGCCTCCAGCAAGGTGCCTTTCCAGACCATCTTCATCGCCGGCCTGCTCGGCGACGCCGAGGCGCTCGTCGTCTCCGACAAGTCGGGCATCAAGGAGCCGAAGGATCTCGTCGGCAAGAAGATCGCCGTGCCTTTCGTTTCCACGGGCCATTACAGCCTGCTCGCGGCGTTGAAGCACTGGAACATCGATCCCAGGCAGGTGCAGATCCTCAATCTGCGCCCGCCGGAGATCATCGCCGCCTGGGAGCGCGGCGACATCGACGCCACCTATGTCTGGGACCCGGCGCTGGGCAAGGCGAAGGCCAGCGGCAAGGTGCTCGCTTCCTCGAAGCAGGTGGGCGAATGGGGCGCGCCGACCTTCGACGCCTGGATCGCCCGCAACGATTTCATCGAGAAGCATCCTGAGGCGGTGCGCGCGTTCGTCAGGCTGACGGGCGAGGCCCACGCCGCCTACAGGAAGGACCCGGCCGCGTGGACCGCTTCCTCCGGCGAGGTGCAGGATATCGCGCGCCTCACCGGCGGCAAGGCGGAGGACGTGCCCGGCATCCTCGCCGGCAATGAGTTGCCGACGCTGGAGGAGCAGGCTTCCGCCGACCTGCTCGGGGGCGGGCTCGCCAAGGCGATCGCCGATACGGCCGCCTTCCTCAAGGAGCAGAACAAGATCCCTGCCGCCTTGCCCGATTACACGCCCTACATCACCGATCGTTTCGTGAAGGAAGCGGCGGCGGGTCGGTAAGGCCCCTTGCGGCGCGGGGTGCCGGCATTCCGCGCCACGGGCTTTTGCCGGAGCGCGTTCAGATTCAATCGAATCGTTTAATCGATAGGAATTCGCTCAAAATCAGGAAATCAGAAGCTTTTCGCGTCTCGACGAAACGCGGAAAGCTTCTGAAGGAGCAGACAAAGCTCCGCTTTTTCTTATGCTCCGACGCCGTGCGGCCCGGCCGGAAGATGAAGGAGGAAATGCATGTCACGGCTGTCGCTTCAGGATGTGAGCGTCCGCTACGGTGATGCGCCGCCTGTGATCGGGAATCTGTCGCTCACTTTCGGCGCGCGGGACTTCGTGACGGTGCTCGGTCCCTCGGGTTCGGGCAAGACCACGTTGCTCAAGCTGGCGGCGGGGTTCTTGCAGCCGACTGACGGACAGGTGCTCGTCAACGGCGAAAGGATCACCGGGCCGGGCGCGGACAGGGGTGTGGTGTTTCAGGACGATGCGCTGCTGCCCTGGCTCGATGCCATCGAGAACACGGCGCTTTCCCTGAAGCTGCGCGGCATGCGCCCGCGCGACTATCTGCCCAGGGCCGCCGCCGTGCTGGCGCGTCTGGGCCTGGCCGGCTTCGAGCGGCGCAGGATATGGGAGCTTTCCGGCGGCCAGCGCCAGCGCGTCGGCCTTGCACGGGCGCTGATGGCGGAGCCGCATTTCCTGCTGATGGACGAACCTTTCGGCGCGCTCGACGCGCTCACCCGCGCGCAGATGCACGAGGCGGTGCTGGACCTTTGGCGAAGGCTCGGGCCGGGCATCCTGTTCATCACCCACGACGTCGAGGAGGCGCTGCTGCTCGGCACCCGTCTGGTCGTGCTGGCGGCGCGTCCGGGGCGTGTGGCGCAGGAGTTCCGCATCGATTTCGGCGCGCGGCTCGCCGGCGGAGAAACGCTGCGCGCCGTGCGCAGCGACCCGGCGTTCGTCGACCTGCGCGAGCAGGTTCTGGACCTCGTTTTCACGCGGGAGGCGGCATGAGTTCCGCGACTGATTATCTCGAACCGGATGCGACGGCCTCGCAGCGTGCCGGCGGCCGGCGTTTCCGCGTGGCCCACCTGTCCATCGCGACCTTGCTCGTTCTGCTTGCCGTCTGGTGGGCGGTCACGGCCGGGGGCCTGATCGCGCCGCTGTTTCTCCCCGGCCCCGGGGCGGTATTTCAGCGCTTCGTCGCCGTCCTGACGGAAGGCTATGTCGATTCCACGCTGCTGGAGCATCTTGGCGCGAGTCTCGCGCGAGTGTTCGCGGCGCTCGTCGCCGCATCGGCAATCGCCGTTCCCGTGGGGTTCGCCATTGCGCTCAGCCCTGTCGGCCGAGGGATTCTCGACCCGCTGCTGGAATTGCTGCGCCCCATTCCGCCGCTCGCCTATCTGCCGCTCGTGATCATCTGGTTCGGTATCGGGGAGGTATCGAAGGTGCTGGTCATCGGCGTGGCGATGCTGGCGCCCATCGCCCTGTCCACGGCGGCGGGCGTTCGATCCGTCGCGCCAGACAGGCTGGACGCGGCGCGATCGCTGGGAGCCTCGCGCCTGCAATTGTTGCGTTACGTCGTCTTTCCGGGCGCGCTGCCCGAGATCGTCACCGGCATCCGCATCGCACTCGGCACGGGCTGGACGACGCTGGTCGCAGCCGAACTCGTGGCCGCCACGCGCGGGCTCGGCTTCATGATCCAGTCCGCTGCGCAGTTTCTGGTGACGGATGTCGTCATCATGGGCATCCTCGTCATCGCGGCCGTCGCCTTCCTGCTCGAAGCCGCCGTCCGCGTGCTGGAGAAGATCTTCGTTCCCTGGCGCGGCAAGATGTAAACATGGCAAACAAGGCGCGCCCGGAGCGACATACGGAGCCGGCGCGCCTTCTCCGCGTGACATTTTTCGGTGTGTCGGCGGAAATATGAAGATGCAACCGTCACCCGATGGAAAAAACCATCGTGATCGCCGACGAAACAAACTCAGTGGGGAATTGAAGAGAAGTGGCGCGCCCAAGGGGAATCGAACCCCTGTTTTCGCCGTGAAAGGGCGACGTCCTAGACCGCTAGACGATGGGCGCAGCAACCGTTGCCGGTTAAGTGACGCAACTCATAGAGATGTTCGGCCTGTTCGGCAAGGCCTTCCGCAAAACTTTGAAAGTTTTCCACATCCATCGGGCGCCCTTGTCATGCAGGCATCATCGAGGTGACGCCTCCGCCTTGCTGACGTCGAGCAGGCGCAGGCTGACCTGATTGCGGCCGCCCCAGGTGTCGAGTGCGAGCGTGCCCGCGGCATGCACCGTCTGCCCTTTCATCGACAGCAGCGCCTGCCCCAGCGGCGCATCTGCGGCGCGAAAGACCATGCCGCCGAGAGACGCGCCGTCGCCCGCCCGCAGGCGGATGCGGACATGGTTGACGCCGACGATCGCGGCCTCGGTCAGAACGTGATGACCGAACGCGAACACCGGCTCCGGGTTGCCCGCGCCATAGGGGCCGGCGCGCGACAGGCCGGCTACGAGGTCGACGGTCGCGCCGCCTGCGGTGAGCGCGCCGTCGATGCCGAGCGCCTCGCTCGCATCAACGCGGCCGAACTCATCGGCCAGCGCGGCCGATATGCCGGCCCGGAAAGCCGCGACGCCGCCCGGGGGCAGTGTCACGCCCGCGGCCATCGCATGCCCGCCGCCCTTGACGGCGATACCCTCTTCCACCAGCCGGCGCACCGCCCGGCCGAGATCGACGCCGGGAACGGAACGGCCGGAACCCGTGCCGCCACCGCCGCCGTCAAGCGCGATAGCGAATGCGGGGCGGTTGAAACGTTCCTTGATGCGCGCCGCCACCAGCCCCACGACGCCCGGATGCCACTCCGGCGAGCCGACGACGAGCACGGCGGGACCTTCCTCCACGACCTGCCGTTCCGCCATCGCCGTCGCTTCCTCGACGGCGAGCCGCTCCACCGCCTGCCGCTCGGCGTTCAGGGCGTTGAGCTCGCCGGCGATGCGCGCGGCCTCGCCGGCGTCGCCGGTCATCAGCAGCCCCGCCCCGAGCGCCGAATTGCCGATGCGTCCGCCGGCGTTGATCCGGGGGCCGAGCAGAAAGCCGAGATGCCACGCTTCCGGCGGCCCCGAGAGACCGGATACGTCGATGAGCGCCGTCAGCCCCGGCCGCCTACGCTGGCGCATCACGGCAAGCCCCTGCTGCACGAAAGCGCGGTTGAGACCCGTCAGCGGCACGACGTCGGCAACGGTCGCCAGCGCCACCAGATCGAGATCGGCCAGAAGCTCCGGCTCGCCGCCGCCGCGCGCCTGCCAGAAGCCCGACCGGCGCAGCGCGCGCTGCACCGCCACCAGCGCCATGAACACCACGCCGGCCGCGCACAGATGGCCCAGGCCGGAAAGGTCGTCCTGCCGGTTGGGGTTGACGACGGCAACCGCAGGCGGCAGTTCCACCGCCGCCTGATGATGATCGAGCACCACCGCGTCCATGCCGAGCTTGCGCGCCTCCGCGAGCGGCTCGAAGCTCGCCACGCCGCAATCCACCGTGACCAGAAGCGTGCAGCCGGCCGCGTGCAACTCCCTGATCGCCTCCACATTGGGGCCGTAACCGTCAATGATGCGATCGGGAATGCGCACGACGAAGGGAGTGCCCGTCCGCGCCAGAAAAGTGCCGAGCAAAGCCGCCGAACAGGCGCCGTCGACGTCGTAATCGCCGAAGATCGCGATCTTCTCGCCGCGGATCACGGCTTGCGCGATGCGCGCAGCCGCCTCGTCCATCGCGACGAAAGTGGAGGGATCGGGCATGAGGTCGCGCAGGCGCGGCGCGAGATAGGCCGCTGCGTCGTCGGGCGCCACGCCGCGCGCCGCCAGCACGCGGGCGAGCATGTCGGGCAGGCCGTGCGTCTGCACCATCGCCAGCGCCGCCGCGCGCCCGGTGTCCGTGCATCGGTCACGCCATGCGCGCCCCAGCGCGGAGCGGTCGACGCCGAGAAACGGACGGGTGTGAAAGGACTGATCCCCCGGAATGCCTGTCTGAAACACCTTGTCTGCAATACCTGATGCGACGAAACGCTGAAAGCCTGGAGAAAAATCGGCCGGGCGCACGCACCCGGCCGCCGATGCGGACGGATTGTCTCCATCCAGCGTGCGATCAATCCAGATAGAACTTGGAATGATCGCGATGCTCGGCGCGAATACGGCGCACGGTGCCGGTGGCGGAGCGGTAAACGACCGTCTCGGTCTCGATGACGTCGCTGCCGAAGCGAACGCCGGACAGCAACGCGCCGTCCGTCACGCCCGTGGCCGACACCACCACGTCGCCGGCCGCCAGCTCCTCGATGCTGTACTTGCGCGCCGGATCGGTGACGCCCATCGCCGCAGCGCGCTCGCGCTTCTCCGGCGTGTCGAGGATGAGGCGCGTCTGCATCTGGCCGCCGACGCAGCGCAGCGCCGCCGCCGCGAGCACGCCCTCGGGCGCGCCGCCCGTGCCCATGTAGATGTCGACGCCGGTTTCGCCCGAAGTCGCGGTGAAGATGACGCCCGCCACGTCGCCGTCGGTGATGAGGCGCACAGCCGCACCGGTGCGGCGGATGCCGGCGATGATCTCGGCGTGGCGCGGGCGGTCGAGCACCAGCGCGGTGATCTCGGAGGGCTTGACGCCCTTGGCGCGGGCCAGCGCCTCGATGTTCTGCTCAGGCGACTTGTCGAGGTCGACCAGGCCGGCGGGGTAGCCCGGGCCGATGGCGATCTTCTCCATGTAGACGTCAGGCGCGTTGAGCAGCGAACCGCCCTCGGCCATCGCCATCACCGCGATGGCGCCGGGCATGTCCTTGGCGCACAGCGTCGTGCCTTCCAGCGGGTCGACGGCGATGTCCACCTTCGGGCCGGTCTTGTTGCCGACGCGCTCGCCGATGAACAGCATCGGCGCCTCGTCGCGCTCGCCCTCGCCGATCACGACCGTGCCGTCGATCGACAGACGGTTCAGCTCGCGGCGCATGGCGTCCACCGCCGCCTGATCCGCCGCCTTCTCATCTCCCCTGCCCCGCAGGCGCGCGGAAGACACCGCAGCGCGCTCGGTGACGCGAACGAGTTCCAGCGTAAGAATGCGGTCGATGTAGTGGCTGGCTTTCAATTCGCCTTCATTGGACATCTAATCAGACTCCTCGGGGGTATGCTTGAACGGGCTAAGGCAGCTTCCGACCTGACGGAACATCCGGCCGATCGGAACTTGCTCAAATCAGAATCTCGCGGAGCGATGGCCCATCTTTTCAAATCGGCCGATGCCCCGCCTGCGGAAATGTCTACGCCACGTTTTCACGCCATTTTCGTGACAATGACGCGAACGATGAACAGTTATTCCCGCTCGATACGAATGACCTGCGGCCTTTCTACGACATACCCTTCCGCGATCACCTTATCAACCGCCGAACGAATAGCTTGTTCGGTCGTCGCATAGGTGATGACCACGACAGGCACCGGCGCGCCCGAGCGGCCGGCGGGATCGAGCTGCGCGGCGTCTTCGGAGCGATTCTGGATGATGCTCTCCAGCGAAATCCCGAGATCGGCGAAGCTCGTGACGATGGAAGCGGCTGCGCCGGGCGTGTCGGCCACCGTCAGGCGCACGTAATAGCCGCCCTCGTGCACCTGCATCGGCTCCTGGATGGGATGCCCGAGCGAGGCCGCGGGATAGCCGAACGGCAGGCTGACGAAGCCGCGCGCGACATCCGCGAGATCCGCGATCACCGACGAGGCGGTCGCGTCGCCGCCCGCTCCCGGCCCCACGAGCGTCAGCTCGCCCACGGCGTCGGCCTGGATGTTCACGGCGTTGGTGACGCCCATCACGCGCGCGATCGGCGAATCGTTCGGCACCATGGTCGGATGGACGCGCTGCTCGATGCCGGATTCCGAACGCTCCGCGACGCCCAGCAGCTTGATGCGATAGCCGAGCTTCTTGGCCATGCGGATGTCGAACGAGTCGATCGACCGGATGCCCTCGACATAGACGGCCCCGATGTTGACATCGACGCCGAAAGCGAGGGCCGCGAGGATGGTGAGCTTGTGCGCGGTGTCGAAGCCGTCGATGTCGAAGGTCGGATCGGCCTCGGCGTAACCCAGCGTCTGCGCCTGCTTGAGGCACTTGTTGAACGACGCCCCCTCCCGCTCCATCCGCGAGAGGATATAGTTGCAGGTGCCGTTGAGAATGCCGGAAATGCGCGTGATGCGGTTGCCCGCGAGCCCTTCCTTGACCGTCTTGATGACGGGGATGCCGCCCGCCACCGAGGCCTCGAACGACAGCGTGACGCCCCGCTCCTCCGCCAGATGCGCGAGCGCCTCGCCATGATGGGCGATCAGCGCCTTGTTGGCCGTCACCACCGGCTTGCCCGCTTGCAGGGCCACCTCGACGGCCGCTTTCGCCGGGCCGTTTTCGCCGCCGATCAACTCGACGAACACGTCGATGTCAGGCGACCGGGCCAGCGCCACCGGATCATCGTACCAGTGCACGCCCGACAGGTCGACGCCGCGGTCGCGCGACCTGTCGCGCGCGGCGACCGCCGTAACGGTGATCGCCCGCCCGCAACGGGAAGCGAGAATGTCGTGTTGCAGATCGAGCAGGCGGACGACGGATGCGCCGACCGTACCAAGGCCGGCGACGCCGACCCGTAAACTTTGCGCCATTGTCAGAACCGGATAGAGCATAATCCCCGGAAGCGGATACCGCTTTCGGGAAAAATATTATGCTTAAACAAAAGGATAGAGCATCTCTGCGTTTCAACGGAAGGTAGGGATGCTCCAGGGCGGCGGATGCGCACCTCAACGATGCGCGGCGAGTGAAACGACGTTGTGCAATGTTTTGTCGGCCGTTTCAAGGAACCGGCGCAAGTTGCGCGCAGCCTGACGGATGCGCTGTTCATTCTCGACCACGGCGATGCGCACATATTCGTCGCCATGCTCGCCGAAGCCGATGCCCGGCGCCACCGCGAGCTCGGCCTTCTCCACCAGCAGCTTCGAGAACTCCAGGCTGCCAAGCTCCCGGAATTGCTCGGGAATCTTGACCCAGGCGAACATCGACGCCTTGGGCACGGGAATCTCCCACCCGGCGCGGCCGAAGGAATCGACCAGCACGTCGCGCCGGTGCTTGTAGGTGGCCCGCATCTCGGCGATGCAGTCGTCCGGGCCGTTCAGCGCCGCCGTCGCGGCGACCTGAACCGGCGTGAACGCGCCATAGTCCAGATAGGATTTCACCCGGCCCAGCGCCGCGATCAGGCGCTCGTTGCCGACGGCGAAGCCGATGCGCCAGCCCGCCATCGAATAGGTCTTGGACATCGACGTGAACTCGACCGTCACATCGACGGCGCCGGGCACCTGCAACACGGAGGGCGGCGGATCGTCGTCGAAATAGACTTCCGAATAAGCGAGGTCCGACAGCAGCAGCAGGTCGTGCTTCTTCGCGAAGGCGACGAGATCGCGGTAGAAATCGAGCGAGGCGACATAGGCTGTGGGGTTCGCGGGATAGCAGACCACAAGCGCGATGGGCTTGGGGATGGAGTGCACGACCGCTTTTTCCAGCGCCGGGAAGAAGGCCGGCGTCGGCTCCGCCGGAATGGAGCGGATGACGCCGCCCGCCATCAGGAAGCCGAAGGCATGAATCGGGTAGCTCGGGTTCGGCACCAGCACGACATCGCCCGGCGCGGTGATGGCCTGCGCCATGTTGGCGAAGCCCTCCTTCGAGCCCAGCGTGGCGATGACCTGGGTATCCGGGTTGAGCTTGACGCCGAAACGCCGCTCGTAATAGCCGGCCTGCGCCCGGCGCAGGCCGGCGATGCCGCGCGAGGCGGAATAACGGTCCGTCCGCGGCTTGCCGACGGTTTCCACCAGCTTCTCGATGACATGGCGCGGCGCCGGCAGATCGGGATTGCCCATGCCCAGATCGACGATATCGGCGCCCGCAGCTCGTGCAGCCGCCTTGGCGCGGTTGACCTGCTCGAACACATAGGGAGGGAGGCGCTTGATACGATGAAATTCCGTCATGGGTTGGTATCCGGGATCGAAAAAAGGCCAAAACGCAGGCGCTTCGGCCGGGAATGCTCGCTGCCGAGCCGCCACTGGAGCCGGCGTGTCAGTAATTATGCGCGCACGGCCGTAAAAGTATCGTTTATCATCAACACGGCGCGCATGAAAACATTTTCTTGCGAAAGTCGGCGAGAGCGGCAAAAAGCGCTCATTCGAGCGGGGGAATGACCGGCGGCTGCGCCATCGGCGTGTCGCCCAGCGCGCGCGCCGTCGCGGCGTCCGCCTCGTTCTGCGAGCGGCGCCGGTTGAGCCCGGTCTCCAGCGCCTCCAACTCCTCCTTGGTCAGCGGGGCATGCCCGCGATCGGGCGGCTTGACGCCGACGGGTTTGTATTGCAGCGTCTCGGAGCGCGACTCCTCGACGAAACCGGCGGCTTTTCCGCCTTCGGTCGCGAATCCGCTCGCCACCGCGATGCCGTGAACGGGGCCGCCGCCCGCGCACCCGGCGCAGGCGCCGAGCACGAAGACCAGGGCCGCTGCCGGCGTCGATTGGCGAAGAGCGTTCATCATGGTCGGCACCTTTCCGGTTCGGGGCGATTTTCGGGCGGTTGCAGCCACTTTCGTGGGCAGCGTTGCATGCGGGTCATCGCAACAGGCTGCGATAAGGCTTATGTCCTATAAATCCCGATTGTGGGAGACTGGCAAGCCTTCTCCCGGTCGGCAAGGAAAAGCCCGTCCGACCATAACACCGCCATACCGGACGCAATGAGGACAGTCAGAGCATGTCGAAGCAGGACGCCAACGCCCAGGCCGAGTTTCCGATACCGGATTTCGAAGCGCTTTCGCACAATATGGCGAAACTCGTCGAGGAAACCGGCAAGGCGACAGCAGCCTACCTCAAACCGATCGAGAGCGGCCGCGCCCCGCCGAAGGGGCCCGCCGATATCTCCGACATGGTGAAGACGCTCGGCCAGCTCGCTGAACAATGGATCGCCAACCCGCAGAAGGCCATCGAGGCCCAGATGAACCTCGCCAACGGGTTCATCGACCTGTGGGCCAGCACCTTCAAGCGCCTCAACGGCGAGGCCGTGGCGCCGGTGGCCGCGCCCCGGCCGGGCGACAAGCGTTTCCGGGCGGACGACTGGCAGGAACATCCCGTCTACGACTTCCTCAAGCAGGTGTATCTGATCACGAGCCATTGGGCGGAAAATATCGTGGAAGGCGCCGAGGGGCTCGACGACGCCACGCGGCAGAAGGCGCGCTTCTACGTCAGGCAGATCTCCAGCGCCCTGTCGCCGACCAATTTCCTCGCCACGAATCCCGAAGTCCTGCGGGAGACGATCAAGGAAAACGGCGCCAATCTCGTGCGCGGCATGAAGATGCTCGCCGAGGATATCGCCGCCGGCCACGGCGAACTCAAGATCCGCCAGACGCCGCCCGGCAGCTACAAGGTCGGCGTCGATCTCGCGGTGACGCCGGGCAAGGTCGTGTTCCGCAACGACCTGTTCGAGCTGATCCAGTATTCCCCCACCACCCCGACCGTTCTCAAGCGCCCCGTCCTGCTGGTTCCGCCGTGGATCAACAAATATTACATCCTCGATCTCACGCGGGATAAATCGTTCATCAAATGGACCGTCGACCAGGGCGCCACCCTGTTCTGCATATCCTGGGTGAACCCCGATGAGCGGCTCGCCGACAAGAATTTCGAAGACTACATGCGCGAGGGGCTGATCAAGGCCATCGAGGTCGTGCTCAAGGCCACGGGCGAGGACAGCCTCGCCGCGGTGGGCTATTGCGTCGGCGGCACGTTGCTCGCCATGACGCAGGCCTATCTTTCCGCCAACGGCGACCGCCGCATCGGCAGCATCACGCTGCTGACGGCGCAGATCGACTTCACCCGCGCGGGGGATCTCAAGGTCTTCATCGACAACGACCAGATCAGCAATCTGGAAGAGCGCATGAAAACCTTCGGCTACCTCGACGGAATCGTCATGGCCGGCGCGTTCAACGCCCTGCGGCCCAACGATCTGATCTGGCCCTATATCATCAACGTCTATCTGAAGGGCCAGACGCCCTTCCCCTTCGACCTGCTGCACTGGAACTCCGATTCCACGCGCATGACGAAGGCGAATCACTCCTATTACCTGCGCAAGTTCTATCTGGAGAACACTTTTGCCAGAGGAGAACTGGAGATCGGCGGCGTCCGGCTCAATCCGAAGATGATTTCCGTCCCGGTCTACGAACTTGCGACGCGCGAGGACCATATCGCACCGGCCGAATCCGTGTTCCTCGGCGCGCAATTGCTGGGCGGGCCGGTGCGCTTCGTCCTCTCGGGCTCCGGCCACATCGCCGGCGTGGTCAACCCGCCCGCGCGCGGCAAATATCAGTACTGGACCTCGCAAGCCCCGCTCTACGGCGATATCGGAGGCTGGCTGCGGGAGGCGCAGGAACATCCGGGCTCGTGGTGGCCGGACTGGTTTTCGTGGCTGGAGGCGCAGGCGCGGGCGCGCGTGCCTGCGCGCGATCCCGCCAAGGGCAAGCTGCCGGTTCTGGCCGACGCGCCCGGCGACTACGTTCGCATATCGTCGTAAAACGCCGTCTCTCGTCCAGGAGCGCACCTGGACCCGAAAGCGCACCTGGACCCGAAAGCGCACCTGGACCCGAAAGCGCACCTGGACCCGAAAGCGCACCTGGACCCGAAAGCGCACCTGGACCCGAAAGCGCACCTGGACCCGAAAGCGCACCTGGACCCGAAA